>JAZSAX010000001.1:0-2425 GCA_045602065.1 Clostridia bacterium
GAAAAAAATATTGATAAATACGAAATAAATAATTTATTAAAAACAGAAAATATAAATGACAAAATATATTTATTAGAAAAAGAAATAAATAATTCAAAATTAGAAATAAATAAATTAGAATTAAAAAAAGATAATATTGGACCGGAACTAGAAAAATTGGCAAGCTTAGAAGAAGAATTATTTTCATTAAAAGAACAATATAATAATTTACAAAAAACAAATCAAAGTATAGAATTAGTAAAAACACTTTTGGCAAAAGCTTATGAAAAAATGAAAAATAATGTGAGTCCAGTATTTACAGGGAAATTGTCAGAAAATATTTCTAAAATAACAAAAGGAAAATATAGTAATTTATATTTTAACGATGAACAAGGATTAATTGTAGAATTAGAAAATGGAAATTATATTCCTGCAGAAAGATTAAGTGTTGGCACAATTGACCAATTATATTTATCTTTAAGACTTGCAATGTTAGATGAAGTTTCAAAAGAAAAAGTTCCAATTATTTTAGATGAAGCTTTTGCTTATTATGATAATGAAAGATTAAAAAATATCTTAAATTATTTATCAAGCGAATTTTCTGATAGACAAATAATTATTTTTACTTGTACACACAGGGAAAAAGAAATTTTAGAAGAATTACATATATCATTTAATCACATAATCCTATAAAAGAAGGGGAAAATATGGGGAAAAGAAAATTAACAAGAAAACAATTAGTAGAAAGTATAAAGCAAACAATGCCAAATGATTTGACTGAAATTGAAAAATTAGCATTTATTGAAACTGAAATTGCAAAACAAATTTCTTTTGATGAACAATACTTGTGGGGAGATAGAGAAACTAAAGAAAAAATTTATAAATTAGCTAAATCTGAAGCGCAAAGACCACACAAAGAAATAAAAAGAAAATTAATTTGTGTTACTATGGCAGAATTGTTTGGTTATGTTGTTAAGGAATTTGGCTTTGAGGTGCTTTATCAAAAACGTGTACCCGGAGTAGAAGATAAAGCAGGAGATAATGATATTTTCAAAAAAGTTTCTCCTAAAAAACAAGAACATGTATGCCCAATTGTTAAATTATCAAATGGAGAATATGTAGAAGTTGATATTCAATCAGATTTATATAGATTACAAACTCATTCTAAACCTAAAGCATTTGGGTTAAATCAAGTTCAAATTAAAAATGGTGTTAAAACCTCAACTATAGATAATAGTACAATTGAAAGAACATTTAGAAAAATATATCAATTAGAAGAAAATGAAAGATTTACAGATGAATATATTATGATATTTGCAGCAATGCTTAGATGTCAACGCAAAACACCAATTGAAATGATAGAATTTTTTATGAATGACCCTAAAATTCAAGATGCACTTCAAAATGCAAGATGTATAGAAGCAAATAAATTATATAAGAAAATTTTGGGTGTTTGCTATGATGTACCAGTTGAAAACCAATTTTTTAAACATGAAAATAGAGAAAAAGCAATTATAGATGAATGCATATTATCTGATGATAAAGGGCAAAAAAGATATTCATTTTGTATTTATGCAGAAAATGGGGAACAAAGACAATTTTACGTATATTCAAAACGTTCGAGAAGAATGGTTAATTTAAGCCAAGAACAAGTTCAACAAATGACTAAGCAAGCAAGGGATATTAAACTAAGAGGCCGTTCATCAGAATTAAAAAATCAAATGATATCATTTGTCAAAGGAAATGGCGAAAATATTCAATCCCTAAGACAAGAAGAAACGACGGTTTCTTTAGATGATATATTTTTAGATGAAGAAAGGTAAAAAGGGACCAGGTCCCTTTTTGCCTTTTTGTGTTCGACTACTTGAAAAAAGTGGGAATATATGGTATAATAAAAAACGAGTTTAAATAAAAAGGAGAATATTTATGTTTGACAAATTAGAAGTAGTAGAAGCTAGATATGAAGAATTGACAAAAATGATAAGTGATCCAGCGGTAATAGCAAATCAAGCAGAATGGCAAAAATTAATAAAAGAACATAGTTCAATTGAAGAAGTTGTACAAAAATATAGAGAATATAAAAAAGAAGTTCAAAGAATGGAAGATGCTAAAGAAATGATGGAAGACAAAGACTTAAAAGAGCTTGCTGAAATCGATTATTATGAAGCAAAAGAAAAACTTCCACAAATTGAAGATGAACTAAAAACATTATTAATACCAAAAGATCCAAATGATGATAAAAACATTATTTGCGAAATTCGTGGTGGTGCTGGAGGAGAAGAAGCAGCATTATTTGCGGGAACACTATTTAGAATGTATTCAATGTATGCAGAAAGAAAACACTGGAAAATAGATATATTAAATGAAAATGCAACAGAATTAGGTGGATATAAAGAAATATCATTTATGATTACAGGAAAAGGTGCATATAGTAGATTAAAATTCG
>JAZSAX010000002.1:0-19604 GCA_045602065.1 Clostridia bacterium
CTTTTAAATTTATTTTATAGATTATAATATAGTTTTTGACTATAAGTTTTCGATATTCAAAATTTTCTTCTTTTTTATATAATTCATAAGCAAATGGAAAAGTTTCTAAAATTTTAATTTTATTGTCAATTGCCTTCAGAAATTTATTTGCAATATTTCTTTCCTTCAAATCATCTGAAATATATTCATATATATTTCTTAAGTCTTTTTTGAAGCTTTTTTCTTGCTTAATTTCGTATTTGTATTCCGTAATCATTTTCAAATTCTGCAATCAACTCCTCCCATGTGCCTTCTCTTCCTTCTCTTTCATCTTCTTCTGCAGCAGCAATAGCTCTTATGAAGTTTTGTCTTTCTTCTTCGCATGAAAACCATGTATTCCATTCTTTGTCATACACTCTTCCTTCTTTTTTCATTTTAAATTTTGGAAATGCTATTAATTTTCCTAATGATATTGTTTTTAACATATTTTCACCTCTCTTTGTGTAAGTATTATATCTATTTTAATACACTATGTCAATATTTTTGAGTGATTTCTACGAACTTTCTTTCGACAAAATACGACTTTTATATAAAAAAAGACTCTTCTAGAGTCTTTTTTAAAATATTCCTACTATTTCACCATTTGCATCAATATTAATACTTTCAGCAGCTGGTACTTTAGGTAATCCTGGCATTGTCATAATCTTTCCAGCCAACACTACAATAAATCCTGCTCCTGCTTTTAGTTCAACATTTCTAACATTGAATTCAAAATCTTCTGGAGAATTTAATTTTTTTGCATCATCTGAAAATGAATATTGAGTTTTTGCAATACAAACTGGCACATTAGAATATCCAATTTCTTCAATTTTCTTAATATTTGCAAGTGCTTCTTCAGTATAATTCACTTTTCCTGCACCATAAATTTTAGTTGCAACTTTATTTATTTTTTCTGTTATTGAATCTTTTAAATCATATATATAAGTGAAGTTTTCTTCTTGTTCTACAAGTTCAACTAATTGTGTCGCTATGTCAATAGCACCTTCTCCACCTTTAGCCCAGCTTTCAACTACGCTTGATGGAATTTGTTTTTTAGATAATTCTGTTTGTACAAATTTAATTTCTTGGTCACTATCAGTATTATATTTGTTTAATGCTACAATAACATTTAAACCGAATTTATTTTTTAAATTATCTATATGTCTGTACAGATTACTCATACCTTGGCTTAAAGCTTCCATATTTTCTTCTTTGACATTTTCTTTTGGTACTCCACCATTATATTTTAGTGCTTTTATTGTTGCTACACAAACAACTGCATCTGGTTTAAGATTTGCTTTTCTACACTTTATATCTAAGAATTTTTCAGCGCCTAAGTCTGCTCCAAATCCAGCTTCAGTAATTATATAATCAGCTAATTTCAATGCCATTTTAGTTGCAATTACACTATTACATCCATGTGCAATATTAGCAAAAGGTCCTCCATGTATGATTGCAGGTGTATGCTCTAAAGATTGTACTAAATTTGGTTTTATTGCATCTTTTAATAAAACAGCCATTGAACCTTCAGCTTTTAAATCTCTTGCATAAACTGGTTGTCCCTTTTTGTTATATCCTATAATAATATTTCCAAGTTTTGTTTTTAAGTCTTCGATATCTGTTGCTAAACATAGAATTGCCATAACTTCTGATGCTACTGTAATATCAAAAGCATCTTTTCTTGGAACAATTTTGCTTTCTTCAGATAATCCAGTATCAACTACTCTTAATTGTCTATCATTTAAATCAACACATCTTTTCCACACAACTTTTTCAATTTCTAATTCATTTCCATGATAAATATGATTATCTATCATTGCTGATAATAAATTATTTGCAGCCGTAATTGCATGAATGTCCCCTGTAAAGTGTAAATTAATATCTTCCATTGGTGCAACTTGAGCATGTCCTCCTCCTGTCGCCCCTCCTTTCACTCCAAATACAGGTCCAAGTGATGGTTCTCTTAATGCTAAGATTGATTTTTTACCAATTTTCCTTAAACCATCTGCAATTGATATTGATATTGTTGTTTTTCCCTCTCCTAAAGGTGTCGGACTCATTGCTGTAACTAAAACTAGTTTTCCATTTTTCTTATTTTCTAATTTTTTATTTATTTCACTTGATATTTTAGCTTTGTATTTTCCGTACATTTCTAACTCATCTTCTGTTATTCCAACAGTTTCAGCGATTTCTGTTATCTTTTTTAATTCTACGCTTTTAGCAATTTCGATATCTGTCATTTTGATGACCTCCTTAAATTATACTAATAATCCTACTGCAATTCCTATAAAAGCACCAACAAAAACTTGTAAAGGTGTATGTCCTAGTACTTCAACTAATTTTTCTTGAACTTGTACACTTGAAAGTCCAGGAGTTTCAACAATTTTGTTTAATAATCTTGCTTGTTTTCCTGCAGCTCTTCTCACTCCTGCTGCATCATACATTACTACCATTGCAAATATTAAAGACATTGCAAATATTGGTGTATCAAATCCTTGGTTTTTGCCTATCATTGCAGATATACATGTTACTATTGCTGAATGAGAACTAGGCATTCCTCCTGCACCTAAAATTCTTTTAAAATTAAATTTTTTTGTTGTAATTAAATCATATATTACTTTAAATGTTTGGATGCAAAACCATACAATTAGTGGTACATATATGTATTTGTTGGTGATTATTTTTTGTAAGTCACTCATGTAATTTTTATCCTTTCATTTGTGTTTATTCAGCATTAAAATCTTCCTCTTTTAATTCTCCATCTTTTTCTAAAAGAATTGTTATTTTCTTTTCTGCATTTTCTAAAATCATATTGCATTGTTTGGCAATTTTCATTCCTTCTTCAAACTTTTTTACAGATTCGTCAAGATTTAAATTACCATTTTCTAATTCTGACACAATTCCTTCTAATGTTTTCATTGATTCCTCAAAATTCTCTTTACTCATTTTTCTCTTCCTTTCAAAGTATTAGTATTCACTAATTTCCCATGTTTCAACATCTACTTCATACCACTTAAGAGTAGTTGCTTCTTTTCTTACTGATATACGGTATTTTGAACCAGTTTTATTTTCAATGCTAAATATTACTGTATCATCATTTCCCCATTCTTTTTTAGCAAGTTGTATAGCTCTTTCTTCTGCACTTTGTGTAGTATTATCTTCATCAGCAGCTTGTTCTTCTTGTCCTACATACTCTTCATCTTCGTTCTCTTGATTTGATACATCTTCTTTTTCCTCTTCTACTATAGGAATATCTTCATTGTTCGATTCTTCATTTTCATCATCGTCTTGCTCTTGTGTTATTGGAGTTGATGTATCTTGAGTAGGTTGTTTGCTCATGTTTATTACTTCTTCATATACCATTGATCCAACTAATAC
The DNA here is from genome assembly GCA_045602065.1 of Clostridia bacterium. GTDB lineage: Bacteria > Bacillota > Clostridia > TANB77 > CAG-508 > CAG-269. The sequence goes on from JAZSAX010000002.1 coordinate 3,397, forward strand.
AATTAAAGCTAATACCAATATTATAATTATTGCTGTTAATAAATTTTGTTTCTTTTGTTTTTTCATATACATCTTCCTTTCTTTTAAACGTCTGTCCCTAATTTACACGTGCCATTTTTTCCCCATCATAAAATCTCAGTTTAACTTCATCATTTTCTTTTAACTCTTTGGCGCTTTTTATTAAAGCTCCATCTTTTTCAGTTAACACATATCCTCTAGTTAAAGTCTTTAAAGGGCTTAAAGTATCCAGTTTAGCAACTACTTCTACATATTTAGATTGTTTTTCTTTTTGAATACTTTTGGCCTTATTTTCTAATCTTTGTACATATGAATCTAAAACAACATCCATGTCTCTAATTCTTCTCATTGGATCTGTAAATATTCTGGATTTCATACATTTTTCATATCTAAGTTTCATTAGTTCAATTTGTTTCTTTAAAGATATTCGACATCTATTTTGATAATTAATAATTTTTTGTCTTAAATCATATACATCTGGAACTGCAAGTTCTGCAGCTGCTGATGGTGTAGGAGCTCTTAAATCTGCCACAAAATCTGCTATTGTAAAATCAGTTTCATGTCCTACTGCAGAAATTACTGGAAGTTCTGATTCATAAATCGCTCTTGCTACAATTTCCTCATTGAATGGCCACAAGTCTTCTAAAGAACCTCCTCCACGGCCAACGATTATTACATCTGCTAGTTTTTGCTCATTCATCATTTTGATTTTTTCTGCAATTTGTTCAGCAGCACCTGGCCCCTGTACAGGAACTGGCAATAATCTTATATAAACATTTGGATTTCTTCTTGTTGCTACATTTATAATATCTCTAATTACTGCTCCTGTTTGTGATGTTAGAACTCCAACTACTTTAGGATACAGCGGAATCGGCTTTTTATGAGTTTCATCAAATAATCCTTCTTTTTCAAGTTTTGCTTTTAATTGTTCAAATTGTTCATGTAAGTCTCCCATTCCATCTTCTAAAAGTGATTTTGCATAAATTTGATATACACCATCTCTTTCAAATACCGAAACAGCGCCAAAAACCATTACTTTCATTCCATCTTTTGGTTTAAAAGCTAGCCTTTCAGCATAGCTTTTAAACATTATACATTTTATTAACGAGTTCTCGTCTTTTAATGTAAAATACAGATGACCTGTGTAATGGTTTTTAAAATTGGAGATTTCCCCTTTTACTAATATTGCATTTAAGTTTTCGTCTTCCTCAAATCTGTCTTTTATGTATTTATTCAATTGCGTTACCGTTACTGCATTATACTTCATTAGTTTCTCCTTGTTTCTTTTGAAAAATACTTATTCCATTTCTTTAACAACACTTGCTAATATTCCATTTACGAAATTTTTAGAACTTTCTTCTCCGTATTTTTTAGCTAATTCCAGCCCCTCATTTATAGCAACTTTATATGGTATATCTTTGTATTTTATCTCATATATTGCTAATTTTAATAGACTTAAATCTATTTTTGAAATTCTGTCAATTTTCCAATCAGCTTTTAGATTTTTTTCTATTAATCCTTGTATTTCATTAATATTTTGTTTTATCCCAAATATTGCATCTTTTATATATTCTTTTGCTTCGTTTTCTTCTACTTCATTGCATTCTAAATATAGTTCTACTTGTTCTTCTAAGTCTTCTGGTTTTTGGATTTCCAAACTATATATTAATCTAAATGCTAATTCTCTAATAGCTGATCTTTTCATTTTCAAACTCCATTCTTTTATAGTCTATCAATAAAATTTTTTATTTTTTCTTTTACTTCATCCTTGTTTTGTTGAACATAATTTCCAATAAATGCTCCAATAATTAAAAGCACTATAGAAACAATTACTTCATATAATTTTGTACATAATATTAATATTGCAACTATTACTCCAATTATTGCTCCAATATATTTACTTATAAAATTTTTTATTTCTTCCATTTTATATCATCCTATTCTTTGCTTTTTTTGTTTTCTTGTAAACTCATTACCTTAACATTAACTTCTTGAACATCTAAGTCTGATACTCTTTTTACATCTTCTTTAATTTTTGTTTGTAAATTGCTTGCAAGTTCTTTTATAACAACATTTTCATTAACTACTAAGAATAATGTTATATTTAATTGATTTTCTGCATTTACATCTATTTTTGTATTGCATTGTTTTACATTTTCAAATCCCACTACTGCATGTTTTACCATATTATCTATTGTCTCTCTTGATATCATTAATTGTCCGTTTTCATTTTTTAATAATATTCCTTGTGCCTCTTTTATAGCTTCTTTAGAGCTTTCATCAAAAAACATACATTTTATTGATAACAATATAAATACTACACATACTCCTAATGTTATTTTTGATGATAATGAACCTGTTATTAATGCTTCTACCATATCTGTTACAACTTCAAAGTCCATCCAGTTAAATATTAATAAACTTAATATTACTGCTAAAATTAAAATTATTAATGAATATGTTACTAATGTAAATCTTTCTAAAAATTTCATAATATCTACTCCATTTCTTATTCTTTATCTTCTTTTTCTGTTTCTTCTTGTTCTTCTTCTCTTTCTGTTTCTGTTTTAACACCTTGAACATGAACATTCACTTCTGCTACTTTTAGCCCTGTCATGTTTTCTACTGATTTTTTAACTCTGTTTTGTATTTCAAATGCTACATCTGGAATTCTTGAACCATATTCTACAATGATGTTTACATCTATTTTTACTTCTTTTTCATCTGCATCAACTTTTATTCCTTTTGATAGGTTCTTCTTTCCGCTTAATACTTCTGATATTCCTCCTGCAAAACCTCCTGACATACTTGCTACTCCTGGAACTTCTGACACAGCCACTCCAGCTATTACTGCAACTACATCATTTGCAATTTTGATTCCTTCATTGCTTTCTTCGATTTCTTGTATTTCCACTACTTCTTCATTTTTGTTTTCTTCCATATCTAATCACTTTCCTTTCTTTAGATATTTTTAGATAGTTTTATCTTTAATAGTATATCAATAATTATAGTAATTTACAACTATTTTTGTGTAATAAATATTGAAAAAATTAAATATAACTATTGAATTAGGGCAACACCTACGCGAAGACCCAGAATATGTTTTGCCCATGAAATAGTTATATTTGATTTTTTCAAGTTACTATACTAATAGCTTGCAAATTTCATCTACTGTTGTTGCAATTTTTTCACCAGTCAAATTGTTCTCTACCTCTAAGTTTTCACCTTCTGTTTTATCTCCAATAACAACTAAATATGGCGTTCCTAAAACTTTTGCATCTTTTATTTTTGCACCAATAGATAAGTTTTCTCTATCATCAAGTATTGCTCCAATTCCGTTTTGTTGTAATTTTTGGTATAGTTTGTTTGCAACTTGCATTTTTTCTTCACTTTCTACTTTTGGCACTATTTGTAATAAATATGGTGCAACTGATTTTGGTAATACAAATCCACATGGTCCCCATTTTTCATCATTTATTAAACATTGTTCATATAAAGCTGCAACTGTTCTACTTACACCAATTCCATAACATCCCATATAATATAATGTTTCTTTTCCTTCTTGATTTATGTATTTGCCGTTCATCATTTCAGAATATCTTGTTCCTAATTGGAATATATGTCCTAATTCCATTGTTCTTATTTCTTTGAAATTAGATATATCTTCTATTCCATATTCTTCTTTTAGATATTGTTCATAATTTTCTTTTTCAAGAATTTCTGTATTTAAACCAATTCCTGTAGATTCATCATATAATATTTTATCTTCACCTTGATTTGATATTAACATGAATTCTTCAGATTTTTTTCCACCCATAGCACCATTATCTGCTACTATTGGAATTACTTTTAGTCCGATTTTTTCAAATATTTCTAAAAATGCTGTTCTTACATTTTCGTATGATATTGCCATTCCTTGTTCATCTTTATCAAAACTGTATGCATCTAGCATTGGGAATGCTTTCCCTCTTAATAAATATCCTCTTGTTCTTATTTCATTTCTGTATTTTTCCCCAATTTGATAATATGTTACTGGTAAATTTTTGTATGATTTTAATTTTTCTCTTGCAAATTCTAACATTGCTTCTTCTCCTGTTGGAGCTAAGCAGAATGTTCCTTTATTTGATTCTGTTATTAACATTGTTCCATCTTGTGTGTAATGTTCATATCTACCAGAATTTTTCCAAATTGTATCTGGTTGTAGTGTTGGTAATAATACTTCTGCACATCCATATTTGTTTAAAGTTTCTACTATTATTTTTTCTACATTTCTTCTTACTAATAATGGAATTGTATTATATCCAAATAATCCTGCTCCATATTGTACTAATTGTCCAGTTTGTAATAATATACTTTGCCCTGGATACATCTCATCTATATTGTTTAATTTTGTTGTTCCCATTCCTGTTTGTGATAATTTCATTTTTATTCCTCCTCAATTAATTCATCAATTACAATTTGTCTATTTGCATCTAGCTTGTATTTCGGTAGTTCCGGTAAATTTGCTGATGTTTCATAACCAAACATTTTTAAAAATTCTGGTGTTGTTTTATATGTTATCGGCCTACCGGGTAAATCTGCTTTTCCAGCATCTTCAATTAAACCATAGTCTAGTAATTTGTATATAGTTCCATCACTATTTACTCCTCTAATTGCTTCTATCTCAGCTTTTGTTGCTCTTGGATTATATGCAATTATCGCAAGTGTTTCTAGCGCTGCTGTTGATAGACTTGGTTTTGTTCTTTTGTCTAGAACTGGATATACATATTCATAATATTCTTTTTTTGTGCATAATTGATATCCATTTTCTACTTTGATTATTTCTATTCCTCTTGTTTTAAATTCTTCTTGCATATTTTTGATTATTTCATCTATTTGATTTTTATCTATTTCTAAAGCTAATACTAATTCTTCTTGTGTAACAATTCTTCCTGCTGCAAATAGTATTGCTTCAATTATTTCTTTCATTTTTTGTATTTCCATTTTATCCCTACTTTTCCTTATTTTTCGATAGCTATATTTTCTCATGTTTTCCGCTTTATGTCAAGGTTTATCATTATTTTTCCAAAACATTATAAATTTTTATTTACATTTTTTAGGTTTTGTGTTAAGATAAAAAAAAGTGTATAAGGAGTGTTTACAATGGCTGATGAAAAACAAGATAAAAAAGAAATTGAAGTTGTTAGTGGAGATGGTTCAAATTTAGATATTTCTCCCGTTTACGAACATATCCATGCAGCTAAGCCAAAAAACAAAGATAAAAAACCACAGAATATTGTAATTCCTGGGCAAAAGAAAGAAGATAGCAATGATTAATTGCTATCTTTTCTTTTATTTCCCACAACAATTCTTATACTTCTTTCCAGAGCCGCAGCTGCAAGGGTCGTTCCTACCAATTTGAGGACCTTGATTAACAACAGTTCTATTAATAGTTGATTTCACTTGTTTTTGGTCATTATCTAAACTTCTTAAAGTTTGTAAAGCTGCACCTGTAATTTTAGCCGCTTCTTCTCTTTTAACTTCTTCTTGTTTACGAAGATTCATAAGAATTTTAACAACATCATGTTTAATAGAAAATACCATTTCATCAAACATATCCATACCTTCAAGTCTGTATTTTACAACAGGATCTTGTTGTCCATATGCACGTAGACCAATACCGTTTTTTAACTCATCCATTGCATCAATATGATCCATCCACTTTTGGTCAACAACTTTAAGCATAGCAACTCTTTCAAGTTCTCTTAATTGTTCACTTCCTACTTCCTTCTCTTTTTCAGCATATTTTTCTAGAGCAAGTTCTTGAAGTTTGGTTACAACTTCATTTGAATCTTTTGAATTGTCTTTAAGCCAGTCTTTCATTTCTATACCAAATGTATTTCTAATTTCTGTACTTAAAGCTTCAACATTTACATCCTCTTCGCTAGCAAAATATGTTAAAACAACTTCTTCTGCAAGTGAATTTATCATGTTTAAAATACTTTGATTAATGTTTTCTCCATCAAGTACTTGTCTTCTTTGTTTGTAAATGATTTCTCTTTGTGCATTCATAACATCATCATATTTTAATACATTTTTTCTGATGCTAAAGTTTCTTCCTTCAACTTTCTTTTGGGCATTTTCTACTGCATTACTAATCATTCCATTTTCAATTGGAATATTTTCATCCATTCCCATTGTGTTATATACTTTTGTAATCATGTCTCCACCGAAGATTTTCATCAAATCATCATCTAATCCAATATAGAATTTAGATTCACCTGGATCTCCTTGACGTCCACTACGTCCACGTAACTGATTGTCAATTCTTCTTGATTCATGTCTTTCTGTTCCTATTATTTTCAAACCACCAGCTGCAATTACTTTTTCTTTTTCCTCTTTGATTTCTTCATCAAATTTCTTTACAAGTTTTTTGAATTGTTCTCTAGCATTTATAATTTCTTGGTCATCTGTCTCATAAAATGTATTTGCTTGTTCTATTAATTCATCTGAAACTTTATTTCTTTTCATTTCTTGTTTTGCTAAATATTCACTATTTCCTCCAAGCATAATGTCAGTTCCACGTCCTGCCATATTTGTGGCAATTGTTACTGCTCCAAATTTTCCTGCTTGCGCTATTATTTCAGCTTCTTTTTCATGGAATTTAGCATTTAATACTTCATGTTTAATTCCTTCTCTTTTTAAGATTCTACTCAATTTTTCAGATTTTTCAATTGATACAGTACCTACTAATACTGGTTGTCCTTTGCTATTGCTTTCTTTTACACTTTTGGCTATTGCATTAAATTTAGCGTTTTCATTTTTATATATAACATCATTTTGATCTTGTCTTATTGTTGGTTTGTTTGTTGGAATTGATATTACATCTAAGTGATAAATTTCTTCAAATTCAACTTCTTCTGTCATAGCAGTACCTGTCATTCCTGCTAATTTTCCATACATTCTAAAATAATTTTGGAATGTTATTGTTGCCAGAGTTTTTGATTCATCTGCAATTTTAACACCTTCTTTTGCTTCTATTGCTTGATGTAATCCATTATTATATCTTCTTCCATACATAATACGACCTGTAAATTCATCTACAATTAGTACTTCTCCATCTTTTACGATATAATCTATATCTCTTTTCATTATTCCATGTGCTCTTAATGCTTGGTTTACATGGTGTACTAATGTTGAATTTTCTATGTCATTAAAGTTTTCTAGCCTGAATTCATCTTCTGCTTTTTTAATACCTTTTTGTGTTAATGATGCTGATTTTGCTTTTAAGTCTACTATGTAATCATATTTTTCGTTATCATCAGCTTGTTCTTGATTTTTTACATCTTCTTCTACTATTATTTTTGCTTGTAATCTTCTTACAAAATCATTTGCTTTTTTATATAAATCTGATGATTGGTTTGCTCTTCCTGATATAATAAGTGGCGTTCTAGCCTCATCAATTAAAATACTATCAATTTCGTCTACAATTGCATAATTTAAGCCTCTTTGAACTAATTGATTTTTGTAAATAACCATATTATCTCTTAAATAGTCAAATCCATATTCATTATTTGTTCCATAAGTGATATCACATCCATATGCTGCTTGCTTTTCTTTTGGGTCCATACCAGCAATTACTAAACCTACTGATAGACCTAGGAATTTATATAGTTTCCCCATCCATTCACTATCTCTTTTTGCTAAGTAATCATTTACTGTTATTACATGTACACCTTTTCCTGTTAAAGCATTCAAATATACTGGAAGTGTTGCAACAAGTGTCTTTCCTTCACCTGTTCTCATTTCTGCAATTCTTCCTTGATGTAATATTATTCCACCTATTAATTGCACATCAAAATGTCTCATTCCTAATACTCTTTTTGATGCTTCTCTTACAGTTGCAAATGCTTCTGGTAATATATCATCCAATGTTTTTCCTTCTTCTAATTGTTTTTTAAATATATTTGTTTGATTTTTTAATTCTTCATCTGTTAGTTTTGATATTTCTGCCTCTAAGCTATTTATTTGCTCTACTATTGGCATTATTCTTTTTACTTCTTTTTCACTGTAGCTTTTAAATATTTTTCTAAATATTCCCATTTCATTCTTCCTTTCAACATTTGGTTCTTGTTAAATATATCATGATTATATGCATATTTCAAGTTTTTTAAGTAAATTTATTGTGAACATTAAATAGAGTCCACAGGATTCCTGTGGACTCTTTGTGCACTAAAAATAAAATAATAATTATTCGCAGAGATAAATTTTATATTTGAGAGGATAATATTGAATACAGTATCTATCCAATAAATCTTTTTCTGTCTGGCTCAGTTGTTTTATAATGTGATTTCTTCCGTTCTTTTTCGCGTAGTGTAAATCTTTTAAGAACGAACTCCAAACATTTTTAATGTTATAAAAATGTTTTGTTTGCACAAAATACAAGTAGGGTTCGACTCTATAACCCAGTTCTTGTATAATTTTCTTGTCTTCTGGATTTAAATTCCAAATCAAATATTCCATTCCATCTTTTTGCCGTTGAACCATTTTCTTTTTTAAGCGAGATTTCCAATAGTTTTTGTTTTTCAAAAATATTCAACTCCTTTTTATTCATAATGCTTAATATAATTCTTTCGAACAACATTATTATAACATGTTTTTTACAAAAATCAACAATTTTTATAACGTTCCACTTGTAGGTATGTATGTATCTTCTGGTGGAAAAACAAAAGGATTCTCTGGTTCAGAAGTTTGTTCAATTTTTTTCACTTTTATAATAGGAACTTCTTTATTGTGATATTTTCCCATTTCAATAACACCTGTTAATTCAACCCAATCCCTATCCTTAAAATTTTTAGCATCTTTATATTCACTCAAAAAACCAACAACAACTGATTGTGTTCTTTCTTCATTTATTAGCATATCTCTTGCTAAGACAAATTGATTGTCTTCAAAATCAATCACCCTGTATATATAACCAACAAATTTAATTTCCTTTCCCAAATATGAATCCGGATTTTCATGCACTGCTTGTAAAATATTAGTGTAATTTTGTGGTTGTATTTCTATAGTTCCATCTTGTGAAAATCCATCATTTACTTCAAGTTTACCACTTGTAAAAAATATTCTATAAACACTTATTCCAAATACTATCAACATGAATAGAGATAATACTACTATGATTGTCTTTAGTGCCATCCCACCATTTATTTTTAGATTGTATATAAACATAGGCCCCTCCATTTAAATTTTTTATATTTAAGTGTATGAACCGATTTAACTAAATATACCTTGTTCTAGTTTATTACCAAAAACACTTTTCAAAATAATAAGAACAATTGGGCCAATAAGCATGCCCATTACTCCAATAACTTTAAAACCTGTATACATTGCAATAAGAGTAAAAATTGGATGAATACCTATTTTGCCACTTACAATCTTAGGTGTTAAAAACTGTCTTGCAATAGACATAATAATCCATAAAGCTGTAATTCCTATACCTAATCTTATATCTCCATTTAATGCTGAAATTATTGCCCAAGGAACCATTACTGTTCCAGACCCTAAAATTGGCAAAGCATCTACAAAAGCAATTGCAAGAGCAATTAATAATGGATATGTTACATTCATTCCTACAAACTTTAAAATATATAATCCTACGACTGAAATAATAAAAGATACTAGAACAAGTATAGCTTCAGCTTTTAAATAACCACCTAAATTTTTTGTAATTTCTTTTATATGTATTGCAATTTTTTGTACCCATTTAGATGGCATATGATATTCCATAAAATCTAACATATATATTCTATCTGTACATATAAAATATAAGGAAAGTATTGTTATAACTGTATATATAGCAATTGTGGGAATTGATGTTATAGCAGTTATTAATTTTGTCAAGAACTCTGTTAACCAACCTGATACTTTAAATAATATTTCTGATGATGCATCTTGCATAAAATTAAAAACATTTCTTGATATACTTATTTTTGTAATATTCATTTTGCCAATAGTATCTTGAATTTGTGTATAAGCTTTGTCTATATAAATATTTAATGTTTGTAGCAAATTCGTAGATTCTGATATCAATGTAACAATTCCCCAAGTTATACTTCCTATTATTATTGTAAATGCTAATAAAAAAATTATAATAGAACTCATTTTTCTTGTTAAATTTATTTTTTTCATTAAATATCTTATTGCAGGTTCTATAATCAAAGCTATTACAAATGCAATTATAAATGGCATATAAAACACTGCCAATTTTAAACCTATGTATATTCCTGTAATTATTAAAAAGATATTCAAAACTTTTCTAATCACTTTATAAATATAACTTAAATCCTCAGCCACCTTCTACTCCTCTCTAGCAAATAAATACTATTTTTAATATTGTTATTGTGAGTAAATGATATGTAACTATTTGAGTAAAGCCAAGACCCCGACGAAGACCCAGACTATGTTTTGGCTATGAAAATAGTTACATATCATTTGTCAAATCAAATAATTAAATAGGTATTCATTTGCCTAGCAGTTATTTTTCGCTTGTCCACCACATTCGCAAATATTTTCTACAGTATTACAAAATTCGTTTTCTCCAATTTCATCATAATAATGCGCTAAATCTCCAAAAGTTAAAATTCCTATTACTTTATTGTTATCAACAACAGGAATTCTTCTTATTTGATTATTTGCCATTTTTAGTTCAGCATCATAGATATCATCTTCTTGGTTACAAGTACAAACATTAGTTGTCATAATTTCACTAGCATTTGTGTTTTTTACATCTTTATCACAAGCAATACCACGAAGTATAATATCTCTATCTGTAATTATTCCAACTAAACTATTTTTCTCATCACAAACTGGTACACAACCAATATGATTTTGCTCCATAATTTTAGCGATTTCAGAAATTTTAGTATCTGGTTTTACCCAACATACTTCACCACACATACAATCCTTAACTCTCATACTTTCTCCTCCTTTTTGAATGAAAAATTTCATTCATATATATTTTAGTCAAAATAAAAAAGATTATTCTTAATTTAAAATAATCTTTTTTTAAAAAAAATTTTTAAATAAAAAAGAAACCCGCCACACACTTATGTGTATAGCGGGTAGATTTTTGACCGTTTCTTATAGGCTTAGCATAGCAGTCCCTCTTTGACTTTCACAATCAGTTCATTTTCACTTTCGCTGACCTTGTCAAAGAGTTTGTTCATCAGGAAAATGATTACATTTTCCTGTCTAGTCCAATACTTACCAGTCATTTCATCCACACCAATCAAATCGCAACTAAACATAGCTGTAATGTCTGCAGTGTTTGCGTTCTGAGAAATAGCCTGAGAAATTGCTTTTTCGAACACTTCTCCCATATAAACTTCCCATTCGCAAAGTCCCATTCCCATCAGAGCATGCTGTACCTTATCGTAGGTTACGTGATTGTATTTACCAGCATCGCAGAGAATCACATTCTTGTGTTGCCGCGCTTCAGAATACCAAGAAATAGTCATTTTTTTCCTCCTTAATTTTAAGTCGAATTTTTACGCCAAGGTATTTCCTTAACATAATAAATTATAACACATTCAGGTAATTTAGTCAAATATATCAAAAGCCATCTACACACATCAGTATGTAGATGGCCTTTGGAGTCTTATACAATCTTGACAAGCTTTACTTTAAGCTCATCAGCAGATTCTTCAACCTTCTCAAAAAGTCTTTTCATCAAAAGGTCAACATGTTTATCATGGGGAAATGTTTGCTTACCAATAGCATCATAAGCACTGAGCTCGCGACTAAACATCCTTGTTATATCTGCCGTATCTTCACCATTTTTAATTGCATTAATAACAGCAATAGTTAGCCAGCTAGCCAAAAGAGCTTCCCATTCGAGATATCCTGTTCCTTTCAATGCTTTGACCAGTCCTGTCAATGTTATTTTGTCTTTGCATTCATTAACATTGACTAGGATTACTTTTTTGTGTTCTTTTTCAGACCACAAATAATTCCGAGACATAAGATATGTCTTCAGATTCTCCAAACCATAATTATGACTCATGTCGTTTTCCTCCCTCTTGTTGTTGGTTTGAATTACTACTTAAGGTTTACCTCACGCAGCTGATATTTTACCACTTTTATATAAGTAAGTCAACAAAAAAAGATTATTCTTTTTAAGAATAATCTTTTTTATTATTATCTTCCATCACTACTATTATTTCCTTGTATTTTTTCAAGCATTCCTTTTATTCTGCCTTCATATGCAGTTAATTTCTCTACTGAAAAATCTTTGAACTGGCTTTGATTTCCTATTTTTCCACCAAAATATCTTATACAATCACTCCAGTCATATGCAAAATATATATTATTTTGTTCAGCTTTCAATCTTTCATTTTCCATTGGATCATTATTAACTCTATACGGTGTTAATGTTCTTCCCAAAGTTAATATTGCCATACATCTATGATGCCCTTCTTTTACAAATTTTTCTCCATAATTTTCTACTACCTCTATTTCTCCTAATTTAGGATTATATCCGTCTTTTTGCATTATATCTGCAAGTTCTTGTGGAGTACACCATAATCCTCCTGAAGGAGCTGCTGTTTGTCTATCTGTTTGAGTTCCTATAAACGTTGCCGGAGATGCCCACATTTTTGGATAATCTTCTCCTTCTCTATATGCTTCTTCACCTTCTATAATTATATCAGCTAATTCATCTGTATTTGAATATGCTGTATCAACTATCAAATCATAATTTTCTGGATTTGACAAATCTACTCCATATCTTTCTTTATATCTTTTTATTTCTCCTAATTTTCTTTCTCTTGTTTTTTCTGTTGCCTCTTCTGCTGTTTCATATCTATCTTCACGACCTCTTGTTTCGTCTTTGAATGCTCTTTCTCCTGCTATTTTCTCATCAATTGTTAGGCGAACCGCATATGATGTTGGTATATTATGCCATGCTAATCTTGAGTCTATAATGTATACATCATTTGGTCTTTCCTGGCTATTTATTTGTTCACCTTTTTTTCTCATTTCTTCGTCAACTAATTTATCAATTTCATTTCTTTTTTGTGCAAAACTTTCATCTGCTTGAACATCAGCTAAATTTGCATCTTTTCTATCAGGATACATTTGTATATATTCTTTCATTATTATATCCCTAAAAAAATGTCCTGTTAATATTACATGAACATTATATCCCATTGCTTCATATTTTTCTTTTAATCTTTTTACAACTGTAGATTTACCACTTACAGGTTCTCCTGAAATAGTAATTACTTTGTTTCTTATTTCACTCATTTCATTTTCTCCTTTGCAAGAAAATTTAATACATATATATTATATCATGTTTTGCCATTTTTTGCAAGTTTCCGTTCACTTTTTATGTTAATATTACATTAAAACATATGCATAAAAACAAAAAACAATTGAGGTTTTTATACCTCAATTGTTTTTTTGCAATCTTCCAGAAGCTAATGCAAATTCTGCAGCTTGTGCTACAGCTGCCCTTCTGGAATTGTTTTGGCCAAGCAACTCTTCTATGCAGGTTATTCCTTTGCTCCTAAGAAAAATATCCAGATTACTATGGAAAATTTCTTCAATAGCATCATCCGGAATTGACCAACCTGCACTTTTCCCCCAGAAATAGCATTGAGACTTACTATCAAATATACAAACAACCTGTACATTGTAGAAATGGAAAAATGCATACTCTATACCAGCCTCACAACTAATATAGAAATCCATATCCTTCAATACTTCTCGAGTTCCATTCACCCTGTTTAAAGCTCCTTGATAAATTTCATCATCAAATGGTTGCTCTGGCACTCCTGATTCGATTGGTGTGGAGTAAAATTCGATTTCAGATTCCTTCATCTGAAAGAACCGAAGAAACGCATCTTTCACTCCTGCAATCTTTTCTTGAGAACTTGTTGCAATTGCAACTTTCATTATTGTTCCCTCCTATACAGTATCAATTTTAGATTACATTTTTATTATAACATATTTTTACTTTTTTTTCAATTTTTGTATTAATTATCTGCCATCATATCCTTGACGACGTCTGAAATTAAGAAGTCCTTCGCTAAGAAGTTCTTTATACGGTATAAATTCTCTGTCTTCTTTTTGTAATTCGGCTTCATCAAATGCACGTATCAACTTTTTATCAACATCAATTATATAGTTTTGACCATTTATGTCTAAGGTTAAGCATCTTATATATCTTGTTTGTTGATTATCTTTTCCTCTTATTTCTTTCCACATTTTCTTTCTTGCTTGTGGTCCTACCGTAACATCTATAATTTCTTTCATATATTCACACAATCCTTGTGAGTCAATATTATGCTCTTCTTTTAGTTTTTCAATTGCATATTTCAAGAAAAGTATCTCATCTGGTTCTTCCACTTGCACTTGAGCATACTCCGGATTTTTTGTGTCACTTGCTATATCTTGTTCTACTTTTTGCATAGCATCTGTACATCTGCCATCATTAAATTTTTCTAGCGCTGCCTTAAATTTTCCATATTTGTCAGTTAATATATTTATCCCTTGAGCTGTTAAACCTGTTTTTATTCTCGTAAGATCTTTTATGTTGTTAAAATCATCAAGATCTAATGTTATATTGTATTCACTAGACGTTAAACCAACAAAGTAATGTGTAAGACCTTTATCCCAAAGTATACAAACATCAATATCTTCATTTCCTTCAAACAACTGTGTAAGAGATTTCGCAAGATATCTAGATACTTCGTAACACACTCTTCTATTATGTTCTTCTCTGTTTTTTTCCCATTCTGGTCCAACATCTCTTCCATACCAATCAGGTAAAACAAATTGGTCATCATCAACTTTTTGTATATAAGATATCAAATTGTCATCATATATATATTCTTGACATAATTTTTCATATATTGCTAAAACCTTTTCTTCTTTGCTTAATTCATTATTTTGTTTCAATTCCTCCACAAATGCCTGCATTTTTTCAGTCACCTTCCAGTTTGCAGCATCATATGTAATATTAGTATTTAAATTTTCGTTATTTTCTTGTTTTTCTTCTGGATCTAATACAATTATATGTTTTTTTCTAAGTGTTCTTGTAACTAATTCATTTAATCTAACAATTTTTGCTATATCTGTAGCCATTTTATTTCTCCCCTAAATAAATTTTTTATATTTTTTCTAAATTATCCCCCATAATATGGATATTCGTTTTCTTCTGGATTAAATATAAAAACTTTCTTGTTTAGTTTTTCTTTATCAATTGCAGCTAGTGTTCTATCAACACTATCAAGTAAATATGTCTTTGAATCAAGGTTGAAAATTAAACATCTTGCATATCTCTTTTCACCATCACCATTAATTTCTTTCCATATTTTCTCTATTTCAATTTCTTCACTTTCAATTTTTATTCTCATATATTCAAAAATTCCTTGTGGATCAATATTATGAGCATTTAATATTTTTAGAATATCTTCAAAGTATTTTATATTATCTTTTTCTCTTAGTTGTTGTTCTAGTTCCTCTACTTCTACCAATTCTTTTAATTTATTTTCATTAAATCTCTCAATAAATTTTTGAAATTTACCCGAATTATCTCTTAATATTTTTATTCCCTCTAATGTTAGTCCTAATTTCAATCTTGTAAGATCTTTTAATTTATTAAAATCATCTAAGTCTAAAATTAAACTATATTCTTCTCCTGTTAGACCCACAGAATAGTGTAAATTTTCTTTATCTCCTATCATAAAAGCTTCAAGTTTATCTTCTGGTTTTAAAACTTCATTTATTGCTTTTGCGAAAAATCTAGAAAATTCATAACAAATTCTTCTGTTATGTTTTTTTCTATTTTCTATCCATTCTGGTCCAACTATTCTTCCATACCAATCAACTGCAATATATTTTATATTATTTATATCACTTTCATCTCTTCTAAAAAAATATAATACATTTCCATCGTATACATAGTTTAAACATATATGGTTATAGATACTTAAAATTTTATCTTCTAATTCCATTGAATCATCTTTTACTAATTTATCCACTAAATTTTGAATAGAATCTTCTAATTCCCATTTAACTTGATCATATTCAATCCAGTCATCTGTTAATTCTCTATTAGGCTCTAAAATTATTTTATAGTCTCCTTCTAACGATTGGCTTACTTCGTTATAAAATCTTTTTATATACTTATCTCTCATTTAAAATCC
>JAZSAX010000003.1:0-21836 GCA_045602065.1 Clostridia bacterium
TCAAGATGAACTTGATTCTAGCAGAGTAATAATATCATTAGATACAAAAGGTAGAAAAGAATATAACTTTGTAATATATATATTGTTTTTAATATCTTTTATAGATGTTTGGCTATATACAGATTCAAAAAGTGCTATAAAAAGAGATTATATTACAACATATAAATTATGGTGCAAGAACTTGTATTTTTATGATTTGCATGATTATATAGCTACAGCAATACAAAAAATACTTGAAATAAATATGAAAGACAATGATATACTAATAGAGCAAATTAGCGAATCTAATAATATGCAAGATATAGTAAGAGGAATGATACGCTGGATTCATGAAAACATATTATTCCAAAAAAGACAAATGCTTATAAATACATATCAATTATTAGAAGAATTTGATGGAAATTCTAATATAATGGAAGATAATTTAGCAACACATTTTAACATAAAAATATATAATCCAGGACTTGAAAACATGAAGGATGATGAAAAAACAAATCCTAAAAATAAAGATATAGTAAACCCACAATTAGTAGATAATGCAGATGATAGAAGAACTATTATAAATAGAATTACTCAGAAAAAAGAAAAAGCTAAAGAAGATATGATAATAGAAAACGTTTATGGACTACAAGGAATGGATTCAACTGCATGGAAAATAGTTGATGAAATTGCTGAATTAGAAAATTCGGAAATGATGAAAGTTAAATGCGAAAAATTGATTGAAGAAACATATTCTTTCGGCTTATTGCTAATTTTAGCTATATTAGAAATGCAAAAGAACGGAAGTAAAATGATAAGGTTTAGATCATTAGCTCAAAATTTAAGTGAAAAAGATTTAATAAAACTATACTTGGTAGAAAAAGAAAATATGACCAAAAAGAATATGAAAAACGCTAAAAAGATAATGAAAGAGATTTATCCTGCAAAAGGAATTTTAAGAAAAATAAGTTATAAGTTTTTATAATTTGTAATAAAATGAACCCCAGAAATTATATCTGGGGTTATGTTTTACTCATTAATTTTTGTATATAGTCCAATTGAAATGATACCACTAATACCTACTAATGTGTATATAATTCTGCTAAATGCGCTCATAGCTCCAAAAATTGCTGCTACTAAATCAAAGTCAAATAGTCCAATAAGTAACCAGTTAAGAGCGCCAACAATAACTAGAGTAAGTGCGATATTATATAAAAGTTTCATAATTTTACCTCCATAATATTGATTTATAACTAGTATATTCAAAAAAATGTAAATTATTCAAAATTTTAAAAATAAAAAATCGAGGTCCTAAAAACCTCGTTTTTTGGTTGGGCTGGCTAGATTCGAACTAGCGCATGTTAGAGTCAAAGTCTAATGCCTTACCGCTTGGCTACAGCCCAGTATAAAAGATATGGGGTGGAAGATGGGACTTGAACCCACGGTCTCCAGTGCCACAAACTGGCGCGTTAACCACTACGCTACATCCACCATCATTATGGCTCTTTGTGAGCACATTTTATATTTTAATATGATTTTATAGATTTGTCAAGTGCTTTTTGACAAATTGTTAAAATTCTGCTAATATATAAGAATAGGAAAGAGAGGTGGCATTATGCCAAAAGTAGTAGTAATTGGTGGCGGTCCAGCAGGAATGATGGCAGCAATAACAGCTGCAGAAAATGGAAATGAAGTATTAATAATTGAAAAAATGCCATCATTTGGAAGAAAATTACTTATAACAGGAAAAGGAAGATGTAATATAACAAGTTCACTATATATGAGTGAATTTATAAAAAATACACCTGGTAATGGGAAATTTTTATATAGTGTATTTCAAAACTATACAAATACAGATATAATAGAATTTTTAAAGAGACAAGGATTAGATGTTAAAGAAGAAAGAGGAAATAGAATATTCCCAGTTACAGATAAATCTATAGATGTATTAAAATGTTTTACAAAAAGAATGGAAGAACTAAATATAAAATATAAACTTAATACAACAGTTGAAAAAATATTAGTTCAAAATGATCAAGTAACGGCTGTAAGAACAAATACAGAGATGATAAAAGCAGATAAAGTTATTTTAGCAACAGGTGGAAAAAGCTATCCATTAACAGGCTCTACTGGAGATGGGTATAAAATTGCTAAAGCTTTAGGACATACTATAACACCAATAAGACCATCATTAGTTCCTTTAGAAGTATATGAAAAAGAACAATGTCAAAAACTACAAGGATTAAGCCTTCGAAATGTAGGAATTAAAATAATTGATACAGATAAAAAGAAAACGATTTATGAAGATTTTGGGGAAATGATATTTACTCATTTTGGTATATCAGGACCTACAATACTAAGTGGCTCAGCACATTTAGTAAGGTACAAAGATATAGAATATTTATTTAGAAATAAATGTATAACATTAACATTAGATTTAAAACCAGCTCTTTCAGAAGAACAATTAGATGATAGAATATTAAGAGATTTTAAAGAAGTTAAAAATAAGCAATTTAAACATAGTTTAGATAAATTATTACCACAAAAGATGATTCCTTTAATAATAGATTTATCTGGAATAGATGAAGAAAAGAGAGTTAATGAAATAACAAAAGAAGAGAGAAAAACAATAGTTAAATTATTAAAGAATTTTACAGTAGCTATAAAAGACTTTAGGCCAGTTGAGGAAGCAATTATAACATCTGGCGGAATCGATATAAAAGAGATTAATCCTAAAACAATGGAATCTAAATTAATTAAAGGTTTATATTTTGCAGGTGAAATAATAGATGTAGATGCTTATACAGGAGGGTTTAATTTGCAAATAGCATATTCTACAGGATATACAGCAGGAAGGGAGTAAAATGGAAGAATTTATCACAATTTTAATAGATGAAACTGCAGAAATAGTGGAGAAAAAATCTAAATTTATTGCTAATATTTGTCATGTCGAAAGCATAGAAGAAGCGGAAGAAAAAATAAAAAGCCTAAAAAAGAAATATTATGATTCAAAACATAATTGTGTAGCATATAGAGTAGTAGAAAATGGGCAAGTCATGGAGAAATCTAGTGATGATGGAGAACCTTCAGGGACAGCAGGTGGGCCTATGCTAAATATATTACAAAAAAACAATTTGTGTAATGTAGTTGTTGTAGTAACAAGATATTTTGGAGGGATTCTTCTAGGCACTGGAGGACTTGTTAGAGCTTATTCAGATGCCACACAAAAAGCGATAGAAAAATGTATAAAGGCTTATAAAGTTGATGGAATTGAAGTTGAAGTCAAATTAGATTATTCAAATTTAGATATTTTTAAGTATTATTGTAAAAACAACGAAATAAATATAACAAAAATTGATTATGGAGAAGACATAGTTTTAAAAATAGAAATGGAAAAAACTAGAAAAAATATTTTTTTGAAGGATATAGAAACAAAAACTCTTAATATAAAGTGTTTTCAGGTATTACAAGACAAATTTATCAACAAAAGTGTAGAAAAAAATAAATAAAATGGGAAAAATTTCCAGAAAACTCTTGCAAAATTTTTTCAAAAGTATTATAATCGGAAATGTAAAATTTTTACAGTAGAAAAAATTAGGAGGAGAAAACATGAGAGAAAAAATCACAGTGTTAATTGCAGATGACAATCAAGAATTCAGCATGACGTTAGCAACATATCTAAAAAATCAAGAAGATATGGTTGTAGTAGGGAGAGCTAAAGATGGAAATGAAGCTTTAGACATGATACCTAACTTAATGCCAGATGTAGTACTATTGGATGTAATAATGCCGCATTTAGATGGAATAGGAGTTTTGGAAAAATTAAATATGATAAAAATGAATAAAAGACCAATCTGCATAATGTTATCAGCAGTAGGCCAAGACAAAATTACAAGAAAGGCGGTTGAACTAGGAGCAGAATATTATGTGGTAAAACCATTTGATATTGAATTATTAATTTCAAGAATTAGAGAACTGAAAAATTATAAGCCAACACAAAATAATAATTTTATATCAAGAGATATTCCTGTTCAAAAACAGCAATATATTGATATCCCAAAAACTTCAGAGAAAAAAGAAGATAACTTAGAAGCATTAGTTACTAATGTAATTCATGAAGTTGGAGTTCCAGCACATATTAAAGGATATCAATATTTAAGAGAAGCTATTATAATGGTTGTAAAAGATATTGATGTTATCAACCAAATTACTAAAAGCTTATATCCTAAAATTGCAAATAAATTTAATACTACACCATCACGTGTAGAAAGAGCGATTCGCCACGCAATCGAAGTTGCTTGGGGAAGAGGACAACAAGATGTTGTGGAAAACATATTTGGATATACAATTTCAGCAGCTAAAGGAAAGCCAACCAATTCAGAATTTATAGCAATGATAGCTGATAAGTTGAGACTTGAAATGAAGAGTGCATCATAATTTTGAAAGACTTGAGAGAAGCGGTTTTCAACGAACGCGAAATAGCAATAAATTAAAATTAATTGGTAGTATTTGCAGTAGATTAAGTGAAAAATCTTCTACCAATGCAACAAATCATTTTTTTATAATGCAATAAACTCCCAAAGTTTATTGGTTATTATTTTCAAATTATTTATGAAAATAATATCAATAAAATTGGGGGTTTTTATTATGGAAAAAATTGATTTAGAAGTAGATGATTTTATCAATTATTGTGATTACAAAAATCTAGCTACGAGAACTATTGCTAGTTATGAGCAGACTTTAAGATTATTTATAAGATACTTGCAAGATGAGTGTAACATTACTAGAACAGAGCAAGTAAAAGAAAAGACAATAACAGATTATTTAACAAATGTAAAAGAGAGGGGAAAATATACAGTAGTTGCAAATGATAATACCAAAAGATATAACCAACCACAAAACAGACAAGATTTTGGAAAAAAGGTTAGTATTGCAACAGTTAATAATTATACAAGGAATTTAAGAGTTTATTTTAATTATATGTATGAGAACAGACTAATAAAAACAAATCCTATGAAAAAAATTAAACCAACTAGAACACCAAGAAAAGCAAAAGGATATTTAAATGATACAGATTTCAATAATTTATTAAAGTGTTTTGATTTATCAAAATTTCACGAATATAGAGATTATGTTATAACACAACTTGTTTTTGATACAGGAATGAGAATAGGTGAATGCTTAATGATAAAAGACCAAACAGACATAAATTTTAATGAAAGAACAATTTTTTTGCCAGCAGAAAATACAAAAGGAAAAAAAGATAGATATGTATTTTTTTCAGCTCAGATGGGTGCAGAATTAAAAAGATGGTTGCAATATAGGGACAGATATAAAGATAGTGAATTTTTATTTTGTACTATTAGTGGAACGCAATTGCAAGAACGCAGTTTTGAAAGTAATTTCACAAACTATGGAGAAAGAATAGGAAATAAAGATATATCACCACACTTAATAAGAAATAACTTTGCTAAAAGATTTATTATGAATGGTGGAGATATTTATACATTATCAAAGATTTTAGGACATTCAAGTGTACAAGTTACAGAACAATGCTATTTAGATTTAAAAACAGAAGATTTAAGAAAAAAATATCAAAAGCATTCTCCATTACTAAATTTAAGAGGACAAAGAAAGGTTGGTTAATATGATTAAAATAATAGAACAAGAAATTGAAGAATATTTAAAAGGTTTTAGCAAAAGAGATATTACAATGAAGTTAGATGGGATAATAATTGCTGAAATAAAAATAATAAACGTTAGGTGCTTTTACAAAAGAAATGTAGGAATATTAGAAATAGGAAATGGGCAGATAAAGTTTGAGTTTAATACAAGTTTTTTATATCAAATGGGAATTAAGGAAGATGGAAGAACATTGAATATGTTTTTTGACAATGGAATAGATTTAACTTTAAAGAAATAAAAAGTAAACGCGCGAAAACCTAATATAAAGCTTTTTCGCGCGCTTACTAATATAATTACTCTTTTGGATAGCAATTAAGAATTTTGCTTACACCTGTAATATAGTTCATATCTACATTATATAATTTTGCTAATTTTATCAAACTTTCAATTGGAATTCGCGTGTAACCGTAATTCATAATCACAATAAGTTCGCTGACAGATATTCAATTCATTTGCAACAAACTCTTGGGTATATAGGTTTTGTGCGCGTAACCTTTTAATAATATCGTTACAATTCATTATAATAATTCCTTTGCTACATTTTTTTCTACGAATAAAGATAGGCATAATTGCCTATCCTTTAACTATATATATTATTCTTCTGTAATAGGCTCAATAACTACATTTGCGATTTTCTTAGATGTTGTAGAACTAGTCGATTTTACTTTTTTTTTGATGTCCTCTTTTTTGCTATATCACTTTTGTTTACTATAACTTTTGAACATTCTTTTATAATCTTTTGTAAATAGTCTTCTGAAGTTACTTTTTTAGAACTTTCTGTTAGTTCGCTTGCATCATTTATTTTTCTTATACTTTCAAAAAATTCTGGTGGGCAAACTGCTTGTTTTGTAACTGTGTCAAGTACGATTTTCATAATATCAATTCCTTTCTACAAAATATGACTTTATATTAGCAGAAAATTCGACAAAACACACTAGAATAGAGTTATAACCTCTAATATAGAAATAAAAACTCTAAAAAACAAGAATAACTCACTCTAAATTAGTGAGATTACCACTAAAAAATAGAATGAGTGTCAATTTGACCTACAACAGCAAGAGTTTTAGACTAGCAAGAAACACACTACAATAGAGTGAACACCACTAAAAATACAATCAGAAGCGGGAATAATTAAAGAACGCGCGCGAAAAAATCGAATGTTTGTAATTGGGTTTGCGCTGATTTATAATAAAAAGGGAAAATATAAGCATTTGTAAACGCGCGCAAAGTTCAATATTTGAAAAAATTTTTTTAGAGTTCCTATATATTATTATTACATTAATTATGAGCAAGTAAAAGCTTATAATTTTAGTAAAAGGAGATAAAAAAATGGATTTAGAAAAAGAAAAAGTAGTAGGAAGAATAAAAGAAGCAAAGGAAGTATATGGTTTAAATTATTCAAAACTTGCAAGAGAAATTGGCTTACAACCTGTTACAATTTATATGTTTGTAAACGGCACATATAATTTATCAAAAGGAAAGCAATTACAAGCGCTATGTATTATTGAAAAGTATATTGAGCAAATAAAAGAGCAGTTAAGACTAATTGAGCATAAGGTGTTATGTACAAGATGAACACACTTGATAAACAAATAAAAGGAGTAATTGAAAACAGTATTTCAAAAACAATGAATATAAAAATTCCATTACAGGATAATGAACAGGAACGAAATTTACTAGTACAAATTATTAGAGAACAAGAATTACAAAGACAGAAAATAAATTCGCTTATAATGGCATTTGAACAGTTAAGAACAGATATAATGGTTATAGTTCATCATCACGAATATAATTGTTAGTAGGGGCTTGGTTTTGGGATAAATATGTTTTTGAATATACAAATGTACCATAAGAGGAAATAAGAGTCATTAAAAAGAAAAAAATTGAGAAAGCATAAGCAGTTGTTACATTATAATAAAATAAGAAATATAAAAAAGATTTACTTAAATAAATAATATAAAATAATAATTTAGTTAGAGAAGAAAAAAACGGATAAAAGCGAAAAATAAGAAAACTAGTAAAAGTCAAGTAATATGGTAGGAGAGTGCGAACAAGTGAAAATTTGATCTTTTCGCGCTAACTATATATTAAGACTATGCGTTACTCGTAAAAGGTGTATGTCCACCATAGGGAGACACTATGGCAAACAAGGGAGGGGCATACTGTTTTTAATAACAAACTCTTGAGCAGTAGTTTCGCCTTGCAAAAATTGCAAGTTTTCCTTTGTATGTAAGAAAATACATTAGCATAAGCAATAGGTGGGGAATGTAAAAAACTTAGGGGCAATATAATAAAGTAATCTTATAATATTGTATTTTAAAATAATATACTTTAATTATATAAGCCTCCCTTGGGAGAATTATGTCTAAAAATAAAAAAGTATTGCAAAATAATAATGATTAATGATAAAATGTATTCATAATATAAATATAATACAAAGGAGAGAAAACATGGAAGAAGAAAATAAAAATGGATGGAAAAAACTTATAAATAGTGAATGGTTTTATATAATTGTTTCAATAGCTATAATTTTATATCTTATTTTTATAGTAGGACCATATGCTGATAAAGTAGATATGTTTAGTGAAGGACATTCTCCAAACAAAAGTGAGCTTGCGATTTATAGATTAATGATATGGCCTATTTCTATAATATATTTAATATATACTAAAAAGATAGGTGAAATACATCCACTAACTGTTATTACAAGTTTATTTTTATTATGGTATTTCTTGCCTACACTTGGTGGAGGTAGTGCTATATGGTTGTTGTTTTATATAATTCCTCTTTTACTTTTTATTCTATTTGTATGGGGAATAGTAAAGGTATGGGAAATAATAGAGGATGCAATTATTGATAAAAAAGAAAAACAACAAAATAAACAGATACAAGAAGATGAAGAAGAACAATAAAAAGAAAGAAAACTCTTTATAAATAGAGAGTTTTCTTTTTTTACCCCAAAGTCAAATAGTTAGATTTTTTGATTTTATGTTGTTTGTGTAACTTTAACATAGCAGAAAAAAGTGATTTATTGCTATTGAAAAAGATATTAAAATGTAGTACAATTAATGCAATAAATAACTTGAGAATATAGCAACGAACATTTTAAAAAAGTGTAATAATTTATTGCTTAAAGAATAACAAACCATAAGTGGAAGTGCCTAAAATTCAGCACTTATACAATTTCAGCAGCAAAAGGAAAGCCAACTAACTCGGAGTTCATTGCAATGATTAGTGATAAATTAAGATTGGAATTAAAAAGTGCATAAAAAATTAAATATAAAAAACAATTGATAAAATAAATCAATTGTTTTTTTTGCGTTAAATTAAAAATTTTTTCTCAGATAGACAAAAAAAGAAAAACGTAATAAAATATCATCAAACTTAGAAATAAAGGAGGAAAAAATATGGCTTTTTCAGAAAAAGTAAAAAAAGAAGTAAAAGAAAAATCAGATTTTAAATGTGTATTATGTAGGAGTGACATTGTAGAAATTCATCACATTATACCACAAGAAGAAGGAGGACCAGATACTTTTGAAAATGCAGTTGCATTATGTCCTAGTTGTCATTTTATTTATGGTGGAAATCCACTAAAAAGAGATGAAATAATAGCAAAAAGAAATATGGTATATAAAGCACAAGAAGAAAAGGAAAAAGAATTACTAAATTTATGTAGAATAAAAAAGTCAGAAGGAAGGTATAAAGTACCAATAGATCCTAATAATGTGGTAATATTTTGTAAAATAAAAGAGAATGAGGACTTTCATGTGGCGGCAAATAGAATTTATGATTTAATATATCGTATGCAAGAAGAAAATCCGAACAAAGAAAGAACACTTCATCTAGAGATAGAAGGTCACAGAAATGAAAATGGTGGATATGATGATGATATGTTTGAGTTACAATTCCATTTTTTATTAAAAACAATGTTTCAGTATTTACATGCATTACATATGCCATTAATTTCAGTAACAAATAATAAAAAACAAAAACAATTACCATCAGATTCTTTTATAATTGCAGATTCAGAAGAGGAAATGGATGAACTAAAAAAGAAATACGAAAAAGAGAATAAAAAAATAATAGAGTTTAAGGAGTTAAATTAAAATGCAAGAAAAAATTGAAGAAGAAATAAAACAATTATCAAATGGAAAATGTGTTATTTGCCATAAATCAACAAGCAAATGTTGGATTTTAGATGAAAATAAACCGATTGAAAAAGAAAATTTAATTATGTTATGCACAAAATGTGCTGACCATTATATTGGAAATTTGGAATTATCTAAGCAGTTAAAGCAAAAAAGAGAATATTGGTATAAACAAGTAAAAGAAGCAGTAACTAAAACAGGTAATACAGACATATTAGTATTAAATGAAGAAAAAGATGATGACAATTCTCCAAAAGTTGCAATATATCACGTTGTATATGAAAATGAAGGATTTTATGAATCAGCTCAACATTTATTTGAACTATTGAAAGGCGCACAACATGATATGGAAAACACTAAAAGACATCTTTATTTAGACATAGATGGTCATACTGATTCATATGGTAGATTTGATGAAGAAATGACTGAATTACTACAAAATTTTATTATGGAAGTGCTATTGCCATATTTTTATGAAATTCATACTCCATTACTTAATGTTAGAAACACTGAGCCACAAAGAAACGATATTCCAGATAATTTTGTGATTTTAGATACACAAAACGATATAATTAATTTTTTTAATAAAGAAGTATCTGGAGGGGGATATGTATTGGAGAAAATGAAAAAGCAATATGGAGATGATATAAAAAAGTTAATATACAAACGAATATAACTTGAAAAGAAATTCCTAATATGATATTATACCCATAAAGGAAGGAATACAAATGAAAGAAAATAGAGTACTAATGCAGTATTTCGAATGGTACTTAAAACCTGAAGATAAGTTATGGCAACAAGTATCAAGAGAAGCTGAAAACTTAAGACAAATAGGAATAACAGATGTATGGTTACCACCAGCATATAAAGCAGCAGGTGGTAAATATGATGCGGGATATGCAACATATGATTTATATGACTTGGGGGAATTTAATCAAAAAGGTAGTATAGAAACTAAATATGGAACAAAAGATGAATATATACAAGCTATAAACGATTTACATCAAAATGGTATAGGTGTATATGCAGATATTGTGTTAAATCATAAAATTGGGGCAGATGAAGCGGAATTTGTATATGCAAATGAAGAAGAGGCTCAAGACAGAAATAAAGATAAATCACCATTTGAGAAAATAAAAGCATGGACAAAATATAATTTTCCAGGAAGAAAAAATACATACTCAGATTTTAAATGGAATCATCATCATTTTAATGGAACTGATTGGGATGAAAGTGGAAGAAAAAATGGAATATTTAGATTTTATGGGAAGAACTGGGATCAAAATGTAGATCAAGAAAATGGAAATTATGATTATCTAATGGGAGCAGATATAGATTTTAATAATCCAGAAGTTGTAGATGAATTAAAAAAATGGGGGAAATGGTACTTAGATTTTACAGGAATAGATGGATTTAGATTAGATGCAGTAAAACATATCAAATCACTATTTATGGCTGATTGGATAAAATGTATGAATGAAGTTAAACCAATACAATGTGTAGGAGAGTATTGGAACAGAGACTTAGAAACATTAAAATGGTATATTTATCAAACTAATTCAACAATTCCATTATTTGATGTGCCACTACATTATAATTTATATGAAGCATCAAATTCTCATGGAAATTATGATTTGGCAAGAATATTAGATAATACATTAGTGAAACAATATCCAGAATTAGCAGTAACATTTGTAGATAATCATGATACAGAACCAGGACAAGCATTATTTTCATGGATACAAGATTGGTTTAAGCCGTTAGCATATGCATTAACTTTATTAAGAAAAGATGGATTACCATGTGTATTTTATGGGGATTATTATGGAATTCCAACTTATAATATTCCTCCAATGAAAGAAACTTTAGAAAAATTATTAGAATTAAGAAGAGATAAGGCATATGGTGAACAAATAGATTATTTCGATGATTATAATATTGTTGCCTGGGTAAGAACTGGTGATGATATACATCCAAAATCAGGTTTTGTTACAATTATGAGTGATGGACCTGGAGGGGGAAAGACTATAAATGTAGGTCCTAGACTTGCTAATAGTATATTCTATGATTATACAGGAAATGTGCAAGAAACAGTATATGTTGACCAAGAAGGAAACGGTATTTTCTACTGCAATGGTGGAAGTGTTTCTGTTTGGGTAAAAAAATAAAACAAAAAGAACTGATTAAACAGTTCTTTTTTTGAATCCTAATTTTATTATTAAAACTGAAATGATTGCTCCAATAGAAGCAGTTATTAATTGTGTTAATCCCATAGTATTTCTTAAAGTATTTGCAACAGCACCTTGGTTTGGTAATACTGAAAGTGCCATCCATATATTTAGAACACCAAATATTAGTGCAACTTTAACTGCTATTGATATAACGGCACTTATAGCATAATTAATATTTTTATTTGCATATAAGTATTTCATAAGCATTATTAGTGAAAAGTTTCCAAGCCAAATTCCTGGTATCATGAATAGTGTAACTTTTGTTAAATTTCCAAAAATATATCCACTACCTACAGCAGATAAACTTGGTAATGTAGCGATTAATACTAATTTTCTCCATCCTTTTAAATTTAAACCTGCCATAATTAAAGCTGTATTAACTATACTTCCAACTATAATTTGAGAATTACTTGCAATAACACTAGTTTTTCCAAATACTAATTGTAATAATTGTGGCACTACTGCAGGAACTAATAGAGCTCCTAAAATAATTAAAATTGTTTGGATTATTTCTCCTGCTTTTGAAAGTTCATATACTTTTTTGTTTACTACTTGTTCCATATTTTTTCCTCCTCTTTAGTATGTTTAGTTTTCTAAACATCTGCATTTAGTATAGCACAAAATTTTTTTATTGTACACATTTTTTCATATTAAAAAAATAAAGAAATATAATTTTTTAATAGGGAAGGAGAAGATGTTATGGATAAAATCAAAGAAAAGTATTATGAAAATGTTGCAAATACAATAATAAAAAATTTTAATAAAAGACAGATTGAGGGATATTATTGTTCAGATAAAGGAAGTGCTGTGCAAAAAGCGTTAGAATTAATTCCAAAAGGGGCGAGCATTGGATGGGGTGGCTCAATGACGATTATAGAAACGGGATTGCTTGAAGCCATACAAAGGGAAGAATACAAAATAATAAATCGAGATACTGCAATAAATTTAGAAGAACCGAGAAGAATTTATGGCGAAATTTGTTGCGCTGATTTTTTTCTAATGAGTACAAATGCGATTACTTTAGATGGAGAATTGATTAATATTGATGGAAGAGGAAACAGAGTGGCTTTTTTATGCTATGGACCACAAAATGTATTAATTTTAACAGGAATGAACAAAGTTGTTACAGATGTTGAATCAGGTTTTAAGAGAATACGAGATATAACTGCTTCTCCTAATGCTATCAGATTAAATAGAAAAACTCCTTGTGCTATTACAGGAAAATGTGAAAACTGCTATTCTCCTGATTGTATGTGTGGCCAATTTGTTATTACAAGGCGTTCTGGAATTCCTAATCGAATTAAGGTTATTTTAATTGGGGAAGAGTTGGGGTATTAATTACTTATATTTAATAATATTTTATTAAAAAATCAAGGCCACTAGAATTATCTAGTGGCCTTTTTCAGCTGAATTTCTTAGTAATGTTGCTTTTAAGCTTTTTTCTCTTCAGGTTTAGGATTAACAAAATCCTTTACCTTTTTAATATACTCATATGCTTTGTCGCTTCCCCACGCATGAATACCACGTTTCCATTTAGTAACATCTTCGCTTTCAAAAATACTCATATCGAAAGGTTTGAAATTGTCTTTCCATTCAATCGATATAACTCTTTTTCTCCAACCGATTTTGATGTCGCCATCAGGAGTATGACATAAAAACCAAGGTTTATGTGCGCAACACGGCTGACTGCAATAGCCATTGGGAAGAAGTTCAAACGTTAATCCATCTTCATAGATAAATTCCATAATTTGATGAATAATTCTGTCAATTTCCCTTTCATGTTCATATTGCTTTGCACATTCACGGTGGGCTATTTTGCCATTAATGGTGTCAAATCTTCCTATTTTAACATCTTCAATAGTAAATTTTTTTGTACACCAAGGGCAATTATCATCTTTAGAAGGAATATCACACACACCTTCCCAAGATGCAAATTTATCAGGCCATACTGTATTGTAAATCTGATTAAATTTGCTTTGGGTGCAAGCGATTGGCATTCCAGGGACTTCGTATTGCTCACCCAGTGTCCAAACCTGACCAAATTCATCAAGGTAATATCTACCAAAGATAACATACTTGTTAAGTTTGCCACCACCTAAAAGCTCACTATAAATTACTCTATCTCTGAGTAATTTATTCAAAGATTCCAGGTCTTCGATTGCTCTTGTAATTCCATCCAAAGAATTAACAGCGTGTGTGTCGATGTTCACATTTGCGCTATCATACAAAACTACTGCAGTAAGCCTGTAATCTTTGCCATGTATTCTTTTAAGAGAGTTTGCTTTCCACTCAAACAGGTCACAAACTTCCTTTGTAAATATCGGCCAACCGAAGATATCGAAGTCTTTCGGATAAAGCCTTTGTCCACAAAGAAAAACCATTACTGATCTAGGATCTGCTATATGTTGGAGTTTAATCCGTCCATATGTATCTCCTGCTCGATTTCCACATCTTTCAATTCTAACGTATTCTTGATATTGCATATTGTTTTCCTCCTTATGCTTTAATAATAATGCAACAAATACTAACTAAGAAATTTTTTCTCATTTTCTGAGAAAAGACAAAAATATTATAGCACATTTGGATTATTATGTAAAGGGGGACAACTATGTTAAAAATCGTCACACTTAATCTGTGCGACGATTTTACCTTTTGGAGCGGGTAGCGAGAATCGAACTCGCGCAACCAGGTCGGAAGCATGGTATTCTACCACTAAACTATACCCGCACATAGTATAAATATATTATACTACAAAAAAGCATAAAAGTCTAGATTTTAAAACATTGGCCATTTAAATAATTCAAAATTCCGCTATCAGTTTTAAAATCAAATTTTAGTTTATATGCTTTTAACTGTTGAAATTTAAAGCCAAAATCCTTATTAACAGAATTGATACCATATTTACCATCTCCGATAATTGGATGGCCTATATAAGCCAAATGAGCTCGAATTTGATGTGTTCTACCAGTTTCTATTTCAACTTCTAATAAAGCAGAATTATTATCATATTCTTCCAAAACAGAATATGAAGTTATAATTTTTAGGTAACCTATTTTAAATTCATCTGAAATATAAACTAAAGACTTTTTATTATCTTTAAATAAATAACTTTCTAATCTGGTTTTTTTTACTTTAGGAATACCATAAACTAATGCTAAATATTTTTTACTAATTTCATGATTTTTAAATTTATCAAGCAAAATATTTAAAGAAACTTCATTTTTAGCAAATAAAACTAAACCAGTAGTATTTCTGTCAAGTCTATGACAAGGCATAGGAAGAAAACTAGAAGTAGAGTATTTTGCATGAACAATGCTTGTCAAACTTTCTTCTCCAGTAACTTCTAAACATGCAGGCTTGTTAATAATCAATATATTCTCATCTTCGAAAATAATATCTAAATCTGGAGTAGGGCAAAGCAAATCATCTGCAATATAAACAAGAATTTCACTACCTGTATATATTGTACAATCTTTATTTGTTCTAGCTCCATCAATTTTGATATCTTTTTGTCTTAATGCTTTATATAACATATTTGGTGATAAATTTGGAAAACTGTCTAAAATAAATTTTGTAAGCTTTTTTCCATTATATTTTTCTGGTACATTTAATTTCCTCATAATACAATCCTTTTCTTTAATATAATTAAATATAGCATATTTTTTAACTTTATTCAATATACATCGAAAAAAGTCGAAAAAATGAATAAAAACGAGTAAAAATGAGTAAACTATAAACATATCCAAGGAAAATCAAAGAAAAAAAGGGGCAAAAAGGGTTAAAAAAGTTAAATGAAGGATACAAAATTTGCAAAATGAGTAAAAATATGGTATAATTATTTTTGTCGCACAAAAAAGGAGAGTGTATATTATTTTAAAAAGAAAGATAAAATACTATACTAAAGAAGCGTGCAAACTATTTAGCATAATGGCAGTTGCATTAGGGTTAATAATAGCGATTATTTTATTAAAATATAAACCAACATATGAAGTAACTCTATCAGGACAAGAGATAGGTTATGTAGAAAATGGAACAGAATTAGATAATAGAATTCAACAAGAAGTTATAGGAATGGAAGGAAAGAATATTGATTTTGTTTCATTAGATGAAATGCCAAGTTATGAATTAAAATTAGTAAGCAGAGAACAAGAAACAAATGAAGAAGAGATAATGATAGCATTAAAAGAAAATGCTAAAATAATGTATAAATATTATGCAGTAATCTTAAATAACGAAACAATAGGATTAGTAGACAACATTGAAGAAGCACAACAATCTGTAAATGAAATAAAAGAAGAAAATAAAAATAAAACTATAAAATTGGATTTAGCAATAACAGAAAATTATACAGAGGATATAGAATCAGTTACATTAGAAAGTGTTCAAGTTGCACAAGCAAAAATTGAACAAAAAGTTGCAAAGCTTGTGAAACAAGACCAAAAAACTAAGAAGCCAATAGTAAATGGAATCTTATTAGCAGTAACACCAGTACAAGGAAGAGTAACATCAAGATTTGGTCATGTAAGTGGAATAAGATCTGGTGCACATACAGGAACAGATATTGCATGTCCTCAAGGGACTCCAATTAAAGTAGTGAATTCAGGAACAGTAACTTTTGCGGGATGGAACGGTTCATATGGTAACCTAATTAAAGTTTCTCACGGAAATGGTGTTGAAACATGGTATGCACATTGTACAGAATTATATGGAACTGTAGGACAACAAGTTAACGCAGGAGATGTTATTGCAACAGTTGGTTCAACTGGTAATTCAACAGGAAACCATTTACATTTAGAAGTAAGATTAAATGGAAAAGCATTAAATCCACAAAATTATTTATACAAATAAAATATTTTTTACAAAACACTTGAAAAAAACGTAAAAGCATTGTAAAATAAATCCGTACTAAGATTTTTAGTATGGATTTATTTTTTACTTGCAACATTCGTTGCAAACCATGTATTTAATTTTCAAAAAAATTTAATTTCAAAATTAAAATCATAAAATTAAAATCTAAAAATTCCAATAGTTTATTAAGCGCGCAAATAAACCAAGAAAATAAAAAATGCATATTAGAATTCTTAAGTAACATTATAACAATTAAGGAGGAATGCTTATTGATTCAAAACGAAATTAAAAAAGGTTTATTAATACCCAAAACAGATGTAGTGTTTCAAGCATTGTTTGGAACAAAAGGAAATGAAGAAATATTAGGAGGTTTGTTAAGTAAAATAATTAAAGAAAAAGTAGAAAATATATCATTAGATACAAATCAAAACTTAATAAGCAAAGTACCAGAAGAGAAAATGGGAGTACTAGATTTAAGAGCTCAAATAGGAGAAAGAGTAGATGTAGAAATAGAAGTGCAATTAAAAAATAAGCACAATATATCAGAAAGAGCTTTATTCTATTGGGCAAAAATGTATTCATCACAATTAAAGAAAGGTGAGAAATACAGAAATTTAAAAAAGACAATACAAATATTAATATTGGATTTTGAATTAGCAGAATTAGATAGTTTTAAGAATGCACATGCAGAGCATAAAATAGTAGATACTAGAGATCCTAAAGTAATAATATTTAAAAACTTAGAGATACATATAATAGAGTTACCAAAGATATTAAAATATCCAGAAGAAACAGAAAAAGAATTAAAAAGATGGATGGAGTTTTTAATAAATCCAGAAAGTGAGGTAGTAAAAATGGGGGCAAAAGAAGATAAAAAATTAGGGGAAGCAATTGAAAAATTAGAATATATCAGTGGGGATGATGAACTAAGAAGAATTGCAGAATTAAGAGAAAAATATATATTAGATGAAGAAAGTGAAAGAGAAGCTGTAAGAGATGAAGCAAGAGAAGAAGGAATAAAAGAAGGAATAAAAGAGACTGCTAAAAAGTTGTTGAAATTAAAAGTACCATTAGAACAAATTATACAAGCAACGGAATTAACAAAAGAAGAACTTGAAAGAATAAAAGAAGAAATATAATATAGCAAAAGCCTTAGAAAAATCTAAGGCTTAAAAAATTATTCTACTGTTACCGATTTCGCTAAGTTTCTAGGTTTATCAACATCTAATCCTTTTTCTTTTGAAATATAATAAGCAAGTAATTGCAAAGGAATTATAGAAAGGATAGAAGAGAGTGATGTATGTGTATCTGGAATAGATACAACTTTATCAATATTGTTACTAGGTAAGTTTTTATTAGTAACAACTAAAGTATGTGCACCACGAGTAATAACTTCTTGAATGTTGCTAATACTTTTTTCTACTAAAAACTCATCTGTTAGTATGCTTATAACAGTGATTCCATTTTCTATTAAAGCAATAGGTCCGTGTTTTAACTCACCAGCAGCATAAGCTTCTGAATGTATATATGATATTTCTTTTAATTTCAAAGAACCTTCTAATGCTGTATTATAATCTATGCCTCTGCCTAAGAAGAATACATCTTTTTCTTGATATATTTTTTTAGCAAATTCTTTAATTTCAGTGCAACACTTTAATGTTTTTTCTGCTTTTGCTGGTAGAGATAAAATTTCATCTTTAATCTTAGCAAGTTCTGAGTTAGGAGTACTTTCTAAAATTTCAGCAAAATAAATAGCTAAAATATTAAGCAAAACAACTTGTGATGTATAAGCTTTTGTTGATGCAACAGCAATTTCTGGGCCTGCATGTGTATAAATGCAATAATCTGATTCTCTTGTAATAGAACTTCCTATAACATTTGAAATGGCGAGAGTTGTAGCTCCTTTAGATTTTGCTAATTTTAATGCGGCAATTGTATCTGCTGTTTCTCCTGATTGAGAAATGTAAATACATAAAGTGTTTTTATCTATAATAGGATTTCTATATCTAAATTCTGAAGCTATATCAACACTTACCGGAATATTGCAAAGTTGTTCAATTGCTACTTTTCCTGTAAGTCCAGCATGCATAGCTGTACCACAAGCAACGATATATATTTTATTTATATTTTGTAAAAATTCTTTACTAAAATTCAAATTTTCAAAATTACATTTTTCATTTTCAGGTAGGTGAGAACCTATAGTTTCTCTAATTGAATTTGGTTGTTCGAAAATTTCTTTTAACATATAATCTTCAAACCCGTTTTTGTCTGCAGCACTAGCATTCCAATCAATACTTTTTACTTTTTTATCTATTATATTTAAATCAGAATCATAAAATTTTATGTCATTTCTAGAAAGAAGAGCAATTTCATAATCTTCTAAAAAATAGAAATCTTTTGTAAATGATAGTATTGCAGGGATATCTGAAGAAATATAATTTTCTCCGTTACCTTTACCAATAACAAGAGGGCTATCTTTTCTAACAACAATCATGTTATCTGGCATATATTTTGAAAGAACTTGAATTGCATAACTTCCTTTTAAGTCTTTACATGTATTTTTTACTGCACGTAAAAGTCTAGAGTTATCATCTGTTTTGTCATTTAAATAATAATAATGAATAAGATTTGGTATTACCTCTGTATCAGTTTGCGAATAGAAAGTATAACCTAAACTTGTTAAAAACTCTCTTAATTCATTGTAGTTTTCAATTATACCATTATGAACAACTGCAAAAGAGTTGCTATTATCTAGATGTGGGTGAGAGTTCTCTTTAGATGGTTTTCCATGAGTTGCCCATCTTGTATGAGCGATACCAATTGTTCCTGTTAAATCATTAATACCATCTAAGTCATAAAGATTTTTAACTCTACCTTTATCTTTCATAACAGAAAGACCATCTTTTTCCATAGTAGAAATACCTGCTGAGTCATATCCTCTGTATTCTAATCTTAAAAGCCCATTAATAAGAATAGGAGTGGCTTTTTGTGCTCCTATATAACCAATAATTCCACACATAGTGAATCCTCCTCATATAAATATTTTGTGGAATTGAAACATATACTATGTATCAACCTCTGTTATAGTATTACTACTATTTTTTATTTGATACTATGGCTTAAGTGAGCCACTAGAGCATCCGCCGAATCTTTCGATAACTCTAGACCTCGTCAACACAACAATTTTGTGCCCTGGCGCTTGATTTTTTACTTATTATGTTTCAATTTACCATATTATATTACAACAAAATGTAAAATGTTGCAATAGTTTCTATTGCAAATTACATAGAAATAGTGTATCATAATAGAGTAAGAAAAATGAGATGTAAGGAGGGATAAAATGTTTAATATAGAAGAACAACTAAAAATGTTGCCTGATAAACCAGGTGTATATATCATGAGAGATATAGAAGATAAAATAATTTATGTTGGAAAAGCTGTAAATTTAAAAAATAGAGTAAGATCATATTTTAGAAAAACAGAAAAAACAGAGAGAATCAAAAGAATGGTTTCATTAATAGATCATTTTGAATATATAGTTGTGGATAATGAAGCTGAAGCTCTTATATTAGAGTGTAATTTAATAAAGAAAAATCGCCCTAGATTTAATGTATTATTAAAAGATGATAAAACATATCCCTACATAAAAATAGATGTAAAATCAGATTATCCAAATGTAATTATTACAAGGAAAGTTGTAAATGATGGTTCAAAATACTTTGGACCATATGCAAATCCAGGTGCTGCAAAGGAAATGCTAGATTTTATAAAACAAAAATATAAAATACGTCAATGTAAAAACTTTAGATCAGAAACAAGAGCTTGTTTAAATTATCATATAAATAGGTGTTTAGGACCTTGTATGGGGTACATTTCAAAAGAAGATTATAGAAAGCAAATAGATGAAATTATCAACATTTTAGAAGGAAAAGTGGATAAAGTATTAAAAGATTTGCAAAATCAGATGTTAGAAGAAGCTAATAACATGAATTTTGAAAAAGCGGCTTATATAAGAGATAGAATGTTAGCTATTGAAAGAGTTAATGAAAAACAAAAAGTTTCAAATATTACAGAAAATAATATAGATGTTATCGGAATTGCTAAATCTGAAATGGAAGTATGTGTAGAAATCTTCTTTGTTCGTGGAAGTAAAATGGTTGGGCGAGAACATTACTTTTTTCCAGATTTAAAAGAAATGGATGATAAAGAAATAATATCTGGATTTATAAAACAATATTATATAGATGCTCAAACTCTTCCAAATAAAATAATGATGAGAGAAGAATTAGAAGATAAAAATGCAATTGAAGAATGGCTAAGTAAAGATGCTGGAAGAAAAGTAGAACTAAAGTCACCTAAAAAAGGTGAAAAATTAAGATTTGTTGAAATGGCAGATAATAATGCTAAAATCACACTAGAAAATAAAGAAAGAGATAGAAGTGAAATACTAGTAGAACTAAAAGAAGTGCTTGGATTAGATAAATTACCAAGAAAGATTGAAACATTTGATATATCAAATATTTCAGGAGAATATATTGTTGCCGGAATGTGTGTAATGATAGATGGAGAAATAAAAAGAAACATGTCAAGACGTTTCAAAATAAAGACAGTTTATGGACAAGATGACCCAGGATGTATGGAAGAAGTTGTAACAAGAAGATTAAAACATTCAATTGATGGAGCATCTAATGGATTTGGAAGATTACCAGATGTTATATTTGCAGATGGAGGAATTACACAAATTAGAGCAATTAAAACAGCAATTGAAAAATATGAATTAAATATACCTGTTTTCGGAATGGTTAAAAATGATAAACACCAAACAAGAGCTTTAATGGATGAAAATCGAAAAGAATTAGAAATATCAGAGAACTTAAAAAATTTGATTACTAAATTTCAAGATGAAGTTCATGATACAGCAATTTCTTATCATAGAAAATTAAGA
>JAZSAX010000004.1:0-6266 GCA_045602065.1 Clostridia bacterium
TGCGTCTTTTCGAAAATGTCCGTTAGTCAAATGTTAGTCAAACACACTAAAAAAGCACCTCGAGATTTCTCGAAGTGCTTTATTTCTTAACGTGGGCGAGAAGATTCGAACTCTCACTAATTCTTATATCGTTTTAATTATGGCAATTAGCCATAATTAAACTTCAAAAATCTCTATATATAATTATAAAAATATTCACAAAAGGAATTTTATAACTTGATTATCGAACATATTTTCGATATAATATAATTATAAGAACGTATGGAAAAGAGATAATGTACCAATGTCAGATAGGGTATTTCCAAGTACTCCATTTAATCAGATAGTAAATGAACATTTACCATATAACTTAAACTACAACTACATATATCAGTCTTCCGGCTTAGAAAAACATGTAGAAAAACGTCATCCCGAATGTGTAGAATATTTGCAATACCTTCCATTCATTATTGCACATCCGGATTATATCGGTATAAATCCTAATGAATCAGGAACAAGTTTTGAACTGGTAAAAGTTTTTGATAAAAACATTCAAATTGGAATTAAATTAGATGTTAAAGATGATTACTTATATGTAGCTACTCTTCATTCAATCACCAATGGCAAATTACAACACGGAATAGAAAACGGCCGACTAAAAAAGATTTGACAAGGATGTATAATTTACTTATAATAATAGTACAATAAAACGAATCGCAAAGGTCGGAAAGGCTCCCGACACACTCGCAAGAGTACCTGAGATGATGGATACGCCGCCCATCTTGTGGTTCAATGAAATTTTAGGTGTTGTCTTTGACAGCACCTTTTTTATTGCATTTTAAAATTCCGTTAGTCAAATGTTAGCCAACGCACTAAAAAAGCACCTCGAGATTTCTCGAAGTGCTTTTATTTCTTAACGTGGGCGAGAAGATTCGAACTCCCGACCTTTTGGTCCGTAGCCAAACGCTCTATCCAGCTGAGCTACGCCCACATAATGCCGCAAACCGGAATCGAACCGGTACGGGAGTATAAGTCCCGCAGGATTTTAAGTCCTGTGCGTCTGCCAGTTCCGCCACATCTGCGTTTAAAATAACTGGCATTTGTCTTACGACAATGACTATTATAATATGTTTAATAAAATTTGTCAATAGAAAAAATGAAAAAATTTTCAATAAATTAAGGAAAAACAAAAAATTCGTAGAATATATAAATAAGGATAAAAAGGAGTGATATTAATATTAGAAACAATATTTGATTTGATATTTCCACAAGTATGTGCTATATGTGGAAAGCTTAACTCGAAATCGTTATGTAATAAATGCAAAATAAAACTTGAAAAAGAATTTAAATACCAAACAGATTATTATGAGAATGATTTAAGTAAAAATTTTATAGAGCACAATTATTTCTTTAAATATGAAAACTTAATTAGAAACCAAATATTAGCTTTGAAATTTCAAGAAAAACCGTATGTTTATAAAACAATTACATATTTTCTAAAAAATATGCAAAAAAGTTTTGAAAATTTAAAAATGTATGATATAATAGTGGTAGTACCGATAAGTAAGCAAAGAAAAATAGAAAGAGGATATAATCAAAGCTATTTGATTTCAAAAGAGATTTCTAAAATTCTTAATATTCCAATAGGAAGAAAAATATTATATAAAATAAAACATACAGTACCTCAAAATTCTTTAAACAAACTGCAAAGAGGGGAGAATGCAAAAGGGGTATATAACGTAAAAAATGCTTACAAATTATATGGCAAAAAGATATTATTAATAGATGATATATATACAACAGGAAATACGCTAAATGAATGTGCTAAACTTTTAATTGAAAATGGAATAAAAAGAAGTAATATAGGAGTATTAACATTAGCAAAAGACTAAAATTTAAAATAAACTAACAAATATTGAAAGGGAGGAATATAATTATGCAAAATACAACATCTACAATTATAGCAATGGTTTTAGCTGGTGTATTGTTATTTGTAACACCACTAGTGACATTAACAGATAGAAATGATAATGTTACACAAGAAAATGTGAAATTAATAGTTGAAGAATTTGTAACAGACATAAGAAATACAGGAGAGCTAACAAGAGCAAAATACCAAAATTTTGAGAGTAAATTAAGTACTGTAGGCAATAATACTTATAATATAGAAATGGAAATAAAAATATTAGACGAAAATCCAGGAAAGAAAACTTCTCAAGTTGAATATACTAAAATAGGAGAAAATGTATATTATTCACAATTTACTACACAGATATTAAAACAATTAGGAATAAAAGTTGACAATGAAACTGTAGATACTTCGAATGATAGAATCATACTAAAACAAGGTGACTTTATATATGTAGAAGTAACAAGTGAAAACAGTACAGCCGCACAAACATTACAAAGTTCATTTATAGGATTTTCAAATTCGGATGAATATGCAATAACAGCAAATAGCTCAGGAATGGTAACAGTAAATGGAATAAAAAAATAAAAAGATGTGTCATATAGACACATCTTTTACCTTTAAATATTAGAAACTTATTGACTTTTAAATAAGAATATGAAAAAATATGAAAAGAACAAAGAAAGGATGAGTAAAAATGGAGAAAATAAGAGGATTTGAAGTAGTAAAAGGATTTGAAGAAAAAGGAATAAATTTACCTGTAAGAAAAACAAAATATTCAGCAGGATATGATGTAGAAGCTGCTGAAGATACAATAATACCAGCATTTAAACCAGGAATGAAACCAACATTAGTAAAAACAGGTATAAAATCATATATGAAAGAAAATGAATATTTAATGTTAGCAAATAGAAGTTCTAATCCGGGGAAAAAAGGCTTAATTTTAGCCAATAGTGTAGGTATAGTAGATGCTGATTATTATGGAAATCCAGATAATGATGGACATATAATGTTTGCATTTTACAATATAAAAGATGAAGATGTAGAAATAAAAAAAGGTGACTGTATAGGGCAAGCAATTTTTATGCCATTCTTAACTGCTGATGAAGATAAGGCTGAAGGTATGAGAATAGGTGGTTTCGGGTCAACTTCCAAATAATATATAATAAGGAAAATTTTAAAAAAAATGGCAAAAGCTTTGACTTTTGCCATTTTTTGTAGTATAATAGAAATGGTTGATAAAATAATTTAAATGATTGAAAACCAAATATAATAGACAGAAAGGAGTTGCTTACATGTATAATGTGGGAGACAAAGTAGTATATCCAATGCACGGAGCGGGGATTATAGATTCAATAGAAGAAAAAGAGATATTAGGGGAAAAACAATCATATTATATATTAAGAATGCCAGGAGAAGTAAAGGTAATGGTACCAACATCAACAGCAGAACAACATGGCATTAGAAATGTAATAGATAAAATAGAAGCACAAAAAGTAATAAATGTTCTAGAACAAGATGAAACAGAAATGGAAAAAAATTGGAACAAACGCTACAGAGACAACATGGATAAGATGAAAAGTGGAGACATTTATGAAATTGCAGATGTAGTAAGAAACTTAAGTTTTAAACAAAAAGAAAAAGGTTTATCAACAGGTGAAAAGAAAATGTTACATAATGCAAAACAAATACTTGTAAGCGAATTAGTATTAGCAGAGCATGCACCACAAGATGAAGTTGAAGCATTAGTTGATAACAAAATAAATACATCATTTGCGATGTTTAAAACAGATTCAAATATAGAAGTATCAGCTGGAAGTATAGTAAACAAATTTATACCATTTGAAGATGGAACAGCTGGAAACATATAAAGAAAAATAAAAAGAACTATAACCAAAATGATAGTTCTTTTTTCTATGCCAAAACTATTGTAAAACAAAATTAAATATGATAATATGACATTAATTAAAATATATTCTTCTTAAGAAAAATGGGAGGAAAAATTATGGCAAATGATAAATTAATAATAACAAAAACAAATGATGGATATGTAGTAGAACTATTTGCAAAAGCAAAAAGCGATATTAGAAATGGAATTGAGGAATTAGCAGAAGGAATAAGCTTGTTAGAACCAAATAAAAATCAAACAGAGGAAGAACAATTCTCATTATACAAAGAAATAGTAGAAAAGATGGATGAAAAGCCAGTAATAATAAAAACGTTTGAAAAAGGAAAAGACATAACCATATTAAAAACACAACTTAGAGCTATGCTAAGGGCTGCTAAATATGGAGATTTATCAGTAGTATTTCCTAAAATTTCTTCAATAATAGAATTAATAGAAGTAAAAGATATTTTAGAAGAATGTAAAAAAGAATTAGAGAATGAAGGGTTAGAATATAAAAAGCATTTTAAAATAGGAGTAATTGTAGAAATACCATCAGCAGCATTAATGTCTTATGAAATTGCTAGAGAATGTGACTTTCTATTTATAGAAACAAATAGTTTAACTAATTATGCTTTTGGGGCCAATTTAAATAATACACAAATACAACAGTTTCAGTCTGCAATAGTAAAATTAATAAGGCTAGCATCAAAAGGTGCACATGATGCGGGTATATTTTGCGGGATATGTGGCGAAATTGCAGAAAATGAATTATATATACCATTATTAATAGGTCTAGGAATTGATGAATTTTCAATTAATGAAGAAAATATAGAAAAAATTAGAAAATTAATTAATGGATTAGATAGATCAGACTGTAAAGAACTTGCTGAAGAAATTTT
This sequence comes from Clostridia bacterium, assembly GCA_045602065.1. GTDB lineage: Bacteria > Bacillota > Clostridia > TANB77 > CAG-508 > CAG-269. Next base: position 4,676 of record JAZSAX010000004.1, read on the forward strand.
ACAAATGAACGATATAGAAGATATAGAAAATAAATTAAAACAATTTTCAAGAAACTAGTTTAATAAAACTAGTTTCTTAATTAAAGGGGAATAAAAAGCCACCTTTTGGAAATAATTAATTTCAAAGGGAGGTTTTTTATTTGATTAATAAGGTAGAAATCTGTGGAGTAAATACCTCAAAACTACCAGTACTAACAAATAAAGAAAAAGACGAGCTATTTATTAAAATAAAACAAGGAGATGAAGAAGCGCGAAATGAATTTATAAAAGGAAATTTAAGGCTTGTACTAAGTGTTATACAAAGATTTTATGGTAGAGGAGAAAATGCAGACGATTTATTCCAAATTGGTTGTATAGGATTAATAAAATCAATAGATAATTTTGATTTGAGTTTGGGGGTTCAATTTTCAACTTATGCAGTGCCAATGATAATAGGAGAAATAAGAAGATATTTAAGAGATAATAATAGTATAAGAGTGAGTAGGTCTGTTAGAGATTTGGCATATAAAACGATTCAATTTAAAGAAAAATTTAATAAAGAAAAAGGAAGAGAACCTACAATAGAAGAAATTGCAAAAGAACTAGGAGTTTCAAAAGGAGATATTGCCTTTAGCTTAGATGCCATTCAAGACCCAGTATCGTTACAAGAACCAGTATATAATGATGGTTCTGAAAGTATTTATATAATGGACCAAGTTAAAGATTCTAAAAATAGTGATGAAAATTGGGCGGAAAATATGACTATTGCAGAAGCTCTTAAAAGATTGAATGAAAAAGAAAAGAACATTATAATAAGAAGATACTTTGATGGTAGAACACAAATGGAAGTTGCTGAAGAAATTGGAATTTCGCAAGCTCAAGTTTCTAGACTAGAAAAAAATGCATTAGATAATATAAAGAGGTATTATAAATAAATAATAGTTGCAAAAACTATTGATATATAATTATTTCATAGCCAAAACATATCACGGGTCTTCGTGTGGGTCTTGGCTTTATTCAATAATTATATATCAATATTTTTTTGAAACTTTTTTATATTTCCTACATATAATATATAAGGGGGAACGTTATGGAAGATAAGGGATTAGATTTTAAGCATAAAGAAGTAATAAATATATGTGATGGTAAAAGGTTGGGATATGTGCAAGATGTATGTGCAGATTTGGGAAGCGGAAGAATAACTTCGATAATAGTGCCTGGTGCAACAAATAGATTTATGAGTTTGTTTTCTAATAATAATGATATAATAATTCCTTGGGAGAAGATTACATGTATAAGTGATGACTTGATACTTGTTGATATAGGAAATAATAAAGACTCTACATATATGACGTAGTTGGAAAAACTTACATATATATAATGTGTTGACTTTTGAACAGGGAGATGTTAATATAAAAAAGTACCGAGTAGAATAAAGTTGAAGGTCGAAAAAATCTTTAAAAAAAGTTTGAAAAAATTGAAAAAAGATATTGACAAAAACCGACACTTGTGTTAAGATAATTTTTGTACCAAGCAACAGAAAAATATTTTAAATAGTACACAAGAAATTAGTATAAAAAGTAATAGCTTAAAATAAAAAGACACCAGTTAC
>JAZSAX010000005.1:0-2291 GCA_045602065.1 Clostridia bacterium
ATTTTAAATATTTTTAATATTATATAGTTATTTTATATTTGCTTTCTACAAATATTATTAATATACTTGAAAAGTACAAAATAATTTTAGATTAAAATGAATTATGTTTAAATGTGTTATGATTTATGGATAAAAGTAAAATTACAAAACAGAATGGTAACATTGCATTCGAAGAAGAAGCACATATTTATTATGATGTTACACAACCAGATCAGAAATTTATATCAGTAACAACTTTAATTCATTCTTTTACAAATCCTTTCGATCAAGAATTTTGGTCTGCTTATAAAGCACTTGAAAAGATTTTGTCTAAAGAAGATTGGGCTATTGAGAAGAAATCATTGCTCGCAACTAAAAAATTTGATAAAGTGTTGCTTGAAATGTATGATATTTCTGAAAATGATTTCAACAGAGAACAACAAGCAATCTTAGATGCCTGGTATGAAGAGAATAAAAAATCATGCGATAGAGGAACTAAAATACACGCAGAGCTAGAAAACTCTTTGTATGGTAAACGCAGAGATATTGATCTTGCAAAATATCAAATAGGTGGTAAGTTTGAATGTATAAAAGATCACAACGAATTAGACTTAGAGTACGGAGTATATCCTGAGTATTTAATTCATAGAGTTTCTGAAGATGGTAAATTAAGAATTGCTGGACAAATTGATTTATTAGTTAAAAAAGGTAATAAAATTATTATCGCAGATTACAAAACTAATAAAGAGATAAAAACAAAAAGTTTTTATGATAAAAATAAAAAATCATCTGAGAAGATGAAATATCCTTTAAATAATATAGATGATGTTAACTATTGGCATTATACATTGCAACTTAGTACTTATGCGTGGATGATTCAAAAGTTAAATCCTGAATTTGAAATAGAAGATTTAGTAATGATACACTTCGATCATAATGATAATATGACTGTATATCATTTACCTTATTTAAAAGAAGAAGTAATTAAGATGTTAGCTTATTATAAAAAAGAATCTCAATTACAAGAAAATAAACGTAAACGTAAAAGAATAGAATATTAATTATGATTGCAGAATATATTACACAAAGAACTAAAATTTGCAGAGCATGTCCGATTTGTGATACAGATAAAGAAGTATGTAATGCAAAATTATATATAAATCCAGATACTAATGATGTCAGTACAACTGCTAAACCTGGTTATATAAAAGGATGTGGTTGTTATCTTAAATACAAGATTGAAAATATAAACAAACACTGTCCCGCAGGAAAATGGTAAAGTTAGTAAAAAAAATCTGGAATATTATTAAGGGTACTTATTTTAATGTTACTCGAAAACATCAAGATACAGCAGACGTAAGATTAGCAATATGTAAAAAATGCTTGAATTCTGAACACGTCAAAGGATTCGGAGATATATGTACTTTATGCGGATGCATATTAGAAAGTAAAACAAGAGTAGAAGATGAAAAATGTGAAATGAATAAATGGTAAATGAATTATGGAAAGAATGGAATTAAACAGCAATGAAAAATTAGCGTTAAACTTGACAGGAATGGAAGGAACAGGTCAGCACTTTGTAGTTAATGGAGAAAGTGCAGAAAAGACATTAGCTAGAGAAAAACAAACTAAATTTAATACTAAAGTGAATGATTATGTAGAAAAATTTGATAATCATTCTAAAGCTTTAGAAGAATATGCTAGTAAAATATCAGAGAACATGAATGGTTTAGAAATAATGCCTATGTTCGGATATGTTCTTATTAAACCTTTTGAAATGAATCCTTTTCAACAAATTAAAATAACAGAAAGTGGTATCATTACAGATTTAGGAGGAATGACACCTCAATATAAATCTAATGAAACTGGAGAAATAGAAGAAGAGCAGCAATTCATAAAAGTTGGATCTGTCGTAGAAGTAGGTCATAAATGTGAGTTTTTGAAACCAGGTGATGTTGTATTTTATACAATTGCTAGTGAAACAATGGTGCCTTTCTTCAAACAAGGTCTTGTCGTAGTTAATGAGAATAGAATTTTGGCTGTAGTAAATGAAAGTTTAACAGAAAGAAGAGAGAAGATTAGACATGGAAACGTATGATGACAAAATTTATTTTAAACCAGGCGATTGCGTTCAACTCAAACAGCACGAGAGAATGTACTCGCCTGTAATGCTTGTATTACGTAAGGAAACAGCATTATTTAAAGATAGTTAGAACCTTAAAGGTATACGCTGCAGATGGTTTACTACTTCTGGATTATTACAAGAAGCAGTATTTTGTACAAAGGATTTAATTAAAGTAGAATAATTATGG
>JAZSAX010000006.1:0-2775 GCA_045602065.1 Clostridia bacterium
TCTAACAGAGAAAATAACTTCACTACCTTTTTTGTTAACTTCTAAGTCGATGTTTTTATCACGGGCTCCATTATAAGCTTGAATAGAATTTGAAATCATATTGTTAACAACTTGTACTAAGCTATTAACATCTCCTTTTAATGTTAGATTTTCATCTGTTTTCATCATTACATTTAAATATGTATATGCATTTTTAAGTTCATGTTTCATTAATATATTAACTTTTTTAACAAGTTCTCCAACCGTAAAATAAACATCTTCATCATTAGATAATGCAACAGCTTGTCCCTTTACTGTTGTTATTACATCTGACATATATTCTGTATGCATTCTTATTTTAGGAATCCAAGTTAGCATTTCTTTTGCTATTTCATGATGGTCTTGTGAATTTACAAGTGGGTCATCTATTGATTCATCATATTCTTTTATTAATTGTTCTAATCCTTCAGCAGCACCTGCAATTGACATTATTGGTGTTTTTAAGTTGTGTGCAATTCCTCCTATTAATTGTCCTAGAGAAGCTAAACGTTCTTGCTCCATCAATACATCTTGGTTGTTTCTTATTGTTTGCATGTCTTCTTTATGTTGCGTTATGTCTTTAAACATTACTAGTGTTCCTAATGATGCATTTTTAGAACTTATTGAGGCAATTTCGATTGTAAAATATTTATTAATTTTATCAAATTTTTGCTCATATGATATTGTTTTACTTGAATCTTTAGTTTTTTCTATTGCTTTTTCTATCTTTTTTATATCTGCTTTATACTTATTGTGAACTTCTAAAAGTTTTAATAAGTTTTTACTTCTTATCTCTTCTGGTTTTAACTTAAATGTGTTTAGAAATGTTTTGTTAAAATCAGTTATATTATTATTGTCATCTAAAACAACATATGCGTCTGACATTCTATCAACTATTCTTTGTAATGCTATTGGTGCAACTCCTAAAAACTGAAATTTAAATATTGAAATAGCACTCAACACTACTGTGGCCGTAAATGTTATCGGAGTAATATATATTGACATAGGTATTATTTGGAAAGTACCTAAAACATTTACAATTACAGGTACACTTATTCCAATTACAATCAATAATGATTGTTTTGAAAAGAAACCTGAATTTTTTATTGTAGATTTTAGCAAATATATTATTCCTATGGCAAGTAATGTATATGAATATATATTGTGCACATTAATATATGGACCATATTCATTTATTTGGAAATCTATTGAGTAATTTATATAAAATAAATGATGATAATCGTTTGTCCATAGTACCAATAATGATATTATTGGTACTATAAACAATAACAAATGCTTCTTTTTAAATTTTATTTTCGTATTAGCAAATATCAATCCAATAAAGAATACTACTACAGGTATAAAACAAGCACCAATATATACAAAATAATCAAAATATATAGGCTCAATGTTTAATGGTTCTGCTAGTATTATTTGCATTATTAGACCTATTGACCATAATATTAAAAGGCTTAATGCACATATAAACATTTTGCTTAATTGATTTTTATTTTTTCCTTTAGCTAGATATATTGTTAATATAGCATTGACAATTGTAGTTATTATAAGCGAAATTAATACTTGACTATTTGTTATCATATTTTACTCTCCTTTTATTAGCTTTAGTATATTAAATATATATTTTTCATTTATTTTTGGCCATTTGAATCCATATAGCTCTAATAATGTATTTGTATGTTTAGAACTTAAATTTATTTTACTATCATAATTCAAGTTCAAATCTTTGTCAAGGTCATTTATCAATGTTCCTAACAAATCAGACTGATTATTATTTATCATAATTTTTATGTTTTTCTTAAATGTTTCATTATCTATTACTTTTATTTTATTCCCAAATTTATCCATGGTCTGTAATGCATCTTTTACCAATACGTGATTGTTATTAAATATATGATATATTCTATTGTCCTTACTCGTGTATTGCATAATCTTTAATATTGCTTGTGCAGTACTATCTATTGGTGTAAATTCTAAATAACCATTTATTAAATATTCTGGTATAAATTCCATTTTTACAAATGTTTTTAATCTACTTATATATGCATTTTCGTTTATATTTTCTTGGAATTTACCATCTGACAATCTTGGCATCAAATTTCCAACTCTTAAAATATAGGCTTGTGTTCCTTTTAATATAGCATCTAATATTCTCTTTTCCGCTTCAAATTTACTTCTGATGTAGACATTTTCTAATTGTTGTCCTATATAGAAATTTTCTTCACAGAAATCAATTTTTTCTTCAAAGTCTTGTTTCATGTAGTATTGGTCCACAAACGCATTTCCAGAAATGCTTAGTGTAGAAATATGATATATTTTTTTGTTAAATACATTTGCAAAATCTATTATTTTCTCTACACTTTTTACATTTGTATTATAGAATTCTGTATAAGTTCCATAATGGGAAACTTTCGCTGCTGAATTTACTATACTATCTATAGAATTTCCTAATTCGAATAATTCTTGTTGACTTAGACCAAATCCATCTTTAGCAATATCTCCTTCTACAATTATTATTCTATCATCTATATATTTGTCATATTTATCATCAAAGTAAAAGTGCATTTTATTTAATAATTTTTCTTTTACTGTTGAACCTGGGTCTTTTCTAACCAATACATATATTTTTCCTTTTTCTTTTTTCAAAAATTCATCTAATATATGTATTCCCAAATACCCTGTTACACCTGTTAATAAAATATTATTTATTTGATGTTTTTCAACTTGTTCTGGTAATAT
>JAZSAX010000007.1:0-2665 GCA_045602065.1 Clostridia bacterium
AAAGCATACCAAATGTAGAGCTCATGCTCGTTACTCAGGCGAGAACCTCTTTCATGTGCATACTCTTTCGCCATCTTACTCCACTGGTTACAGGAAAATCCTACGCCTACAGCATTGCCTTCAGCATAATAAATTTTCCCATCTGTAACAGATGGTTCCAGATTCGCAATCCAGTAGTCATAGTTGACTGCTTTAACTGCTTCTTTGACTCTTGTCAAGAAACTTTTTTCTCGTTCAGATTTTCCTTTCTGTTTCGCCAGCCAGTTCTTCACTTTTTCTCTTTCTTCTGCAGTAATTTTAGTGAAGAATTTAGCTTTGTCCACAGACTCCACTACTACCTTTTTTTGAGAACAAGTAGCTTTGTCTTCCGACTTTTCAGAAGAATTTGGAACCAACCGTACAATCAGTTCTCCGTTTTCTCCTTTGACTGCCACATGTTCATAACCTTCGACAGGTTTAAACACAACTTCAAACTGCTCCATTGTTTTCCTCCTTTTGTTATAATCGTCAGTTTTTCTACATGACACTTGTCATACTTTGTTATTATAACACATTATGTATATTTTTGCAAATTTTTCAAATACTAACTTTTTACTACAATATAAAAAAGCATATATATATTCAACCTTTTTAATTTACTAATATATCTGCTTTTATAATTCATATTTACTTAAAATTCCTTTTAAGAAGGAATAGACTTCCTTTAATATCTAATAAAAGTACTGTATATATTTCATAAAATATATAATCTCGCTTAATATTAGAGCACCAAAACACCAGAGCTGTTGTTTTGAATATTGTTTGGATTGTTGTTGTAATTGACATCTGCCACAGGATAATTGTTTCCATTATTATTGTAATTACCGCCCACAAGCGCATAATAAAACTCCATTTTAAAGTCTACCCCTCTATATAAAACATACTTTTTCTTAAATTATAAGAATCTGCATGTTTGACATAGCCTAGCCAACCCGCTATACTTCGTTGTATTTCAGGTAATGTTATTTTTCCTTGTTTTAATAGTTTCGTATATTTCTTTAGTTTCCTTTTCATTCTACATTTACTTGTGTGCCTTATTTTCATTCTTTTCTCATTAATTTTGTACCCACAAAAGTTAACACCTTGTATATCTTTGAAAATTCTTGTTTTAGAATTTAGCTGTAACCTTAATTTTTCTTCTAAAAATATATTTATAGATTGTAGCCATCCCTTTGCTCTTTCTTTATTCTCACACAATATGACTATATCATCCATATATCTATAATAATATTTGCATTTTAAAGTATGTTTCGAATATTGGTCTAATTCATTTAAATATATATTTGCAAACATTTGCGAAGTATAGTTTCCTAATGGCAATCCTTTCATTCCTTCAGTAGATAGCAAAATTTCCCTTATCAGCCATAATAATTTTCTGTCTTTTATTTTTCTTTTTAAGATTCCCCAAAGTATTCTTTTATCTATATTTTGAAAATATTTAGCAATATCCATCTTTAAAATATAGTAGTTATTCCATTTAAATTTTGCACTTCTCATTCCTTTTTGAACATCTTTTGAAGCTTTGTGCATTCCTCTTCCTTCGATTCCTGCATATGTGGTATTGATAAATTGTGTAACAAAATATGGCTTTATAAAATTTTCTACACACCACTGATGTACTATTCTATCTTTATAACTAGCAGCCATAATAAGCCTTTCTTTGGGTTCATATACTTTAAATTTTCTATATTTTCCAGGTTTATATGTACATTCTTTTAGTTGTTTCTCTAGTTGTAACAATTCTTGTTCTAAATTTAACTCAAAAATTATTACATCTCTTTTTTCTCTTTTCCCTCTTCTAGCTTTTTTATGTGCAATCAATAACTTTTTAAATGAAACACATTCGTCATATTTATTTCTTATTGTTTTAGGCATGCTTTTTTACTTCCAATGACTTAATTAATGCTCCTAACATTTTTCCTATTTCACTTAACAATTCATTGCTATATTTATATTTCTTTTCATCAATCCATTTTTGATTGTACATTATTCTTATACAAATTCTTTGATAATATATATTACTATCTACAATATTATATATTGGTAATCTTTTATTTTTATCAATTTTGCTAGCAAGAAGAATGTGTTTTAGCATGTCATACATACTTGTTTTTATTTCTGTTCCTATACTAAATTTTTCTGTTCTTGGTAATTTTAACAATATTGTTAACATATATTCTATATATTTTTCAATTTTTACTATTATAACTAATTTATTATCATTCATTTTATTACCCCCCATAAAAAAGAAAAAGAGAGAAACCTGAATTTTCAAATTTCTCTCTTTTGTTAGATTGTGTACAGTGGTCAGCGCTACTTTGTAAGCACCAAAACACCAGAGCTGTAGTTTCGAATATTGTTTGGATTGCCGAGGTAATAGACATCAGCCACAGGAAAATTGCCCCCACCAAAATTACGGTAAGAACCGCCCACAAGCGCATAACCGCCTTCGCAGGTTACAATTTTGTAGCTGTTTCCCTGTCCATCACAGAATCCACCACACTTTCTTGCTCCCGTTCTTTCCATAGAATGAGTAGCTCCAGGTGCATTTCTGTAATTGCCTGCACTCGAAGAATTATTTGCAACATAATCGAGTGTCCACAGACCGTTCACAATTCGCAAAGCA
>JAZSAX010000008.1:0-47546 GCA_045602065.1 Clostridia bacterium
CTTTATTAATAGTAACAGATACACACAAAAAGAATTTTGTAGAAGTCCCTGAGCTTTTAGATAAAACAGAAAATATAGTTATAATAGATCACCATAGAAAAAGTGCAGAATTTATAGAAAATGCAACACTCACACTTCACGAAGCATATGCATCATCAGCATCTGAGCTAGTAACAGAAATTATAGAATATGCAAGTAATGATATAGTATTAAATCAAATAGAAGCAGAAGGACTATATGCTGGTATAATGATGGATACAAAGAATTTTACTTTTAAAACAGGTGTAAGAACATTTGAAGCAGCAGCATATCTACGCAGATGTGGTGTCGATATAATAAAAGTAAAAAAATGGTTTCAAAGTGATTTAGAAAGTTATAACAAAATATCAGAAATTGTAAGAAAATCAGAAATAACACATGATACAATAGCAATTTCATCATATGAATCACAAGAAAAAGATGCAAATCTAATATGTGCAAAAGCAGCAGATGAATTATTAACAATAGGTAATATAACAGCATCATTTGTATTAGGAACTATGGGAGAAAAAATATGTATTAGTGGGCGTTCAATTGGAGACATCAATGTTCAAGTGATACTTGAAAAACTAGGTGGTGGAGGACACATCACTTTAGCTGGAGCACAATTAGAAAATAAAACTATTGAAGAAGCAAAACAAGAATTAATGGAAAAAATAGAAGAATATTTTTCAGAAAAAGAATAAAAGGAGAAACAACATGAAAGTAATTTTAAAAGCAGATATTAAAGGTGTAGGCAAAAAAAATGAGATAATAAACGCATCAGATGGATATGCTCGTAATTTCTTATTTCCAAAAAACTTAGCAGTTGAAGCAAATACTGAAAATATGAGTAAATTACAAGCACAAAAAGATTCTACACAATTTAAAAAAGATACAGAAAAAGAAGAAGCTAAAAAAGTTGCTGAAAAATTAACTAAAATAATGGTGAAAGTAGAAGTTAAAGCCGGTGAAAATGGAAAAATATTTGGTGGAGTTTCAGCAAAAGATATAGCAGAAAATTTAAACAAACAACATGGAATAAAAATTGATAAAAAGAAAATTGATTTAAAAGAAACTATAAAAACATTAGGGATACATCACGTAGATGTAAAATTATACGAAGGAGTAGCTGGAAAAATAAAAGTAGATGTGAGAGGATAAGTATATGGAACTAGGAAAAATACCACCACATGATATAGATGCAGAACAAGCTGTATTAGGTAGTATGCTAACAGATAAAGATGCAGTAAATGCAACAATAGAAACATTAAAAGAAGATGCATTTTATAGAGAAGATAATAAAGCAATATATCAAGCAATAATTAATTTATATAGTAAATCTGAACCAATAGATATTATTACTTTAAAAGATGAACTAGAATCTATGGACAAGTTCGAGCAAGTTGGTGGATATGAGTATTTGGCAAGTTTGCCAGATAAAGTTCCTACAACAGCAAATGTCCAAAGATACATAAAAATAGTAGAAGAAAAATCTATATTAAGAAATTTAATAAAAACAGCGAATGAAATAATTGAATTGGGTTATAGCCCAACAGAAGATGTTGAAGATATAATGGATGGTGCAGAAAAAAGAATTTTTGACATCATGCAAAGTAAAAATCAAAAAGGTTATACACCAATAAAAGATGTATTAGTAGAAAGTTTTGCAAAACTGGAAGAATTGTATAATAGAAAACAACATATAACTGGTGTGCCTACAGGATTTGCTGAATTAGATTATAAAACAGCAGGGCTACATGGTTCTGAATTAATACTTGTTGCAGCAAGACCTGCGATGGGAAAAACAGCATTTGCATTAAATATAGCAACAAATGCAGCATTAAGAGGAAATGCACCTGTAGCAATATTTAGTTTAGAGATGTCAAAAGACCAATTAGTAAACAGAATCTTATGTAGTGAAGCAATGGTTGATAGCAATAAAGTTAGAACAGGAAAATTAGAAGAAGATGACTGGGTGAAATTAGCAGGAGCAATTGGACCATTGTCAGAATCTGAAATATACATAGATGATACTCCTGGTATTTCTGTTATGGAAATAAGAACTAAATGTAGAAAACTTAAAATGGAAAAAGATATTGGCCTAGTAGTAATAGACTACTTACAATTAGTTCAAGGAAGTAATAAAAGAGGTGCTAGTAGGGAACAAGAAATTTCAGAAATAAGTAGATCTTTAAAAATATTAGCGAAAGAGATAAATGTTCCTGTAATCGCATTGTCACAGCTATCAAGAGCTGTTGAACAAAGACCTGACCATAGACCTATGCTTTCAGATTTGCGTGAATCTGGAGCGATAGAACAAGATGCCGATATTGTAATGTTCTTATATAGAGACGACTATTATAATAAAGAAAGTGAGAAAAAAGATATAGCAGAAGTTATAATTGCAAAACAAAGAGGTGGTTCAACTGGTACAGTTGAATTACTATGGATGGGTAATTATACTAAATTTGTTAATTTAGAAAGAAGATTTGATGATTAAAATGAAAAATAAAGTATTAGAAACAATAAAAAAATATAATCTAATAGAATCTGGAGATAGAGTCGTTTTAGGCGTATCTGGTGGTCCAGATTCTATTTCTATGTTAAATATTTTACATGAAATAAAAGAAGAATTTCAATTTGAAATATATGTAGCACATATAAATCATATGATAAGAGAAGAAGCAGAAGATGATGAAAAATATGTGCAAACATATTGTGAAAAAAATGGCATACAATGTTATGTGAAAAGAATAGATGTGCAACAAATTGCAAATACTAATAAAATAGGAACTGAAGAAGCCGGACGAAAAGTTCGTTATGATTTTTTTGAAGAAGTGATGCAAAATGTTGGAGCAAATAAAATTGGTATAGCCCATAATAAAAATGACAAAATAGAAACAATAATAATGAATTTGCTTAGGGGAAGCGGACTTTCAGGTCTTAAAGGAATAGAACCTATTAGAGATAATAAATATATAAGACCATTAATCGAATGTGACAGACAAGAAATAGAAGCTTATTGTGAAGAACATCAATTAGAACCAAGAATAGATAAAACTAATTTTGAAAATGATTATACAAGAAATAAGATTCGCAATATCATTATTCCGTATATAAAAAAAGAGTTCAATCCTAATATAATTGAAACGATAGATAGATTATCTCAAGTAGCTACGGATGAAAGCAATTACATGGATAAGCAAACTAATATAATATATCAAAAATTGCTAATTTCAGAAACAGAAAATGAAATCATATTAAAATTGAAAGACTTTAATATCCAAGATAAAGTTATTAAAAATAGAATAATTTTATTGACTATAAAACAACTAATGGGTTCAACACAAAGGATAGAGAGAATACATATAGAAGATATAATTAAGTTATGTGATAATAATGTAGGTAATAAATTTTTAACACCAAATAAAAATATTAAATTTTTAGTAAAAGATAAAAAGCTTTATATCCGTAGAAATGTTTAGAAAATGTAACAAAAAGGACACAAAAAAGTTACGAAAAAAATATTGAAAAAATAGAAAAGGTATGTTATATTTTCAAATGTATAAAAAGATAAATAGGAGGACTGAAAATTGAAAAAAGGTATAAAGACATTAGCGATGTGGCTAATTATAGGAGTAATAGTAATAGTGTTACTATCGTCAATAATGGAAAATAGCAGTTCAAAAATGACTTATTCTGAATTAATAACAAGTATTGAAAACAGAGAAGTTGAAAATATAAAAATTTCTGCAGATGGAAGTATGGCTTCGGTAAAATTGAAAAACTCAAAATTAGAAAAAGAAGTTAATATTCCAAGCTTAGATAGTTTTATAACTTATACAGAAGAATATTTAAAAACAGGTGAATTAACACTAGAAGAAGAAAGAGAATCAATCTGGATTACTGTTTTAAGTTTAATAACACCATTTGGGTTATTAATAATTTTCTTTATATTCTGGTTCTTAATGATGAGTGGAGGAAATCAAAACAGCTCAAGAGGTAGTATGTCATTTGGAAAAAGTAAAGCTAGACTTGTAAATGCAGGAGAAAAAAATAGAGTAACATTTGATGATGTTGCAGGAGTAGATGAAGAAAAAGAAGAATTACAAGAAATTGTAGAATTCTTAAAAAATCCAAAGAAATTTACAGACATGGGGGCTAGAATCCCAAAAGGAGTTTTACTTGTAGGTCAACCAGGAACAGGAAAAACATTACTTGCTAAAGCTGTTGCAGGTGAAGCTGGAGTTCCATTCTATATAATAAGTGGTTCAGACTTCGTAGAAATGTTTGTTGGTGTTGGTGCATCAAGAGTAAGAGACTTATTTGAACAAGCAAAAAAATCTGCACCATGTATAATATTTATAGATGAAATTGATGCAGTTGGTAGACAAAGAGGTGCTGGACTAGGTGGAGGACATGATGAAAGAGAACAAACATTAAACCAATTATTGGTTGAAATGGATGGATTCTCAGATAACGAAGGTGTAATAATTTTAGCAGCAACAAATAGACCAGATGTATTAGATAAAGCATTATTAAGAGCAGGAAGATTTGATAGACAAATAGTAGTATCAAGCCCAGATGTTAAAGCAAGAGAACAAATATTAGAAGTTCATGCTCGTAAGAAAAAATTATCAGAAGATGTAGACTTAAAAGTAATAGCAAAAAATACATCAGGATTTGCAGGAGCAGACCTTGAAAATGTATTAAATGAAGCGGCATTATTAGCTGCAAGAAGAAACTTTAAAGAAATAGGAATGAAAGAAATTGAAGATGCCATGGTAAAAGTAACTATGGGACCTGAAAAGAAAACAAGAGTAAGAAGCGAAAAAGAAAATAGATTAGTTGCATACCATGAAGCAGGTCATGCAGTAGTAAGTAGATATTTAGAAACACAAGACCCAGTACATCAAATATCAATAATACCAAGAGGTATGGCTGGTGGATATACTATGTATAGACCAACAGAAGATAAATCATTTATGTCAAAAACAGAAATGGAAGAAAACATAGTATCATTACTAGGAGGAAGAGTTGCAGAAGCAATAATTCTAAACGATATTTCAACAGGTGCAAGTAATGATATAGAAAGAGCATCACAAATAGCTAGAAATATGGTTACAAAATATGGTATGAGTGATAGGGTTGGAACAATAATGTTCGGTGGAGGCCAAGGAGAAGTATTCTTAGGTAGAGACTTTGCTCAAACAAAAGATTATTCAGAAGAAACTGCTGCATTAATAGATGAAGAAGTTAAAAGAATTGTTGATAAGGCTTATAATAGAGCAAAAGACATTTTAACAGAACATGTTGATAAACTTCATGCGGTAGCAAGTGTATTGTTAGAAAAAGAGAAAATCGAAGGGGAAGAATTTGATCAAATTTTCTCATAATTCAGCAGAAATTTGCAAAAATAACAAAGAGTGCAGAAATGCACTCTTTTCAAGTTTTCTAGCACATTAATTACCAAATTAATCTATTGACAAAAAGTGATAAATGTAGTAATTATAATATATGAAATAAAAAAGAGAGATGAGTAAATATGAAGATACAAGAACTGGCAATAATATTTATAATAATAATATTACCTATTTCATTACTACTTTCTGAATATACACAATTTCAAATACAGACAATAAAGCTTCAAACAGAATATGATGCTAGATTAATATCGGCAACATATGATGCAATAAAAGCTTTTCAGTTAAATGCTACTAATAGTACTACATCTGATTTATCGAATTCTAAGATGAGAGATTTAGAAGCATCTATAAAAACATTTAGAAATTCAATAATGACTGGATTTGAATTAAATGGATATACAGAAGAAGACTTAAATAATTATATTCCAGCATTAGTATATACACTTTATGATGGGTTTTATATATATTCTCCATATAAAAGTACACATGACGAATTGGGGGATTTTATAGAAGAAGACAGTAGAGAATCTATATATGGATTAAAACCATATATTAATTATAGTTGTAGATATAAGAATGATAATGGAACGATTGATGTTATCATAACATATGCATTAGACAATTATATAACTGTACAAGGAAAAATTGATGACAACTATGTTAATAAAAGTGGATATTTGATTGATGGTATTACAATTGATGGGGATACAGTAAAATATAATGATATAGAAATCCAACAAGAACAATTGAAAGAAAATTTACTGGGAAGAGAATGTAGCTACGCAAAAATTAATGGAACTAAATATTATTTAGTAGAAGATTATACAGATGATGGGAAAGATTGCATAGTATATATACTAAATGGAACATTAATTGTTCAATATGAAGAATTTGACGAAGAATTTACTTATTGGAAAAATAAAATAGTAAATAATGATAGTGCAAAACAATACTATAGAGAAGCATATGAATTTACAAGATGGCTAAGAGAGGAAACGGATTTAGACACTTTAACTTATGCTAATGCTATTGATGAAGTAATAACAAAAGATGCAGATATTAACATTACTAATGTTTGGCCTGGAGAGAATACATTAATATTTGGAGATGATCCAGGAAAAAATATTGAAAATGAATCATCAAATTATAATCAACATAGATTAAATGTAATAAGACATAAAATAGAGACAAATTTAGCTATAGCTATAGCTAATTATAACAATTATTCAGGAGTGTCTAGTAATGTATTCCAAATGCCTAAATTAAAAGAAAATGAATGGGACAATATAGCACATAATATATCTTTAATAAGCTTTTTACAAGGGTTACATATAGGAGGCAAGGTATATAATGGATATTCACTTGTAACTAATTCAGAAAGTAAAGAAGTAGTTGTTGAAGACAACATTTACATATTAGGGCAAGATATTGAAGGAAATAAAGCTTATCATAAAATAGGTGACAAAGGTTTTGAAAATGGAACATTAAGCATTAATTCAGGTGAATATGGAGAATCAAGAAGTGCTGGAAGATTAAATCTTGATTTTGAAAGAAGAAAATTAACAAACAATAATATTTCATATTATTATTATCCTTTAAAAGCATATAATGCATCATATGATAGTATTGTAATGCAAAATAATGTTACTACTTATGATGATATATATGAGTATGTAAATGGACAAAATTATGCATTAAAAGAAGCATTTTATACAGCCTTAGGAAGAGAAAGAGTAGGAAAATATAACAGCAAATTTAATTATGCTGATATAGCTGCAAATAATGTAGGAACAATTGGATTGATAAGACATTATGATGCAACAAATAATACTGGAGATGGACATGATTCATCTACAAGAATATGGAAAGATCTGACGGGAAATTATGATGTTACATTACTATCGTATTTTGGATGGAACAATGGTGGATTGCAATTATGTGCTGGAGATGTAGTAAGTTTTGGAGATTTAGGAGCATTACTAAATGGATTTACAATTGAAACGGAAATAAAGGGTTCTGACTTTTACTCATTTTATTATGGATTTGAAACCTTGTATAAGACGTACTTAAGTAAATATGTAGATGAGGATATTTACAGGATGTATGTTATGGGATTTTCGGATGAGGGGAATTATTCTTTGCCGTGTGGCGCGAACAATTTGTCTGAAGAGTGGTCGATCGAAGGTGATTATTTACCGCTGAAAGATAAATATATCACTTTAGCTACTACTTGGAATCAAGACACACATGCTTTTAAGACATATCTTAATGGACAACTTGTAGGAGAAACAATGATGGAACACTATGCTTACACAGACGAATGGGAGTGGTCACCTGTAGTTTGCGGTGAATCAAGTTCTATGGGCATTATGGGAGAGTTATGTTTTGGTAATGATGGGCTAGAAGATGTTTCGATAAACAAAATAAAAATTTACGACAGAGCATTAACAGCAGATGAAATATATCAAAACTTTGCAGTATCAGAAGGAAGTAATTAAGTATAGGATAAAAAATGGAGGTCAAAAATGAACTATGCAGACATAAAAATAGCAGATGTAGCAAATGGAAAAGGAGTTAGAGTATCATTGTTTGTTAGTGGATGTAATCATCACTGCAAAGGATGTTTTAATAGACAAGCCTGGGACTTTAACTATGGAAAAGAATTTACAGAAGAAGACATAGATAGAATTATAAATGAATTAGACCACCCATATGTGGCAGGGCTTTCACTGCTTGGTGGAGAACCATTAGAATATACAAATCAAAAAGGTCTATTACCACTACTAAAAAGAGTAAAAGAAAAATTTCCTGAAAAAGATATTTGGTGTTACTCAGGATATACATTTGATAATGATATAGTAGGAAATATGTATAACAACTGGCCAGAAACAAAAGAAGTGATGTCATATATAGATGTATTAGTCGATGGAAAATTTGAAGAAGATAAAAAAGATTTAAATTTAAAATTTAGAGGTTCTTCAAATCAAAGAATAATAGATGTGCAAGAATCCTTAAAAGTACATAAAGTTATTCCATATGAGGTTTGAGTTTTACCACGGGGACGGAGTTAATGTAAAAAGCAACTTAATTTGTGAAAAAGCTTGACAACCTATAACCAAATAATGTATAATAATTAGCGTATATAGGAGATGAAAATCCCACATACAGTGTTCTAAACGCCGGAAGGAGGGGAATATTTAATGTCAGAAATTAAAGTTAATAATGGAAATATAGAAGATGCACTAAAAAGATTTAAAAGACAATGTGCAAGAAATGGGGTTCTTCAAGAAGTTCGTAAAAGAGAACATTATGAAAAACCAAGTGTAAAAAGAAAGAAAAAATCAGAGGCAGCTAGAAAAAGAAAATTTTAATAAAAAAGTAAAAAAAGGACCAGGTCCCAAATTCCGTAAAAAGGGACCTGGTCCCTTTTGCGTTTTTTCATTAAAAGTCTTGAATAATTATTGGAAATTATATTATACTAGATAATGATGAAATGGAGGTCAAAATGAGATATAAAGAAAAAGAGACAAAACAAGGAATAAAAATACATGAGATACAAACTGATAAATTTAAAACAAATTTAGTAGCAGTATTCTTAAGTATGCCAATAACAAAAGAAAATGTAACAAAAAATTCACTACTTCTTGCAGTCTTAAGAAGAGGAAGTAAAAATATGCCTACACAGGAACAAATAAGCCAAGAGATGGAAGAAATGTATGGGGCAAGTTTTGATTGTGGATTAGATAAAACAGGAGATAACCATATATTAAAATTCTATTTAGAGGCTATAAATGATAGCTTTCTTCCACAAACAAATGAAAATATGTTGAAAACTAGTATAGAAAAATTGCTTGAAATAGTTTTTAATCCATTAGTGGAAAACGAAGCATTTAAAGAAGAATATGTGAAACAAGAAAAAGAAAATGTAAAAAGAATTATAGAAGGAAAACCTGATAATAAAGCAAGATATGCATTTGATAGATGTATAGAAGAAATGTATAAAGACCAACCTTATGGATTATATAAATATGGATATATCGAAGACTTAGAGAAAATTACAGCACAAGAATTGTATGATTATTATAAAGATATGATTTCAAAATGCAAAATAGATATATTCGTTTCAGGTGATATAAATGAATCAACATCAATTGTAGAACAAAATGAAGATATTCAAAAATTACAAGAAAGAGAACCAAATTACAAAGTAAATAAAGTTGAACCAAAAGAAGAAGCACAAGAAAAAGAAGTTGTTGAAGAAATGGATGTAACACAAGGTAAATTAACAATAGGATTAGATTTACACTTAGACAATGAAGAACAAAAATATGATGCTATGCTATATAATGCAATATTAGGTGGAACGGCAAATTCAAAAATGTTCCAAGAAGTAAGAGAAAAAGCAAGTTTAGCTTATACAGCAGGTTCAAGTTATGTGAGATATAAAAGTAATATATTTATTAAATGTGGAATAGAAATCAAAAATTATGAAAAAGCAATGGACATTATTCGTAAACAATTAGATGATATGAAAAATGGAGTATTTACAGATGAAGATATACAAAATGCTAAAAAGGGAATAATTTCAGGTATAAAAGCTATAGATGATGAACAAGATACAGAAATTACTTATTTCTTTGGACAAGAATTAACAGACACAAAAACTTCATTAGATGAATATATGGAAAAAATTCAAAATGTAACAAAAGAAGATATTATAAAAGTAGCAAACGCTGTTACTGTAAACACAGTATACTTCTTAAAAGACAACTCTTCAGCAAAGGAGGAAAACTAGATGAAAATTATAGAGAATTCAAAGGTAAAAGAGAAAGTATATGTAGAAAAACTTGAAAATGGTTTGACTGTTATGATAATTCCTAAAAAAGGAGTTCAAAAGAAATATGTAATCTGGGGAACTAATTACGGATCAAATGATAGCAAATTCATTGTACCAGGAGAAGAACAAGAAACAGAAGTGCCAAAAGGAGTTGCACATTTTTTAGAACACAAGATGTTTGAACAAGAAAATGGAATAAATAGTTTAGATGCACTTACTGCTTTAGGAGTAGAAGCAAATGCATACACAACAAATGACCATACAGCATATTTATTTGAATGTACAGAAAATTTTTATCCAGCATTAGATGAACTTATGGATTATGTTCAAAATCCATATTTTACTGACGAAAATGTAGAAAAAGAAAAAGGAATTATTGGACAAGAAATAATGATGTATGATGATTATCCTGATTGGAGAGTATATCTAAATACATTAGAGGCAATGTACCATGAACATCCTGTAAAATTAGATATTACAGGAACAATTGAAACAATAAGTAAAATTGATAAAGATGTTTTATATAAATGTTATAACACATTTTATAATCCATCAAATATGGCAATGGTAGTTTGTGGTGATTTTGAACCAGAACAATTACTTGAAGAAATAAAGAAAAGATTAATTCCTAAAGAAGCAAATGGAGAAATAAAAAGAATTTATCCTGAAGAAAAAACAGATATCGTAAAAGATAAAGTAGAACAAGCTATGGATGTAAGTCAACCATTATTTACAATAGGAATTAAAGACAAAGTTGCAGATACTAAAGAAAGAGTTCGAAAACATATTGCAATAGAAATATTGTTAAATATGATTATGGGAAAGAGTTCTAAATTATATAAAGAATTATATGAAGATGGAATATTATTTGTAACACCAAGTTTAGATTATGAGTTTGCAAGAGGGTATGCACATATTCTAATTACAGGTCAATCTCCTGAACCAGAAAAAGTATATGATAAATTTAAACAAAGAGTAACAGAAATGAAAGAAGACCCAATAGATTCAAAAGAATTTAATAGAATCAAAAAAAGAATCTATGGTGGATATGTAAAAGAATATAATGATACAGCTGATATAGCAAGAATGTTTTTAGCAGATTTCTTCAAAGAAATAAATAGTTTTGATTATTTGGAAGAAATGACAACAATTAATGAACAATATGTCGAACAAGTTTTAAAAGAAGTGTTTGATGACAAAAAAATGATTATTTCTGTAATAAAAAAGGCTTAATTGTAATTTAATTTTATGATTGTAATATAAATTACACAAGATTGTAATATTACTAACGTAGAATAATGTGATTAAATGTGAAAAGTTGTCGAAATACAGTAAAATTAAGAGAAAAAGGTCATACGAAAAACGAAAAAAATGAAATATTTCATTGACCTAAATGTAAAAATATGGTAAATTATAAATATACAGACAAATAATTGTAAAAAAGGAGAGATGCTGTATGTTAAATGAAGAAATTTGTAAATTAAGAAATAAACTTAATGAAAGTATTGTTACAGGTAAAGACTATAGCATAATTTATCAATTGAGTATTGAACTTGATGAATTAATTGCAGAATATTATAGAAGAAATAAAAAGGCAGTTAGTTAATAACTGCCTTTTTAGAACAATGCAACTTATATATGGCAATAGTATTTGTTACAATAGTCATAAAGTCAAATATCGCAGATGTATATGATTGGATATATATGTCATAAATAAACCATAAAATTACAGTTGTAATAACTAAGATTTTGAATTTTACAACATCTTTTAAATCTATTAGTAAAGTATATACAACTGTACTTATTAAAGGAAGTAGTCCCCAAAGTCCTAGATTGTTGAAAAATAGTGAAAATACTGAGGTAATAATCACTAATAATATTTTTTCTTTATTTCCCAATTTGTTTTTATAAAATAATATATTTCTAATACAGGCAAATGCATTTGTTATAGCACCTGTAATTCCGCCTAATACAAGATTGCTTATTACAAATAGCAAGATTTGTATTGTTTGAATATATATAATTTTTTCTTTTTTTCTTATTAAGCCTGAATATACCATTAATAGTGATGCAATTTATGCAATTATATTTCCTATTATTATAAAAATCATTTTATCTCTCTTTTCATTTATATTTTATGATATTACTATATAATATTTTTTTGAAGATTTCAAGTTTTGTTTTATACAAAGAAGAACAACTTATTATTGGATTTGTTTAGCAAAAATTATGTATTATCAATTGAATTTCTAAGGAAAATGCTGTATAATAATTAAGCCTTTCGGCAAATAAGTCAGGAAGGAGGTGTTTTTTTACAAATGAAAAAATACATAAAATTTTTAACTTTAATCATTGTTCTTTTGATATTAAAAGAATTAAATGATTGAAATGAAAAGACTAGGAATGGCAGTTCCTAGTCTCTTTTTGTGTTTTTCACAAATAAAAAATACATAAAATTAATTTTTTGTTAAATATATATTAACATATTATTATTTATATGTCAATAATATTTTGGAGGCGCCTATCGGAATCGAACCGATGAATCAGAGTTTTGCAGACTCGTGCCTTACCGCTTGGCTAAGGCGCCGTTTTATAATAAAAAAATGTCTGGAGCAGGTAACGGGAATCGGACCCGTAACTAATCCTTGGCAAGGATTTATTTTACCACTAAACTATACCTGCATCAGTGACTTAATAATAATAACAAAATATTTAAGATTTGTCAATACCGTATCAGATTTTTTTGTATAACAAAGTTTCTAAATAATATATATAATTTTTAATCATTTCTTTCAAAAAATCATCATAATCTTTTTTCGGTATGAAATTAGAATTATAGATATTTAAAGTAATTACAGTTTTTTCATTTATACCAACAGTAAGATAACCAATAGAAGAATTTGCAGGCAAAGGAGCTTCAAAAGAGGTATTACAATATATGTATATGCTAATGTCACTTGTTTGATTACAATTTACTGGAAAATAATTAAATGGTAAATCTTCAAGAAAAATATCCAGATTATTAGACAATCCTTTTTTTACAACAATACTTGAAGAATTGCATAATTCCCAATTTTCAAATTCTGTTAAAATCTTTTCTTTAATATTAATCATTTCAAAATTTTGGTAAGCATATTCAATTAATTTAATACTATCTCTTGTTCTATCTTTTTTGGTATCAGCTCCAAGAACGATACAAATCAAATCCATGTTATCACGTTTAATAGATGTTACAAGGCAACGATTAGCTCCATTTGTAAATCCTGTTTTTACACCATAAACACCATTTAAATTTCCAAGAAGTTCATTTGTATTTGTTAAATTTTTAGGTTTGCCATTAATGGAAACAGTATAATTTTTTGTCCCTACATAATTACAAAAAGTTTCGTTTTGTAGAGCATAATGAGTTATAGTAGCAAGTTCATAAGCAGTTGTAAAATGTTCATCATTATCAAGGCCATGAGGTGTAACAAAATGTGTTGAAGTTAGCTTCAAAAAATCACATTTTGCATTCATCAAAGAAGCAAAACCAGAAACGTCACCACCAACATATTCAGCAAGTGCAACAGCAGCATCATTTCCTGAGCATAGCATTAAACCATAAAGCAAATCACGAATAGAAATCTTGTCATTTGTATGAAGCCCAAGACGTGAACCTCCAGTACCTGCCGCTTTGGATGAAACTGTAACAATATCGTCAAGATTAGCATTTTCAATAACAATTATTGCTGTCATAATTTTTGTAGTTGAAGCCATTTTTCTTTGTTCATTTTCATTTTTGCCAAAAAGAATAGAACCTGAAGTTCTGTCATAAATAATTGCAGCTCTAGAATTGATTGTTGGTTCATCTACGATACTAGAAGAAACTTCAATTAATGCTGAAAGATTATTAGATATTTCTTCATTTTCATCATCAGCAAAAACTATATAATTAAAAGATAAAATGAAAACTGTAAAAGCAAGAAAAATCTTATAAAATTTCACAAAAAATCACCCCAAAAAATGAACTAATAAAATATATGAAAATCATAAAAAAATATGATAAAAATGTTGCTTTTAAAACCTAAAAGAAGTATAATATAAGATGTATAAAACTTTTTAGGACAGATAAATATGAAAAAGAAAATAATAAGCGTATTAATTATAATATCAATAATTGTAACTATCTTATTAGGAAGCATGATAAGTTATGCAAAATATGCTTCAGATAAACCATTAACTGTAAAATTAACAAAAGCAGATTCAAATGGAGTAGGATATGCAGTTAATAATCCTAATAGCGGTGGAAAATATATATGGAATATACTATCATATGACAGTACTGGTGCAGAAGAACAAAGAAACCTATATTGTGTGAAAGCAGAATATGGAGCTACATGGAAAACCACACCAGAAAAAGAAGTAGTATATAATTTACAATATGATTTGCACTCAGATAGAGATATGTTAGGACAAAACTTAGGAACCGATTCTGATTCTGAAGTTGTAGCATCTTTGATAAAAGTGAATGGTGGTCAATATGAACAATTACTATGGCTATTTGACAATATGTATATGCCAGAAGACACAGACAAAGATGAATTTTTAGAAAAAATTGGTGTATTAAAAGATGAACTAGGATATTACAAACAAGTTGGAGAAAATAAAGTTCCTTATAATTCTGTTTTGACAGAAGAAGATATAATAGCAATTCAAAAAGTGGCTATTTGGAAATTTACTAATGGAGGAACATATAGTTTAACACCAGAACAAACACTATGGTTTAATATTATAACAGGTCAAGACAATGAAGGAAATTATACTTATGATACATTAAAGACTGATTATCCAGATAGAAATGAGCAAGCGATGCTTTTATATAATTATCTAATAACGGAGGCAGATAAGAATGAGAATAAAGCATTATATGAAGACTATGCTAATCAAGCAAATAATGTAACAATAGATACAACCAATTTGACTCAAGATGAAAATAACAATTATATATTACAAACAAGAATTGTTAATGGTAAATATGTAACAGGACCAATAAAAATAACAGCAGAAAACAATAATCCTTATTACATTGATTTATCAGTTACAAATAATTCTGTAGATGTAGCATTTGATTTCGTAAATGCAGATGGCTCAGCAATAGAAAATGCAACTATCGAATCTTTAGTTGGAACAGAGTTTTATATAAGTACAGATATAAGTACAATAGATGAACTAAATATATCAATATCTGTAAAACAAGAAAGAAGAAATAAAACATTATGGCTATCTGGTGGGGAAATGAAAGACGAAGAGACAGGTAAAACATTAATTATATTACCTGGTGAACAACCAATAGTAGAAATTAAGGAAACAGATCCAGTAATTACAAGCTTTATAGTAAAACCATTTGACCTAGCATTAAGAAAATATATAACAGCAGTAAAAAGTGGAGAAACAACTACAGCTATAAATACAAGAATACCAAATTATGGAGATTTATCAGCATTAGAAGCAGGAACAACAGCTGAATACAAACATAGAAAAGATCCAGTAGAAGTAAAAGATGGAGATGTTGTTACATACACAATTGCAATTTATAATGAAGGTAGTAAAGCAGGCTATGCAAGTAAAATAATAGATCAGTTACCAGCAGGATTATTCATGAGTAATATACATACTAATGAAACTAATGGTGGTATAGTAACATCAAAAGATAGTCAAGGAAATCCAGTAAATACTTATAAAATAGAATGGGATTATATAAAAAATCCTATGAACTATTTAAATCAAATAACATTGACAATTGCAGATGAAGAAAATGCAGTAAGTTTAAATCCGTATACAACAGAAAATGGATTAGATTATGAAACAATAGAAATACAATGTAGAGTTGAACAAGAACCACATACAAAAAATGATATAATATTGACAAATGTGGCTTGGATAGAAGAAGCTTATGATTCAGAAGCAGAAAAAGAAATATCATCAGAAGGAACATTAGATAGAGATTCACAACCACAATTATCACCAGATGTAGATAAAGACAACATGGAAAATTATAAAGGTAATAATGAAAATAAAAATGCTTTAGAAGATAGTTCTTATCATTATAAAGGTGAACAAGATGATGATGATTTCGAGAAATTAGTAATAAAAGCAGTACCTAAAAACTTTGATTTAGCATTATTTAAACATATAGCAGCAATAAGCAAAGATCAAACAATAGAGGATGGAGAATATGTAACAGATACAGGAAGCATAGATGGAACATATTTAAGAGCACCGGTTGTAACAGCAATAGATCCACAAACAGGCAAAATAACTTATGAACAAGATGATAAAGTAGCATTAATTGTAGAACCAGGTGATTATGTATTATATACAATAAGAGTGTATAATGAGGGAGAAATCAGTGGTTATGCAAGTAAAATTAAAGACACATTACCAGTAGGATTAGATTTTGTAGAAGACAATGTTGAATATAATGGTATATGGAAATTAGAAGGTTTAGATTCTGATGGAAGACAAGTACTAACAACAACATGGTACGCACAAGGAAATGGCGCTGAAACAGATGCTGAAGAAGGAGATGCAAATTATCAAGCAAATTTATTAAAAGCATTAAACAAAGAAAGTGTAGTAAGTAATGAGAATCCAGATTACATAGATGCTCAAGTTTTATGCCAAGTAGTAGAAAATGCTACATCAGATAGAGTGTTAGTAAATTATGCACAAATATCAGATGATACAGATGAAAATGGTAAAACAATAGACGATATAGATTCTACAACAGACGAATGGATTGATAATGAAGATGATCAAGATATTGAAAGAATAAAAGTACAATGTTTTGACTTAAGCTTAAGAAAATTCATAACAGCAGTAGAGGGAAAAGAATTAAAGGATAGCAATGGAAAATATACAAGAGAACCTGTTGTAGATGTATCAAATCTAATTAACGGATTAAGCTCAACTGCAACATATACACATCCAAAACAACCAGTAGCAGTACAAGTTGGAAATAAAGTAGTATACACAATAAGGGTATATAATGAAGGCGATATAGATGGATTTGCAAGTGAAGTAAAAGATTATTTACCACCATATTTAAAATATGTGCAAAATAGTGAAATAAACCAACAATACGGATGGCAAATTTCAGAAAATGGAAGAATTGCAGCAACAAGACATCTAGCAAATTCAAAACTAGAAGCTTTTAATGGAACAAGATTAGATTATGCAGACTTGAAAATAGAATGTGTGGTTTCAGATGATGTACCATTACAACAAAATCAAACTAATATAGCAGAAATATCAGAATATACATATAATGGTGGAACAGTAGATAAAGATGCTGATTCAACATCAAATAATATAGTAAGTAAAAATTACTTGCCAAGTGATGAAAACTTGCCATCTTATAAAGATAATGAGATAGATAAACCTTATGTGCCAGGAAACGAAGATGATGATGACTTTGAAAAAATATATGTAAAAGAATTTGACTTAGCATTAAGAAAATTCATAACAAAAGTACAAGAAACTGATGTAACAACAAGAGTACCACAAGTAAAAATTGAAAATGGAGAAATATCTTATGAGCATACAAAAGACCCATTAATAGTACATATGGGAGACGTTGTAATTTATACATTAAGAATATTCAATGAAGGTGAAATCTCTGGATATGCAAGTGAAATCACAGATGACATTCCAGAATACTTAGAATTTTTACCACAAGATTCAACAAATGTAGAATATATGTGGAAAATGTATGATGAAAATGGAAATGAAACTGAAAATGTTGCAGATGCAGTAAAAGTAAAAACAACATATTTATCAAAAGAAAATGGTGAAAACAATTTAATAAATGCATTTGATGGAACAACATTAGATTATAAAGACATAAAAATAGCATTTAAAGTAAAAGATCCAAATTCAAATCAATACATTATAACAAATTATGCACAAATTTCAGAAGATACAGATGAAAATGGAAATGCAGTAAATGATAATGACTCAGATACAGAAGCATGGAATGAAGGTGAAGATGATCAAGATATAGAAAATATAAAAGTACAATATTTTGATTTGTCATTACTAAAATTTGTATCAAAAGTAATTATGATAGAAGATGGAAAACAAACAATAACAGAAACTGGATATAATGGACATGAAGATCCAGAACCAGTTGTAAAAGTGGAATTACACAAAAAGAAACTTAATAATGTTGTTGTAAAATTCGGATATGGAATTACTATTACAAATGAAGGAGATATTGCAGGATATGCAACAGAAATTACAGACTATGTACCACAAGGATTAAAATTTGATCCAACAGATAATCCAGAATGGGAAGATGAAGGAAATAATGTAATATCTACACGACAACTAGAAGGAAAATTATTACAACCAGGAGAAAGTGCGACAGTAGAAGTAATATTTACATGGGTAAACAGTAGCGATAATTTAGCTTTAAAAACCAATATAGCTGAAATTTCTGAAGATAAGAATGAATATAATGTACCAGATAGAGATTCAACGCCAGATAATAAAAAAGATGGTGAAGATGATATTGATATAGCAAAAGTGATATTAGCTATTTCAACAGGTGCAATAAAAACATATTTCATGTTAACACTAGGATTATTAACAGTTATTTTAGTTGGAGTTGTACTAATTAAGAAATTTGTATTATAATAAAGTTTAAACCGGTTCATTAGAGCCGGTTTTCTTATGTTTTTTTGCACATTTATAGCCAGAGTCCCGCCCCGGTGGTTAAATATTTTGAATGAGTGATGAATGCGACCGTAATAGTGTTACAAATTCTTAAGAAAAAGTCGTAAAGGGTCCTGTCTTCGGGTATAGTTGTGACTTTTGCTTTAGAATTTGTTAACGTTATGCAGGGTAGCCGAGGAATTTATGAAAAATATTTAACCACCGGGGCGGGACTCTGGCTATAAATGTACAAATTAAATAAATAAGAAAACCTTTTTAAAAATATTTACAACTAAAATTGCTTATGATATAATCGAAAAGAATAAGAATAACAATGGGGTGATTTTGTGAATCAGATATTAGTTACAGGAGATGAACAGGTAACTGCAAAAGTAACTGAAAAAGTCCAAAAGCAAAAAAAGGTTTTACCAATAAATGGAATAATACTATTTTTCGCAATAAGTATAATAATAGTAGGAATATGCATAATAGCAGGAAGTATATATTCAAAACAAAAGATAAATGAAACTGTACAAGCAAGTATACAACCAGATGTGCAAATAGAAAGAGATGATGAAAACCATACTATAGAAATAACAGCTACACATATTAGAGGAATAACAACACTTACTTATCAATGGAATGATGGAGAGGAAACTGTAATAAAAGGAAATAATGAAAAAAGAGTAAGTACAGTTATTGACTTAATAGGGGGAGAAAATGTTTTAAAAGTTTCTGTAACAGAAGAAAATGGGAAGAAAAAGGATATAGAAAAGACATTTATAGCTGGTAATATACCAGAAATAACATTAGAAGCAGTTGCAAATGGAGTTAAAGTAATTGCAACAAGTGAGGACGAGATAGATTATGTTCAATATAGTTGGGATGATGAAGAACCTCAAAAGATAGAGGTTGGAGAAAAACAATATGAAGGAATAATTAATGCACCAAAAGGAGAACATCTTTTAAAAATTGAAGTTATGTCTATAATTGGATTAAAAGCAACAAAAGAGCAAAAAGTAGTAGGAGATACAGAACCAACATTAAACATACAATCAAAACTAATAAATGGAAAAGCAACATTTGTTATAGATGCGGAAGATGATGAAGAAATCAAGACATTAACAATAGTTCATAATGGGGGAGAAATTCAACTTATAGAAGTAAATGCAGCAACATATCATCACGAAGTTACAATGACAGAAGGAGAACAAAATACAATAATTGTAACAGTAACAAATATAAACGAATTGCAAAAAAGTAAAGGTGTAAGATTTACAAATAAATAGGAGAAAATAATATGACACAAGAGATATATATAATAGATGATGATGAATCATCACTACCAATATTTAAAGAATTATTTAAAAAAGATAAAGAATTTAAATTTATAGGTGTAAAAACAGAAGAAATAGATGTAGCATTAAAAAATATACCATTCTTAATTGTAATTAATGAAGATGCTATAGATAGAGATGTAGTTGAAGTATGTAAAAAAATTAGAACAGATGAAGACAATAAAATAACACCAATAATAGTGGTATCTTCAAATTCTGATAGACAACATAGATTAGACGTATTAGAAGAATCGGTAGAATATTACATTAAAAAACCAGTAGATACAGATTACTTATATTATACAATAAAAAATTTGAACAGATTATTAAACATTAATAGAAGAATAAGTGCATTAACTGGATTGCCAGGAAATGTTCAAATACATGCAGAATTAAAAAAGAGAATAGCAAACAAAGGAGAGTTTTCTGTATTATATCTAGATTTAGATAATTTTAAAGCATATAATGATGTATATGGATTTTTAAAAGGTGATGAAATAATAGAATTTACAGCACAAACAGCACTAAAATGTATACATGAAGAATTTTTAGAGAATTCTTTTGTGGGGCATATTGGTGGAGATGACTTTATAGCAATAGTACCATCAATAGATGTTGATAGAGTATGTCAATCAATTATAGCAACATTTGATAAAGAAGTAACAAGATTTTTTACAGATGCTGATATAGAAAGAGGATATATAAAAGTTGCAAATAGAAAAGGAATAATTGAGCAATTTGCTTTAACTTCTATATCAATAGGAGTAGTAATTGCAGAAAAAGGAAGATTTTCAAATATATTAGAAATAGGTGAAATAGGAGCACAAGTGAAACACCTTGCAAAAAGTATACCAGGAAGTAGCTATGCAATAGATAGAAGACAATTATAAAAAGGAGAATATAATAAATGTTAATACCGATATTAGTATTATTAATATTAACAGGGATAAATGCATTTTTCGCGGCAAGTGAAATTGCATTTATATCTTTAAATGATAATAAAATAGAAAAACAGGCAAGAGAAGGAAACAAAAAAGCTAAACAAATAGCTAAGATGTTAGAGACACCAAGTAAGTTTTTATCAACAATACAAATAGGAATAACATTAGCTGGATTTTTATCAAGTGCTTTTGCATCAGATACATTTGCAGACATGTTAGCTCCGGTACTAAATGAACTAGCTCCAATAGGAATAGGAGTATGGAAAAGTATATCAATAATATTAATAACAATTATATTATCATTTATAACAATAATATTTGGAGAGCTAGTACCAAAAAGATTAGCAATGAAACATTATGAAAAAATAGCATTTGCATCAGTGGGGATAATTAAAGGAATATCAATTATAACAGCACCATTTGTAAAGCTACTTACAGCTACTACAAACGCAATTTCAAAATTATTTGGAGTTGGAGAAAATGAAGAAGAAGTAGTAACAGAAGAAGAAATCAAAATGATGGTAGACCAAGGCGAAGAAAATGGCACAATTGATGAAGAAGAAAAAGAATTAATAAATAATGTATTTGATTTTAATGATATAACAGTATCAGAAATAATGACACATAGAACAGACATCTTTGCTGTAGACATTAATATGAGTGCAGGGGAATTATTAGAAGAAATAATCAAAGATGACTGCAAACATAGTAGAATACCAGTATATGATGAAACAATTGATGAAATAAAAGGTGTTTTATATGTTAAAGATATATTGAAACATATAAATAAGAAAACATTTAAAATTAAAAATATCATGAAAGAAGCGTATTTTGTATCACAAAACAAACTTATAAATGAATTATTTAAAGAATTACAAAGAAATAAAAAACATATTGCAGTTATAGTAGATGAATATGGCGGAACAGCAGGACTTATTACTATGGAAGACATAGTAGAAGAAATAGTTGGAGATATTTTTGATGAATATGATGAAATTGAACAAGAATATGAAAAAATAGATGATAAAACATATATTATATCAGGAAGTATGCCAATATATGATGTAAATAAACTATTAGAATCAAATATACCTGAAGGATACTATGATACTTTATCAGGATATTTACAAGAAGAGTTAGGTAGAATTCCGTCAGAAGAAGAAAATCCAATAATAGAAACAGCGGAATTAACTTTTAAAATAGAAGAATATGAAGATAAAAGAATTATAAAAGTAAAAGTTTGCAAAAATGAAAATAATAATGAATAATAAAAAAACGTAATGGAAATAATGAAAGTAAATTATTTCTATTACGTTTTTTGTTTGGGAGGAAAAATGATTTATACAGTAACCTTTAATCCGGCAATAGACTATATTGCAGGGGTAAAAGATTTGAAAATGAATGAAATAAATAGAGCAATATCAGAAAAAATTTTGGCTGGAGGGAAAGGGATAAATGTATCAATTGTATTAAAAAATTTAGGATTTGAAAGTATAGCACTTGGTTTTATTGCTGGATTTACAGGAAAAGAGATACAAAACCAAGTACAAGAATTTGGGATAAAATCTGATTTTGTCTATATCCCAGACAAATTTTCGAGAATAAATGTAAAATTACAATTAAATATAGATGGAGTTATTTCAGAAGAAACAGCAATAAATGGGGAAGGCCCTAAAATATCAGACAACGAAGTGAATGAATTTATGAAAAAAATAGAGAATATAAAAAAAGAAGATTTTATTGTTTTAGCAGGAAGTGTATCTAGAAACATGAAAGATGACATATATGAAAAAATATGTATAAAAGTGAAAGAAAAAGGTGCAAAAATTGTTGCAGATGCCACTGGAAAACTTTTGGTAAATGTTTTGAAACACAATCCATTTTTAATAAAACCAAATAAGGAAGAATTAGAAGAAATTTTCGAAAAAGAAATTAATACAAATGAGGAAATTGTATTATATGCTAAAAAACTGCAAGAAATGGGAGCTCAAAATGTATTAATATCAATGGACAAAGATGGAGCCATATTAATAACACAAGATAATAAAATGTTGTATTCAGAAGCTCCAAAAGGAAAAGTAGAAAATTCAGTTGGATCAGGAGACTCAATGGTTGCGGGTTTTTTAACTGGATTTATAACACATAAAGATTATGAAAAAGCATTAAAAATGGGAATTGCGGCAGGAAGTGCAAGTGCTTTTTCAAAAAATTTAGCTACTAAAGAAGAAATTTTATTTCAATTATCTAAAATAGAGAAAGGGGTTTAACAATGAAAATAACAGATTTATTAGAAGAAAAATCTATAAGGTTAAATGCAGCAGCTAGTAGTAAAACAGAGGCATTAAATCAAATTATAAATTTAATAAATCAAACAGGAAATATAACAAATAAAGATGAATATAAAGAAATTGTTTTTAAAAGAGAAGAACAAGGAACAACTGGAATAGGAGAAGGAATAGCGATACCACACGGAAAATCAAGCAAAGTTAAAAAAGCAACTTTAGCAGCAATGGTAATTCCAAATGGTGTTGATTTTGAATCTCTAGACAATAAAAAAGTAAACTTAATGTTTTTAATAGCAGCACCTGAAACTAAAGATAATATACATTTAGAGGTGTTAAGTAGATTATCAGCGCTATTAATGGATGAAAACTTTAGAGAAGAGTTAAAAAGAGCTAAAACTCCAAAAGAATTTTTAAATTATATAGATGAAGCTGAAAATGCGAAATATGGAGAAGAAAAAGTTGTAGATGGTGTTTTAGCAGATACAGCACAAAACGAGTTGAGAAACACATCAAATGAAATGTATGAGATATTGGCCATTACAGCATGTCCAACAGGAATTGCACATACTTATATGGCTGCAGAAGCATTAGAAAAAGCAGGAGAAGAAACGAATCATAAAATAAAAGTAGAAACACAAGGTCAATCTGGTGTAAAAAATCAATTAACAAGAGAAGAAATTGAAAATGCAAAAGCAATTATTGTAGCTGCAGACACAAATGTAGATTTATCAAGATTTAATGGAAAAAAATTAATAAAAACAAGAGTAGCAGATGGAATTCATAAACCAAAAGAATTAATAGAAAAAGCATTATCAAATGATGCTCCAATATATCATTCAGACAAAAATGCTGATTTTTCTCAAGAAGAAAAGGTTGGGGTAGGGCGTAATATTTATAGACATTTAATGAGTGGTGTAACACATATGTTGCCATTTGTAGTAGGTGGAGGAATATTAATTGCTATATCATTTTTATTAGATAATTATGAAATAAATCCAGCAGGATTTGGAAGTAACACACCATTAGCAGCATTTTTTAATACAATAGGAAATTCAGCATTTAGTTTTATGCTTACAATTTTAGCAGGATATATTGCTTTAAGTATTGCAGATAGACCAGGTTTGGCAGCAGGATTTGTAGGCGGGGCAGTCGCTTTATCTGGTGTAACAATACAAAGTATACAAAATCCAAATGTTACAACAGTAAGTTCGGGATTTTTAGGAGCACTTTTAGCAGGTTTTATAGCAGGATATATAATAATTTTATTAAAGAAAATATTTGAAATATTGCCAAAAAGTTTAGAAGGAATAAAAACAATTTTATTATATCCTGTATTTGGTGTACTTTTAACAGGGCTTGCTGTAATGTTAATAAATCCATTTATAGGAATGATAAATACAGGACTTAATAATTTCTTAAATAATATGGGAAATGTAAATAAAGTAATATTAGGAATGATTCTAGGTGGAATGATGTCAGTAGATTTAGGTGGACCTGTAAATAAAGCAGCATATACTTTTGGAACAGGAATGCTTGCAGAGGGGCATTATCACATTATGGCGGCAGTAATGGCTGGTGGCATGGTAGCCCCTCTTGTTATAGCAATACTTGCAACAATATTACCTAAAAAACTAGATCAAAAAGACAGAAGTTCAGCACTTCTAAATTATGTATTAGGGCTTTCATTTATATCTGAAGGAGCAATTCCATTTGCATCTAGTGATCCATTACGTGTATTGCCAGCATGTATAATAGGTTCTGCAATAGCTGGAGGATTGTCTATGTTATTTAACTGTACATTAATGGCACCACATGGAGGAATATTTGTAATAGGAATTGTAGGGAATGCTTTAATGTATATAGTTTCAATTGCTGTAGGATCGATAGTAGGAGCTTTGATATTAGCAGCATTAAAAAACAGTAAGAAGGTGAAAGAATGATAACTCAAGAAATAACCTTGAAAAATGAAGAAGGTTTACATGCAAGACCTGCTACTGAAATAGCAAAAAATGCATCAAAATATAGCTGTGATATTAAACTAGATGTTAATGGAAAACAATATAATGCAAAATCAGTATTAAATATAATGTCAGCAGGAATAAAGAATAATACACAAATAAAAATTATTTGTGATGGGGTGGATGAAGAAGAGGCTTTAGCAGAAATAGTGGGATTGTTTGAAAAATTACCGTGATCATTAATCGTTACCACGGGGACGGAGATAATGGTAAAAAAAGAAAGAGGATGAAAATATGCTAAAAGGAAAAGGTATATCAGCAGGTATTGGAATAGGAAAAGCATTGGTATTAAAAAAAGAAGAAATCAAAATAGAGAAAAGCAAAATAGAAGATATAAATTCGGAATTAGAGAAACTTAAGGTTTCTCTTAATTCTGTGATAAAAGAAACAGAAGAATTAAGAGATAAATCCAATAACGAGCAAAAACAAATTTTAGATGCATATCTAATGATTTTACAAGATGAAACACTTACTCAAAAGGCAAAAGAATTAATTCAAAATGAAAAGTTGAATTGTGTGTATGCAGTAGAACAAGGAATGAATGAAATAATAATAAATTTCAGAAATATACCTGATGAATATATATCTGAAAGAGCAAATGATATAGAAGATATTAAAAATAGAATAATTTCAAAGTTATTACAAATTGAAGAGAATGATTTAAGTGAAATTGAACCTGCTACAATAATTGTTACACACGAACTTACAACTTCAGATACAGCAAAAATCAATATGGAAAATGTTTCTGGAATTATTAGTGAAATTGGTGGAACAAATTCACATGTTTCAATAATTGCGAGAAACAAGCAAATTCCTATGGTAATAAGAGTTGAAAATATACTTGAACAAATTGAGGATGGAGATGTGGTAGTAGTAAATGGAGAAACAGGTGATATTCATATAAATCCATCCATTGAAGAAATGGCAGAATATCAAAAATTACAAAAACAAGATGAAGAAGAAAAACAAGAATTAGAAAAATTTAAAAATATAGTTGCTAAAACAAAAGATGGATTTCAAGTTGAAGTTAGCAGTAATATAGGAAAAACAAGTGATTTAGAAGATGTTTTAAAATTTGGTGCAGATGGAATTGGGCTATTTAGGACAGAATTTTTATTTATGGATTCTCCGCAAATGCCAACAGAGGAAGAACAATTTGAAAGCTATAAAAAAATTGCTGAGAATATGAAAGATAAGTTATCAATAATAAGAACTTTAGATGCAGGAGGAGATAAGGACATACAGTATTTAAATTTAGAAAAAGAGGATAATCCGTTTTTAGGATATAGAGCTATTCGTTTATGTTTAGGCAATCCAGAAATGTTTAAAATTCAATTAAGAGCAATATTAAGAGCTAGTATATATGGGAACTTAGCAATAATGTTCCCTATGATATCTGTAATAGATGAGTTGCAACAAGCGAAGCAAATGTTAAAAGAATGTAAAAAAGAATTAGATGAGAAGAATATAAAATATAATAAACAAATAAAAGTTGGTATGATGATAGAAATTCCAGCAGCCGCTATTATGGCTGAAACTTTTGCAAAAGAATGTGATTTTTTTAGTATAGGGACTAATGATTTGATACAATATACAATAGCTGCAGAAAGAGGAAATACTAAAATTGCAAATTTGTATACCAAAAATCATCCGGCTGTTATAAAACTAATAAAACAAACGATTGATGCTGCCCATAAAAATGGTATTTTTTGTGGAATGTGTGGAGAAGCGGCAAGTAATTTTCAATATATTCCTCTCTTAATCGGAATGGGTCTTAACGAATTTTCAATGAATTCATCAGCAATATTGCAAGCTAAAAAGACCATTACAGAATTAAACAAAAAAGATTGTGAAAAATTAGTTGATGAAGTTTTACAATTTTCTTCAGATAAAGAAGTTGAAAAAAGATTGAAAGAATTTATAAAAGCATAAAAATAAAAAACTCTCATACAATTATAACAAGTATGGGGGTTTTTTTATGATAGTTTTAAATAAAAAGACAATAAGAATAGCGGTATTAAGTATATTTGCGTTAATTTTTAGTTTTGCATTAATAAGTGATGACAAGAAATCTGTGCCAACAGTATCATTACCTGTATCAGGGAAAACAATAGTCATTGATGCAGGACATGGAAAACCAGATGAAGGAGCAGAGAGTAGTAGAGGAACAACAGAAGCTGAAACAAATTTAAAAATAGCGTTAAAGTTACAAAATTTGTTGGAGCAAAGTGGCTCTTCCGTAATACTTACTCGTTCTGATGAAAGTGCAATATATGATATAGACTCAAAAACATTAAGGCAGAAAAAGATATCAGATATTCATAATAGAGTAAAAATAGGAAATGAAAGTTCTGCAGATATTTTTGTTTCGATACATTTGAACAAAATACCACAACAACAATATGATGGATGGCAAACTTTTTATAATGCAAAAAGTGCAGAAGGTCAGAAACTAGCTGTATCTATACAAAACAATTTGAATGATGCGATTCAAAAAGAAAATAATAGAGTAGCTAAAAGCATAGAGAACATCTATATTGTAAAACATGTAGAGATTCCAACTACAATTGTAGAATGCGGATTTTTATCAAATCCAGAAGAGGAAAAACTTTTACTTGAAGATGAATATCAAAATAAACTTGCTTGGGGCATCTATAATGGAATCATAGACTATTTTTATGAGTAATTCAATTTAAGCTGGTACATACTAGCTTAAAAAGAATTATTACAAAATTGCTGAAGCCTTAGGGAACCGGCAATTTTTTTTGTAAATTTACCTAAATACATTGACTTTTTACCTTTTTCATTGTATTATAATAATTGAAAAACTGGGATTTTAGATTCATAAGAAATATCCTAAGGAGGAAGAATATGGGAGAAGTTATAGTTATAACATCAGGAAAAGGTGGAGTTGGTAAAACTACAACAACAGCAAACCTAGGTTCTAGCCTAGCATTAGAAGGAAAAAAGGTTGTATTAATAGACACAGATATTGGTCTAAGAAACCTTGATGTAGTAATGGGGTTAGAAAACAGAATAGTATATGACATAGTAGATGTTGTTGAAGAAAAATGTAAATTAAGACAAGCATTAATAAAAGATAAAAGATTTAAAGAGTTATATTTGTTACCAGCTGCGCAAACAAGAGATAAAAGTGCAGTAAATGAAGAACAAATGAAAGAATTAACAGATAAATTAAAAGAAGAATTTGACTATATACTTATAGACTGTCCTGCAGGAATTGAACAAGGGTTTAAGAATGCTATTGCAGGGGCTGACCGAGCTATTGTAGTAAGTACAGCCGAAATATCTTCAATTAGAGATGCCGATAGAATAATAGGTTTATTAGAAGCGGCCGAAATAAAAAATCCAGAGTTAGTAATAAATAGAATAAGACCTAATATGGTAAGAAAAGGCGAAATGATGGATGTAAATGACATAGTGGACTTATTATCAATAGATTTACTAGGTGTAGTACCAGATGATGAATATATCATAACACAAACAAACAAAGGTGAACCAGTAATTCAAAATAGAAAAGCACCATCAGGAAAAGCATATTTAGAAATAGCTAAAAGAGTATTAGGTGAAAATATAGAGGTAACAATACCTGGAAGAGAAAAGGGATTTTTTGCAAAATTAAAAAGCTTATTTAAAAAATAAACAAATGTGGAGGGGTAATAAATAATGTTTGAAAGCATAATGAATTTTTTAAGAAAAATGACTAAAAAAGAAGATCAAACATTAAAGTCTAAAGATGCAGCAAAAGAAAGGCTACATTTAGTTCTAATGCAAGACAGAGCAAATGTATCAGCAGACTTTTTAGATTTGATGAAACAAGAAATAATAGAAGTTATAAAAAAATATATAGATATAGACGAAAGTGCAATGGATGTAAGACTAACAAATAAAGAGAACAATGACGGAACAAATGGAGCACCTGCATTATATGCGAATATCCCGATAATGAATATTAAAGATGAGGTGAGGAAAACAGCTCAAGTTGAAAAAAAACCTTCATCAGAAAAAGAAAAGAAAGAGATTAAAAAATCAAAACAAGTTCAAATTACAGATAAAACTGCAAAAGAAGAAAAAAACAAAAAAGAAGAAAAGCCTGAAAAGATAGAAGATGTAAACGAGGAAGAGAAAAAAGCAGAAACTAAAGAAGAGAGCAAAAACTAATAATTTTATAAAAGAGTGGTTAAATGAATATAAAAAAATTAAGAAAAATAGAGTGGTTAATACCAATATGTGCAATTATATTATGTGGAATTGGTCTAATAGCACTATTTTCTGCATCATATGATTCGGGTTTAGATGAATTTAAAAAACAAGCAATGTGGATGGGGATAAGTTTTATAATAATGCTTGTAGTAATGTTTATAGACTACAAGATTTTCATAAAATTATCTCCTATATTGTATGCAATTGCAATTATAATGCTAATAGCAGTACTTTTTACAAAACCAATCAATGGAGCAAGAAGTTGGTTTAATATAGGGGATGGACTATTTTCTTTTCAACCAGCAGAAATGTCAAAAATATTTATAATTTTATTTTTGGCATATGTTATTTCAATAATTCAAAGAAATGGAAGAGAAGAAATTAATAGAATTCCAAAATTAGCTTTAATATTATTAACAATATTAGTGCCAATAGGATTAATAATAATAGAGCCAGACTATGGAACTGCAGCAGCATATATAATAGCATTTTTATTAATGATATTTGTGGCAGGAATAGATAAAAAATACATAATATCAGCAATAGTAATTGCAACAATAGTTGTAGTATCCGGATATCTATTCTTTTTACCAGAACACGCTAAAACAAGAATAGATACATTTTTGAATCCTGAATCAGATCCAAGAGGTGCAGGATACAATGTTTTACAGTCCAAACTAGCAATAGGTGCTGGACAAGCTACTGGAATGGGAATATTAAATGGAAACCAGACACAATTAGGATATTTATATCCTAAGACAACAGATTTTATATTTTCTGTAATAGGAGAAGAAATGGGCTTTATTGTAGCTGGAGGAGTAATAGTATTAAATATAATATTAATTACAAAATCTATAAAAGTAGCAAAAGGAATTAAAGATGAAGCTGGTTCATATGTAGCAATAGGAATTGCTGGAATATTTTTATTCCATACACTAGAAAATATAGGAATGACAATGGGATTACTTCCAATAACAGGAGTGCCATTATTATTTGTTAGTTATGGTGGAAGTTCTATGATGACAAGTTTTATTCTGATTGGTATTTTATTAAATATTAGTAGTCAGAGAAAAAATGGGTTGTTTAATAAATAGGAGAAAGAGATGTACTTAAAAAAGCTAAAAATAGGAAATGTGGAATTAAAAAACAATTTAATTTTAGCTCCAATGGCAGGTGTAACAGACCTGCCTTTTAGGCGTGTTGTAGAAAAGTTTGAACCAGGATTAGTGTGTACAGAAATGGTTAGCTCTAAAGCATTATATTATGGAGATGAAAAAACGAAACAATTACTAAAAACAGATGGGGAGAAAAGACCAATTAGTATGCAAATATTTGGTAGTGATCCTGAGTCTATGGGATTTGCTGCTAGATATGTTAGTGAATTGGCTGATATAATTGATATAAATATGGGGTGCCCAGCTCCTAAAGTTGTAAAAAACGGAGATGGAAGCAAATTGCTATTAGATTTGCAAAAGGCAGAAGAAATAATAAAAGCAGTTGTAGCAAATTCAAAAGTGCCTGTTACATTGAAGTTTAGAAAAGGTTGGGATAATGATAATATTGTAGCATGTGAAGTAGCTAAAATTGCAGAAAAAAATGGAGTAGCTGCAATTATAATACATGGTAGAACACGAGATGAGTTTTATAGTGGAAAAGCAGATTTAGATATTATAAAAAAAGTTAAAGAATCTGTAAGCATTCCTGTAATAGGAAATGGAGATGTAATTGATGAGGAATCTGCAAAATATATGTTTGAATATACAGGTGTAGATGGTATTATGATAGGTAGAGGAGCAATGGGAAATCCTTGGATATTTGAACAAATAGAACATTATTTGCGAACAGGAGAAAAATTACCAAGACCTACAAATCAACAAAAATATAAAATTCTAAAAGAACATATAGAACTTGACATTAAAGAAAAAGGCGAACATATAGCCCTTAATGAGATGAGGAAACATATTAGTTGGTATACTAAAAATATGAAAGAGTCTAGTTCATTTAGAAATAAGATTAATCATATTGATAATAAAGAAGAATTAATGCAAACAATTAAAAATTATTTTAAAGACAACAATTGACATTATAAAAATAAATTTATATAATTAAAAAAGGAGGAAATACAAATGAATATAGTAGGAATAGCTTTTATAGTAATTGGAGTAGGAATTTTTTTAATTGATGTTATTAATAAGGTAAAGTGCAAGGAAAATGTTACTGGAACTGTTGTTGACATATATAAAATCACATCAATCAAAGGGAATGGCGGTAAAAAAAGGACATACTATCCTATTTATCAATATAATGTAGATGGAACTATGTATGTAAAAAAATCATCTAGTGGCTCTATATTTTGTAAATATCAAATAGGAGATGAAGTTAAAATTAAATATAATCCTAAAAATCCTAATAGATATCATGTGAAAGGCAAAATTACTAATATAGTAATGAGTATAATTTGGATAATATTAGGTGTAGGAATTATAATTATAGGACAAAGAGTATAAAATACTCTTTGTTTTTTTATATGTAATATTATTACTCTAGTTTTAATAAATATTACACAGGAGGTAATTTTCATGAAAAAGAAATATTGGATAATATTATTAATTATAATAATTACAATTGGAGGAATAATTTTTTATAAAAATAGGGTTAAAGATTTAAAATTTGGAAATAATAAAACTAGTCAAGAAATTGTAGACTATATTTTAAATATTAGTTCATATGAAGTGAAAGTAACTGTTGATGTAAGCAGTAATAAAAATAGTAATAAATATATTTTAAAACAAACATATCAAAGCCCTAATAAAAGTATTCAAGAGGTGGTTGAACCAAGTAATATAGCAGGAGTTAGATTAGAAAATGATGGAACAAACTTAAAATTAGAAAACAGTCAATTAAACTTAAATACAATCTTAGAAAACTATAACTATCTTGGAGATAATTGCCTAGATTTATATAGTTTTATAGAAGATTATAAGCAAGATGGCAATTCGAGTTATGAAGAAAAAGATACAGAAATAATAATGAAAGCAAGTAGCAATATTGAAAATATTTATGTGCAAGAAAAGATTTTACATATAGACAAAAAAACATATAATCCAACACAAATGGAAATAAAGGACAACAAACAAAAAACGACAATTTACATATTATATAATGAGGTAAAGGTAAATAGTACAAATTAAAATATATGCACTTTCCTTAATATATAAATGTAGCGGACTATTGACTTTACTTCAAACTAATAAAAAATATAGAAATAAAATTGTAGTTTTTGGGAGTGAAGAAAATGGTAGTAAAAAGAGGAGATATGTTTTATGCAGACTTAAGTCCAGTTGTGGGATCAGAGCAAGGAGGAATTAGACCTGTTTTAATTATTCAAAATGATTTAGGAAATAAGTATAGTCCAACTGTTATTGCTGCAGCCATAACTTCCCAAACAAATAAAACTAAATTACCAACACATATAGAACTTGGAGAAAATAAATGTGGGCTTAAGAGCAATTCAGTAGTCCTTACTGAACAAATAAGAACAATTGATAAAAGTAGATTAAAAGAAAAAATTGGGCATATAGACGATAATCAAATAATTAGTCAATTAAACAATGCACTCGGAGTGAGCTTCGGGTTAGAATTTTAATAAAAAGGGACCAGGTCCCTTTTTACGTTTTGTTATCTAGATAAGGCAAAACTTCACCTAAAATTTTACCACCAACAGGAGCAGCAACGCCGCCACCTTGATGTCCGCCTTCACCAGTAGGATTATATAAAGTAATTAATAATACAATTTCAGGATCATCAGTTTCGGCAACACCACAAAAGGATGTAACGTATTTTCCGGTATTAACACCGTCTTCAGAAGTTCCTGTTTTACCACCAACATTATATCCAACTACTTGTGCATTTTTTCCAGTTCCTTCAGAAACAACACTATTCATCATACTTAAAACTTTTTCGGCATTTCCTTTAGAAATTACTTGTTCACCAGTTTCTACTGGCATTTCTATTATTTCTCCAGTTTCACTATTTTGAATACTTTTAACAATACGAGGTTTTATATAAACTCCATCATTTGCGATAGTTGCAACAGCAGTAACCATTTGTAATGGAGTAATTTCAAATCTTTGACCAAAACTAATTGTAGCTAATTCAACAGGTCCTGCTTTTTCTTCCTTTACGAAGATGCTATTTGCTTCTCCAGGAAGTTTAATTCCAGTTTTAGAAAAAAGACCAAATTTTTCTAGATAATCGTAATATTTTGTGACACCAATTTTTTGACCTAATCCTATAAAAACAGGGTTACATGAATTCATTAAGCCTTCTCTTAAACTTTCAGAACCATGAGGTCTATAATATCTCCAACATTTAATTCTAGCATTTGCAACTTGAATTGAACCTGTACAACAAAATTGACCAGGAGCATCTATATCTGTAATAATTCCTTCTTCTAATGCTGCTGAAGCGGTTACAGTTTTAAAAACAGAACCAGGTTCATATGTATCAGAAATAGATTTATTCCTCCACATACCTTGTAAAGCAGTTGTTTTATCTTTTTGTTCCATTCCATACCATGCAGATTTTAATTCATCAGTATAAGGTTCATAAGGACTATTTAAATCATAACTTGGATATGTTGCCATTGCAAGAATATCACCATTTTGGGGATTCATAGCTATTATACTTCCGCCATCAGTGCAAACATTATCAATACAAGCTTCTTCTAAATATTTTTCAACTATTGATTGAATTGTCATATCAATTGTCAAAATTAAGTTATTTCCATCAGTTGCAGCAACATATTCTTCTCCACCAAGACTTTCGCCAGTAGCATTAGTTTGCCTTTGAATTTTTCCGTTTGTGCCTTTTAGTTCATCATCATATTTTGCTTCAATACCATCTAATCCTTGATT
Source organism: Clostridia bacterium (assembly GCA_045602065.1). Taxonomy (GTDB): domain Bacteria; phylum Bacillota; class Clostridia; order TANB77; family CAG-508; genus CAG-269. Next base: position 34,700 of record JAZSAX010000008.1, read on the forward strand.
ATCACTACCGCAAAAACCAATAACCTGAGCTGCTAAATCTCCATAAGGATAGTATCTTTTGGAATCTTCATCTATATTTATTCCAGTAGTAATATTATTTTCAGTCATCCAATTTCGAAGTTCATCACTTTTTTGTTTATCAACTTTCTTGATAATAGTTTCAATTGAACTGTGTTTAGAAACTTTTTTTAAAACTTTTTCATAATCTAACTCAAAAATATTACTAAGAGCTTGTGCGACCTTTTCTTTATTTTCTGCAGAGATATTTGTAGGATTTACATTAACAGATTCTACACTTGAGCTGACTGCTAAAATATATTTTCCAGTACTATCATAAATAGTTCCTCTTTTTGCGGTAATACTTCGACTTTGAGACTGTTGACTACTAGCTTTACTACTTAATTCGGGCCCCCAGATGAATTGAATATAAGAAACTCGTGCTGTTAATAAAATTATAATAGATAATGCGATTAATAAAGTATTTCTTAATTTCTTTTTGTTTGTCAATGATATTGGCATAAAATCACCTCTATTAAGTGTATGCAAAATGATTGACAATATTAAATAAAAAGAATAAAATTAAACAAAACAAATATAAATGATAAGGGTGATATTATGATTAAATTAGGTGTAATATATGGGGGGGTATCAACAGAACATGATGTATCAGTCATGTCTGCAAAATCTGTAATAGAAAATCTAGATAAAGAAAAATATGAAATACATGAAATCTATATAAATAAATATGGAAAATGGTTTGAAAATGATGAAGAAATATACAATCTTATTTGGGTTTTAAAAGAATTAGATGTAGTTTTTCCAGTTCTTCATGGACTAGGTGGAGAAGATGGAACAATTCAAGGTATGCTGGAAATGCTTCAAGTACCATATGTAGGATGTGGAGTTTTAGCATCAAGTGTAGGAATGGATAAAGTTTATACAAAAATTGTATTTGAAAAAGCGGGAATACCACAAGCACCATATATATATGTTAAGAAAAATAAAGATGGATATGTAATTATAGATGAAAATTTTAATGAAGAAGAATTTAAATTAGATAAAATAAATTCGAAATTAAATTTCCCAATGTTTGTTAAACCGTCTAACTCCGGTTCATCTGTTGGAGTAAAAAAAGCTACTTGTGATGTAGAATTGAAGGCGGCAATTGAAAATGCTGCTCAATATGATACTAAAATTTTAGTTGAACAAGGAATTGATGGAAGAGAAGTAGAATGTGCTATCTTAGATGGAAAACAAATTTTGGCTTCTACAGTTGGTGAAATTATGTCAGCAGAAGATTTTTATAGTTTTGATGCTAAATATAATATTCCAGAATCAAAAACAGTAATTCCTGCAGATATTAGTGAACAACAAATCGAAGAGATTAGAATGTTGGCAGTAAAAGCATTTAAAGCTATTGATGGGAAAGGATTGTCTAGAGTAGATTTCTTTGTTGAAAAGGGAACTGATAAAATTTATATTAATGAAATCAACACGTTGCCGGGATTTACTAAAATTAGCATGTATCCTAAATTATTTGAAGCTGTTGGAATATCATATTCTGAATTGTTAGATAAATTGATACAAAATGCGATGAAATAATGAGAAAACTTGATATACTTATATATCAAGTTTTTTATTGATTTATCATTGAAAAGGCTGAGAAAATATGATAATATATGACAAGAAGTAGGTGAGCAAGACGAAAAAAGTAAGCGAAGTCTTTAGTGACTATAAAACAAATAGCAATATTGCAGATGCTGAAATAACAAAAATGAATTTAATAAAAAAGATAAATACACTTGAAATAGGAATTACTTCAAAAGAATATATAGAAATAAAAGAAATATGGTATTTGGAAAAATTCTTAAGAGAAAGATTTCAATTTGGACAAGTTCATATGATGATTCAATATGAAGAAGGTGTGCGTAAGAAATCAATAGAAACAGAGTGGGAAAATTTGATATGTTATATGGCACACAAATATCCATTAATGAGGCCATTACTATTATTGAAAAGTAAAGTAGAAGTTCAAGATAATAAAATTAATATATTCATGAAAATAAAAGGTGCAGATTTCTTAAAAGCAAGAAAGCTAGATAAAGAGTTAGAAACTGTAATAGTCAATTTATTTGGGAAAAAATATACAGTTAATATTGAAGAAAGAATAACTGAACAAGAAGTAGAAGCATTTAAAGAAAGAACAAAACAGATGGAACATGAGGCTGTTGAAGAAGCAATGAAAGCAAATCAACAATCACATCAAGATGAAGAGATACCACCAATTCCACAAGGACCATACAATGATGCAGACTATGAAATGCCACCAGAAGAAGGCCTTGGATATATGCCAGAAATGGAAGAACTTCCTCAAGCAGAAAACCTTATATTTGGGAAACCTTCAAGAGCAAAAGAAAATAAAATAAAGATAAAAGATATAACTTCAAATGATGCAAGAGTGACATTAGAAGGAAGAATAGTAAACACAGAATGTAAAGAAACTAAAACAGGAAAAGGAATGCTTATATTTGAGTTATATGATGGAACTGGAATAATTACTTGTAAATCATTTGCAAAAGATGCTGCAGAAGGTAATGAAGTACTAGAAAAAATAAAATCTGCAAAAGCAATAAAAACAACAGGAAAAGCAGGATTAGATGCTTATGCAGGAGATATAACTGTTATGGCAAACATTATAGCAGAAATATCAGATGAAGGAATGCCACCATTACCAGAAGAAGATGATAGTACACCATTAATTTTAGGTTCATCAATGAATATAAATGACCCATTAACAAAAATTGCAGACCTAAATGCGGAATCGGGAAATGTATGCATAGATGGTGAAATTCAATTCATGGAAGACAAAGAAACAAAATCAGGGAAAGTAATTTTAAGTATAGATATTTATGATGGTACAAGTACAATGACTTGTAAAGCATTTTTGCCAGCAAACAATGCAAAGAGGATAATAAAAAGACTTAAAAGTACGAAAGCAATAAAGTTGGCTGGAAAAGCTCAAATGGATGCATTTTCAAATGAGCTAACAATAATGGCAAATACAATAGTAGAATCAACACCATTACCAAAAACAACAAGAGAAGATAAATCAGAAGTGAAAAGAGTAGAGCTTCATATGCATACCAAGATGAGTCAAATGGATGCAATGACTTCAGCTGAAGATTTAATAAAAAGAGCAATGAAATGGGGAATGAAATCAATAGCAATAACAGACCATGGAGTAGTGCAATCATTCCCAGAAGCACACCATTTACTTGGAAGAGACAATCCAGATATGAAAGTAATTTATGGTGTTGAAGCATATCTTGCACCAGACAAAGAAAAATCAGTAATAAATGAACAAGGTCAAAGTATTGATACAACATATTGTGTACTTGACTTAGAAACAACAGGATTTTCACCTGTTACAGATAAAATAACTGAAATTGGAATAATGAAAGTTCAAAATGGAGAAGTAGTTGATAAATTTAGTTGTTTTGTAAATCCTGGAAGAGCAATACCACCAAGAGTTGTAGAAGTTACCAATATAACTGATGACATGGTTAAAGATGCTGAAACTATAGATAAAGTATTTCCGAAACTAATGGAATTTTTAGGTGATTCAGTAATTGTAGCACATAATGCTGGATTTGATGTGGGCTATTTAAAACATAACGCAAAAGTACTTGGATACAATTTTGATTATACATATATAGATACTTTATCACTTGCAAAAGATTTATTTCCAAATTTCAAAAAGTATAAATTAGGAAAAATTGCTGAAGAATTAGGAATAAAAGTAGAAGTCGCACATAGAGCTTTAGATGATGTTGATACAACAGTAAAAGTATTTAATGTAATGATAAAAATGTTAAAAGATAAAGGTGTACAAACACTTAAAGAAATAGATGAAGTTGGAAAAGATGATGAATCAGCAAAAGAAGAATACAAAAAATTAAATACATATCATGCTATAATTTTAGCTAAAAATTATGTAGGTCTAAAAAATCTTTATAAACTAGTATCTTTATCACATTTACATTATTTTTATAAAAAACCTAGAATATTAAAAAGCTTATATAAAAAATATTCAGAAGGGCTAATATTAGGAAGTGCCTGTGAAGCAGGAGAATTGTATCAAGCAATATTACTTGGAAAATCTGATGAGGAAATAGAAAAAATAGCAGAAGATTATGATTATTTAGAAATACAACCATTGGTAAATAACGAATTCTTAGTAAGAGAAGGAAGAGTGCCTGATAGAGAATATTTAAAAGATTTAAATAGAAAAATTGTACAACTTGGAGAAAAACTAAATAAGCCGGTTGTTGCAACTTGTGATGTTCACTTTATGGATCCACAAGATGAAATATATAGACGTATATTAGAAGCGGGTCAAGGGTATAAAGATGCAGATAATCAAGCACCATTATATCTAAGAACAACAGAGGAAATGTTACAAGAATTCAGCTATTTAGGTGAAGAAAAAGCATATGAAGTAGTAGTAGAAAATACAAATAAAATCGCAGATATGTGTGATAGAATTTGCCCAATATCACCAGAAAAATGTCCACCACATATTCCGGGATGTGAAGATGACTTAAGAAGAATAACTTATGAAAAAGCACATGAATTATATGGTGACCTATTACCAGAAATTATAGAAACTAGATTAGAAAAAGAATTAAATTCTATTATAAATAACGGATATTCTGTAATGTATATTATTGCACAAAAGTTAGTATGGAAATCAAATGAAGATGGATATATAGTAGGTTCAAGAGGCTCTGTAGGTTCATCACTTGTAGCATTTATGACAGGTATAACAGAAGTAAACTCATTACAACCACATTATAGATGCCCAAATTGTAAATATTCTGATTTCACAGATTATGGAATAGGAAATGGATATGATTTACCAGATAAAGATTGCCCAAATTGTGGACATAAGCTTGCAAAAGATGGGATGGATATACCATTTGAAACATTCTTAGGATTTAATGGAGATAAAGAGCCAGATATAGACCTAAACTTCTCAGGAGAATATCAAGCAAAAGCGCATAAATATACAGAAGTAATATTTGGAAAAGGAACAACATTTAAAGCTGGAACAGTAGGTACAGTTGCTGATAAAACAGCGTTTGGGTATGTAAAAAAATATTATGAAGAAAGAAATATACCTGTAAATAAAGCAGAAATAACAAGGATATCTGCAGGATGTACAGGAATAAAGAGAACAACAGGACAACATCCTGGAGGAATTATAGTAGTTCCAAAAGGAAGAGAAATATATGAATTTACACCAGTACAACATCCAGCTGATGACCCAACATCAGATATTATAACAACACATTTTGATTATCACTCAATAGATGCGAACCTTTTAAAACTAGATATACTAGGACACGACGATCCAACTGTAATTCGTATGTTACAAGATTTAACAGGTGTTGCACCAACAGATATACCATTAGATGATAAACAAACAATGTCAATATTTAATTCGACAGATGCATTAGGAGTAACACCAGAGCAAATTAATTCAAAAGTAGGAACTTATGGAATACCTGAATATGGTACTAAATTTGCTAGAGGCATGCTTTTAGACACCTTACCAACAACATTTGATGAGTTAATACGTATATCAGGTTTATCACATGGTACAGATGTATGGCTAGGAAATGCTCAATCATTAATAGAACAAGGAACAGTAACACTTAAAGAAGCAATATGTTGTAGAGATGACATTATGGTATATTTGATGAAAAAAGGATTACCTCCAGACAAAGCATTTAAAATAATGGAGACAGTTCGTAAAGGAAAAGCGCTTAAAGATCCAGAAAAATGGAATGGATTTAAAGAATTAATGAAACAATATGATATTCCAGATTGGTATGTAAAATCATGTGAAAAAATTAAATACATGTTCCCTAAAGCACATGCTGCAGCATATGTAACAAATGCATTTAGAATAGCGTGGTTTAAAGTTCATATTCCACTTGCATATTATGCTGCATACTATTCAATTAGAGCAAAAGCATTTGACGCAGAATTTATGATAAATGGAAAAGAAAAAGTAAAAAACAAAATGAAAGAAATAGAAATGATGGGGAATAATGCAACACCAAAAGACAAGGAAATGTATGATGACTTAGAACTGGTACTTGAAATGTATGAAAGAGGAATCAAATTCTTGCCAATAGATTTATATAAATCTCATGCTACTAAATTCCTAATAGAAGGTGAATATTTAAGACCACCTCTAAATAGCATAGCAGGTCTTGGAAATGTTGCTGCAGAAGGTATAATGAAAGCACGTGATGAAGAAAAATTCATGTCAATTGATGATATGAAAATTCGTGCAAAAGTCGGTGATTCTGTTACAGAATTATTACGCCAATTCGGATGTTTAGAAGGAATGAGCCAAAGTAACCAGTTAAGTTTATTTGGGTAAAAAGGGACTCGGTCCCTTTTTACCAACGAAGGAGAAAAGTTATGTTTGAAAACGCAATTTCAATAACAGATATTTTTACACTAAAAAACATTTTATTATATTTATTAATAATTAATTTAATAGGATTTCTAATGATGTGGTCAGATAAAAGAAAAGCTAAAAAAGGAAAATGGAGAATTCCTGAACAAACTTTATTTATTGTTACTGCATTAGGTGGAGGAGTTGGTACAATAGCTGGAATGTATACTTTTAGACATAAAACCCAGAAGTTAAAATTTACAATAGGGTTACCAGCATTAGTGATCTTAGAAATTGTGGCAATTATATATATTAAGTTTTTTTATTAAATAAAACAAAAAGTACAGTGGTATGTCACTGTATTTTTTTATGACAAAAATACAAGTTACATAAATCAAAATAAAAAATACAAATAAATGTAAAAAGAAAGTTATCAACAGTTCAATGTGAATAACTTATAAAAAAATGCCGCTATTTTAAAGTTATTAACACAGTTATCCACATTATCCACAGGTATGTGGATAAAAATTAAATTTTAAAACGTAAACCAAAAAGGAAACATAAAACAAAAAATAAAATTGACTACCAGTTCGAAAAATAAAAAAGTCTTGCAAAAAGAGGTATAACATTATATAATATCAATGAAAAAATCAGAGATAATAGGTGAAGTATATGAATAAAACCAAAAGAAAAATATTTGAAACTTCAATGAAACTATTTGCTGAAAAAGGATATGATGCAACAAGTATAGAAGATATAACTGCAACAGTTGGTGTAGCAAAAGGAACATTATATTATCATTTTTCAAGCAAAGAAGAAATATTTAATTTCTTAATAGAAGAAGGAATAAAATTATTACAAAATAGTGTAGATATAAAAACAGCAAAACGAAATAATTATATAGATAAAATAAAAGCAATAGTCTTAATTCAAATAAAAATTGTGGCTAAATATGAGGATATAATAACGATTATTTTAAGTCAATTTTTAGGAAATGAAGAAAGACATAAAAAGTGCCAAAACCTTGTATTTGAATATATAGGTCAAATAGAAAAAATTGTACAACAAGGGATTGAAAAAGGTGAAATAAAAAATGGAGATACTAGAGTAACAGCATCAGAAATATATGGCTTAATATGTTCAACACTTGTATATAAAAAAAGAGAACATGAAAATATGGACATAATGAAATTATATAATGAATATGAAAACACAGTAATAAATGGATTACGAGTAAAACAAAAAGAGGAGAAGTTATAATGGGAACGAAATCAAAAAACATGAAATTTAGAGATTTAAAAGATATGCTAAAACAATCAGGAGAAGCGTATGGAGATAGACCGGCTTTTAAATTTAAAACAGACAAAGAAGGCGAATTTAGAATAATAACTCACAAGGAATTTAGAGATGATATAAATGCATTAGGAACAGCATTAATAAAAATGGGACTAAAAGATAAAAGAATAGCAGTTATTTCAGAAAACAGATATGAATGGGAACTTGCTTATTTATCAATTGCTACAGGAACAGGTGTTGTTGTGCCATTAGACAAGGCCTTACCAGAAAATGAAATTGAAAGTTTGATTTTACGTTCTCAAGTAGAAGCTATATTTTATTCAGATAAATATGCTGAAATAATGGATCAACTAAGAAACAAGAAGAACACAAACTTAAAATATTTCATATCAATGGACTTAGAAGAAAATACAAATGGAATATATTCACAAAAAGCGTTGATTGAAAAAGGCAAAAAGCTATTAGCAGAAGGAAATAAAAAATTCTTAGAAGCAAAAATATATCCAGAAAAGATGGGAATAATGCTATTTACATCAGGAACAACCGCGATGTCAAAAGCAGTAATGTTATCACACAAAAACATAGTATCAAATGTAATGGATGTATCAAAAATATTTGATATAGATGAAAATGATGTGTTTTTATCATTTTTACCATTACACCATGTATTTGAATGTACAGCAGGCTTTTTATATCCTATCTCTGTTGGCTCTTGTATATGTTTCTGTGAAGGCGTAAAACATATGGCAGATAATATAAAAGAATTTGGAATAACAGCGATGATATCAGTTCCAGCTGTATTTGAAGTTATTTACAGAAAGCTAATGAAAGCAATAGAGAAAAAAGGAAAATTAGAAACAGTAAAAAAAGGTGTAAAAATTTCACAAGCTTTATTAAAAATAAGAATAGATGTTAGGAAAAAATTATTCAAAGAGATTCATGACAACTTAGGTGGAAAGTTAAGATTAGCATTAGCTGGAGGTGCTGCGTTATCACCTGAAACACAACAAGGCTTTAATGATTTGGGAATTATTTTATTACAAGGGTATGGACTAACAGAATCTTCACCAGTAATAGCTGCCGAAACACCCAAATATAGAAGAGTAGGCTCTATAGGGAAGAAAATTCCAAGTGTAGAGGTAAAAATCGATAATCCAGATGAAGAAGGTGTTGGAGAACTATTAGCTAAAGGTCCAAACATAATGCTTGGATATTACGAAAATGAAGAAGCTACAAAGTCAGCAATTGATAAAAAAGGATGGCTACATACAGGAGATTTAGCAAGAATTGATAAAGATGGATATATCTATATATCTGGAAGAAAGAAAAGTGTTATAGTATTAAATAATGGAAAAAATGTATATCCAGAAGAACTTGAAAATTTATTAAATAAAGTTGAAGGTATTAAAGAATCAATGGTTTATGAAAAAACAGAAGAAGATGGAGACATCAAAGTTTGTACAAAGATTGTTTATGATAAAGATTTGATTAAAGAACTTTACAATATTGAAGGTGAAGAGAACATCAGAGAATTCTTATGGAATAAAGTTAAAGAAGTTAATAATTTAATGCCTAAATATAAATACATTAAAGAAATGATTATTACTGAAGAAGAACTTATAAAAACTACTACTTTGAAAATTAAAAGACATGAGGAAATGAAGAAAATTTTTGCAAAATAAAACATGTAAGAAAAATATAATAAAAAAACAATATATAACTACTTCGTAGCCGAAACATAGCTGGGGCGTAACAATCCGGGGTCGGCTAAACTCACTAGTTATATATTGTTTTTTTCAATAAATCTTATAATTTTTTATATTACAAAAATATTACAAAGGTGTAGAAAAATGTCATAAAAATGTAACATAAAAAAGACTGGAAAAGCCTTGTAACTTTAAAAAAGTTGAGTTATAATAAAGGTAATTATTGTATTGACTACATAGGAAGAAGGAGGAATTTGCAATGTCTAGAAAATCAGGCATAGTAAATGTGAGAATGGTTATCACAGAAGAAAAAATATTATCAAATATAGATAAAATTCAAAAAATGATAAATCCAAATAGTAAAAAACAAATAATTCAATTAGAAGATGATACATATTTTAAAGACTTAATTGAATCTATAAAAGCTTATTTAATAGAATATCCTAAAAAGAAAAATTTCCCTGTAAATGTTTATAAAGCTGCATATGGGCTAGTTGAATATGCAACTATTCAATTTGAGGAAAATACAAAAAAAGTTGAAGAATTAATAAGACAAAGAGAAGAGAATATAGCATTAGCAGGAAAATTAAGAGAACTTGTAGAATCAGTAGAAAATAGAGAAGAAGATTGGAAAGAAAAAGTTGAAGAAGCAGATGGTCAATTTTCAGAAGAATTGATAGATACATTAAAACTAGTAGGAAAAGACAAAAATAGAAAAAGTCAAAACTATCAAGATGCTTTAAAACTACTAAATGCAAGAATAAATAATTTAGAAACTAATTTACATATTGAAATAGATATGGAAAGAACAGAAGATAGATCAAAAGCTTTAAGTTATATTGGAATTGAAGTTGCTGAAGCATTAAAAACAATTCCAAAGCCAGTTGATGTAGTAGAAGAAACAATAGAGGAAGAAACTTCTATAGAAGAAATGGTAGCTTTAGATAATGTACAAGAGAAAAGCGAAGCACAAGTAGTAGAAACAAAAGAAGATACTGAAACACAAGAACTACTAGAGTATGAAGAATCTGTTTTATTTGAAGAAAAACCATCATTATGGCAAAAAATTAAAAACAGTAAATTAGGAAGAGCAGTTTCTTATGTATTAAAAATTAGAGTTAGAATAAAAATTGAATTACCAAATGCTTTACCAGAAGGCAGAGGAGAATAAACAGAGAAGCTAGTTAATTCTAGCTTCTTTTATTTAAATGCAATAAAGGAGTTGAACATATGAAAAATGGAGCCTATGAACAAATAAAAGGCAAAATAAGAAATTTACAAAATTCAATAATTCAAAGAACTATAATAAAAGATTCATATATACTAAATGATGCTATGAATTATATAGATTTAATATATAAATATGCTTTTCAAAATGGTAATAATGAAGAAGTAAAAGAATGGTTCAAAATAAAAGATGTAATACTATTAAGTAATCTTCACTACATAAGAAATCAAAGAGAAGCTTATATATATAATAATGATATAAGTAATATTGAGTATACTAAAATATTAGAAATATTAAATGAATATCAAAAATACATGAAAAGAAACAACATTGATTATATTATTCCATATTTTGATTTTGAAAATGAACTTAGAGTCAAAACAGCACTTCAGTTAGACAAGGAAATTGCGAAACCATTACAAGAAAATGAAGGAGATATATACTATTCTAGCTGTTATAATCAAAATGGAAAAATTCTTAAATTAAAAAGAAACTATAATAATGTGTTAAAACCTGAGTTGGCTGTTTTTGCTGTAATACATAACTTATTGATTAGAACTAAAATAATACCAAAAACAGACTACTTAGAACAAATGAAACTTAATGAACAAGAAATTAATAATGTATATTACTTCCAAATGATTATATTAAATGCAATAAAAAATGGAGAACTTTTAATAGGTCAAAACAACCAAATTGCTATAAATAAATCAAATATGGAATATGTAAAATTGGCTTGTAACAATTTAAACTATTATATTAAACTATTTAATCACTTAGTAAAAAATAAAGTACAAGATATAAAATGTACAATAATTGAAAATCGCGAACCTAGTATAAAAATAAATGATAAACAAATTCAATATGAAATAATTGATGAAGATTTTAAATTTAATAGTAAACAAGATGTTTGGACAAGTAGAAGAATTGAATATACTTTTTCACAAGCAAATAAAATACATTATGAAAAATTATTATATGAAATATTCAAATTCAGAGAGTTTAGAAAAGGTCAGCTTGAGATTATTAGTAATATTATTCAATCTACAAACAAACAATTAAATATAGGAATCTTACCAACAGGGTATGGAAAATCGCTAATTTATCAATATTTAGCAATATTACAACCATTAAAAACAATAATAATATCTCCAACAGAAATATTATTATATGATCAAATAACAAACTTGCATGAAAACGAATTTGACTTAGTTGGTGTATTAGACAAAGATAAAGTAGCACATGAATCAATAATAAATTATTCAACAACAGAAACATTTTTGAATGATAGAATGTTGAAATATTTAGAGTTAGCAGATAGTAATAATGAAATATTTAATATAGTATTAGATGAGTGTCATTATATATCTGTATGGGGACACAGTTTCAATCCAAGTTATTTAGCATTAAGTAAAGTTATAGTAGAAAAAATTAAAAATGCTCAAATAACAATGTTTACTGCCACTGCTTCAAATGTTGTTTTAAAAGATATAAAATTACAATTTAAAGAAAAAGAAATAAAGGTAATGTCACCTGTTTCAATGAATAGAGGAAACATACAATATAATATTATTAAAGGGGATAACTTAGATTCTTTAATTAAAAATGTAATAAATGTATTTGAAAACTCTTATGAAACAAATAGTTTGTGTGATTGTTCTACTAAAGTTCAACCTAATTTAACATTGATAATTAATAATGATCCTAAAATTCTAAGAGAAATCTACAAAGAGTTTTATAAACATGAAACATTAAAAGACCATGTTATTTTATGGGATAATACAAAGCAGACTTATGAAATGTTTAGGCATGGAATAAAAACAATATTATTAGCTAATGATGATTTTGTTGTAGGTATAAATATTCCTAATTTAAGAAATATCATTTGTATAGGGATTCCACCATCAAAAGAATGGCTATATCAAGAAGGTGGAAGAGTTGGTAGAAGTGATCAAGAATCAAATATTATAATAGGATACATGAAACGAAAAGAAAAAGTTCTAGACAGCATTTTTGATTTAAATATACCTGTAAATGAAATACATGACATGCTTAAAAATAATAATGAGTATATAGATATAGCTAACACAAACTATATATTGAATTACTTAAAAGATGAAGAAGAAGAACTAAAAGCATTTGATA
>JAZSAX010000009.1:0-14715 GCA_045602065.1 Clostridia bacterium
AAATATATTAAAATTATACACAAAAATCGATAAATATTTCCATTTATCGATTTTTGTGTTATAATAAATAAAAAGAGGTATATTTATAACAATGGAGGAAAATAAATGAAAATTTTTACAAATAAAGGATTATTTAAAAAATTATTAATTATAATAATAGCAATAATGTTATTTAGTGTAATAATTCCACCAAAAGTTACTTATGGAATTAGTGCTAGTGATGTTGGAGGAGCTTTACTAAGTCCAATAGCATCTTTAATGATAGGGCTTGGAGATGTTTTGATGGATTTTATACATAATACATTATATGGTACGGAAAATTCTCTCCTTGTAATTTGTAAAAATAGTGAGGGACTAGGTGTTCTTGTGACAGTTGTCGTTGCGTTATTAGTAATTGTAGTTGTTGCAGTATTAGCCTATGTTACAGCTGGTGCAGGAGTAGCAATACTTGGAGCATTAGGTGTAACAACCACAATAGGAGCGGCAACAGTAGGAACAATTATAACAATTAGTTTAGTATCAGGTTTAGTGGCAGGAACGTTTGTAGCGATATCTTGGTTTGGTGACAATGTAGTATTCCCAATGTACCAAATATCTCCAGAAGAAATATTTAGAAATGAAGTTGCAATGTTAGATGCGAACTTTTTTAATCCCCAAAAATATACCGAAAAATATAGGACAAAACTTGACAATGATATTTTAGCAGGTAGCAATAGTTACAATGTTGCCGGTCCGGTGAGTATTTTCAATATAGGAGAATGGTGGAGAGCTATGGAAACTAGTCCTGGCTTAAAAGCGGATTTTATTGGGGAAAAGACACTAACTATTAATGAGGCACTTCAGTATGATCAATTTAAAAATATGATAGAAAAAGTAAACCAAGATTTAACTAGCAAGGATAAGAAAGAAAATGTGATAACAGGAGATAAGAATTTTAGTTTTAAAATAAATAAAAAGGAGATTATACCGTCTAACACAAGAACTCCATCTTTTGGTATGACAACAATGGTAAGTGTGACAAAGTATATTTGGCAATTTGATATTATAGATAATGAATCAAATAGTACCTATATGGTTATAAACTATGTAGAAGAAACAAAAACTACCCAATATGAATATTGGTTCTCTACAAGTGTGGATACAGCAGTCCAAAGCATAACGAACTATCATATGGATTCGATTAGCTACCAATTGATTGAACCTAATGCAGATGGAACTTCTGGAGTGTATAAAAAGTATGAAGAACTTGAAAGGGAAATTGACTCCACAGCAAAACAATTGAGACCAGTAATATCAAAATGGTATTATGCAATAAGAAATATTGTGTTAGTAGTAATGATGATTATTTTATTGTATGTTGGAATTAGAATAATAATAAGTAGTGTATCTAGTGAAAAAGCTAAATATAAAACCATGTTACTAGATTGGGTTGTTGCAATTTGTTTAGTATTTGCTATGCATTATATAATGGCTTTTGCATCTAATGCAGCAGATGTAGTCATAGAAATATTCGCTTCATTAGGAAATGGGGATGACAAATATGCAAGTGTATATCAAATTAATGGTACTGTAAAAGAAAATCTTACCAAAGAATTGAATAAGATTGGTATAGATATAGATACACTAATTGTTAAAGGAGAAGATGGAAATCCAGTGCTTGTCCAAGACAATGAGGGAAACAATCAAGAAGTAATATACTGGGATGCAAAAAATTTACTAGGAATGGCAAGAATACAGGCAGCGTTGTGTGAAGCAGGAACTCTAACGTACATTGGATATGGAATAGCATATTTGGTATTAGTATTTTATACAATATTTTTCATATTTACATATGCAAAAAGAGTATTATACTTAGCGTTTTTAACAATGATAGCTCCATTAGTAGCAATGACATACCCAATAGATAAAATGCATGATGGAAAAGCACAAGCATTTAATATGTGGCTGAAAGAATATATTTTTAATTTAATAATACCATTAGTGCATTTATTGTTATATACAATATTGATTAGTTCGGCATATGAGTTGTCATCAACTAATATGACATATACATTAGTAGCAATAGGATTTATGATGCCGGCTGAGAAATTCGTAAGAAAAATGTTTGGATTTGATAAAGCTCAAACTCCAGGATTCTTAGGTGGAGCAGCAGGTGCTGGATTGATGATGGCAGGATTAGGTAAGATATTTCATAAAAGACCATCTAAAGGTGGAAAGCATATAGAAGAGAATGAAGGTAAAGAAAAAGAAGACAAAATAAATATGAAAGATGATAGTATGGTAGACCCAACATTGTTAGCAGAAGGATCAAACAACAAATCTAATATGTCAAATATATTATCAAATCAAGAAAAAGCAAAACAAGAACAAAAAGCTAAGCAAGATATGGAGAAAGCGAGACTAGCTGCACAAAGAGCAAATACACCTGCTAGTTCATATATTAACAAAGGTGGAAATGTTGGATTTAATAAATCAAGTGATATGCAGAAAAAATTTGACAATCTAGGAAAAAATAAAATGCAAGAAGAACAAAAGAAATTAGCTGAAAAACGAAAAAATGGATTTTTAAGAAGACATGCAAGAGCGATAAAAGCAGCTGGCGGAAAATATAGAAAAATGAAAGCCATAAAATTTGGAAGAAGCTTGGCAACAGGAAAACCAATTAGAGCTATTGCGAAAACAGCAGGAGGACTTTACTTGGGAGCAACAGGAGCAATGTTAGGTGCTACACTAGGAATAGCAAGTGGAGACATAGGAAATGTAGGAAAATACGGAGCAACCCTAGGAGTAGGAGGATATGCATTAGGAGCAAGAGATATAAAATCAAGTCCAGATGTAGAGAGAGCATATCAGGAATTCGAAAGAGAAAAATATGGAAGTGAAGCAGAGTATAGAAAACATTTATTAGAGGAACACAGAGAAGAAGTTGCTTCAAGTGATAAAAACTTAGAAAAACTTAGAACATATTTACAACTACAAAATCAGCAAGAAGCAAGAGAATATATGGGAGATTACGAAGAATGTATAGATGCAGGGTTAGACATGGAAGATATGGCAGCAGTAATAAAAGCAGTAGAAGAACAAGGATGGAGTAAAGAAAAGGGTATAACAGCAGCAAAGCAGCTTAACAAAGCAGGCGGAAAACCAAAAAATATGGGCAAAAAAGATAGAGAAAATATTGAATATCAATATAGAAATATATTTAAAGCAAGTGGAATGACAAACGAAGCAGAAATAGAGGAAAATGTAAAAATGGCATTAAAAAGCTTAGATACATTTGGTAAAATCAAAGATGATTTAACACAAGTTTAATTACATATAAAAAAGAGATACATTAAGATATTAGAGAAGAAAATAAATTTTCTTCTCTATTTTTTTGTTCTAAAATAAAAAAATAATAATATTTATTAATAGACAAGGAGGCAGGTATGAAAAAAAATAGAAAAAAAATAATTGCGATAATAACATTAATTTTAATAATTTTATTAATTGTATTTATTTTTAATAATATTTCAATAGAAAATACTGAAGAAGAATATCAGAATTATACGCCACAAGAAGAAATATCTGAAGAGCAAATGAGACAAACAAAAGTAATATTATATTTTGCAAATGCTGATACAGGGGAATTAGAAAGTGAAACAAAAGTAGTAGACGCTAATTTATTAATAAATGAGCCATATAAAGAAATAATGAATTGGTTAATAAAAGGACCACAAAGTAGTAGTTTAAAAAGATTAATTCCAGAAGGAACAGCTTTACATGATATTAAAATAGAGAAATCTTGTGCAATTATTAATTTATCAAATGAATTTTTAAATTATGAGACAGAAGAAAATAAATTAAAAATAATTAATAGTATTGTAAATACTTTAACAAATTTAAAGGAAATAAATTCGGTTAAATTTTTAATTAATGGGGAAGAAAATGAAAATTTATCAGAAATTTATTTAAAAAATAATTAAATAAAAATAAAAAAATAATAAATAAAAATTATTTATTATTTTTTTATTTTAATAAATTAATTAATTTAATATATTTTAAAGTATTAGTAAATCTATCTAAAAAGCATTCAACATCATTTAATGATGTACAAGTATCTTTTTTTAAAGATTTAAAATCAAATTTCTTTTGAGGCGGTTGTTGAGAAGGTGATGGGGGCCTGCGAGAATAATACGGCTGTGCGGGCGGTAGAGGCCTTTCAGAACGATTATATTGATAAGGATAATATCTATTATACATAAAAATCACTCTCGCTTAAAATGCTATTTTTATATAATATGTACAAATTGCTAAAAATGTGATAAAATAGGGTAGTAAAGGAAGGAAAAAGAAAATGAGTGGAAAATTATATATTGTAGCAACACCAATAGGAAATTTAGAAGATATAACATTAAGAGCCTTAAGAATATTAAAAGAAGTTGATTTAATTGCTGCAGAAGATACAAGGCAAACATTAAAATTATTAAATCATTTTGAAATAACAAAGCCATTAATTAGTTATCACAGACATAATGAAGAAATAAAAAGTGATATATTAATAGAAAAATTAAAAAATGGAGAAAATATTGCATTGGTTTCAGACGCTGGAACTCCAGGAATATGTGACCCTGGTGAAGAAGTAATAAAAAAAGCTATAGAACAAAATATAGAAGTTGTTCCAATACCAGGAGCATGTGCAATGATTAATGCTTTAATAGCATCAGGAATAAGCACAAACGAATTTAATTTTTTGGGATTTTTACCATTAAATAAAAAATTAAGAAAAGAAAAATTAGAAGAAATAAAAAAATCAGAAAAAACAATAATTCTTTATGAAGCGCCACATAAAATGAAATCAACATTAGAAGATTTAAAAGATATTTTAGATAATAGAAAAGTAGTTTTAGCAAGAGAATTAACAAAAATACACGAAGAATTTATTAGAAAAAATATTGATGAATTATTAAATGAAATTGACAATCTAAAAGGCGAAATGATTTTAATAATTGAAGGTGCAGATAAAAATGAAGAATCTGAAAATGAATTAAATAATTTAAGTTTGGAAGAACACTACAAATATTATGAAAAACAAGGATTTGATAAAAAAGAAATAATTAAAAAAATTGCAAAAGATAGAAATGTAAATAAAAATGAAATTTATATGAAATTTATTTAAAAAAATGATACCTTTTCTAAAAGGTATCATTTTTTATTATTCATCATCTTCACTTTTTTCGCCTAAACTAGCAACTTTTTGTGCACATTTAGAGCATACTAATCTATCCTTATAAGTAATTAGATTTTTTGTATTTCCGCAAAAAACACAATTAGGTTCATATTTTTTTAATACAATAGAAGAGCCATCTACAAAAATTTCTATTGGATCTTTCTCTGCAATATCAAATTTGTTTCTAAGCTCGATTGGAATAACAACTCTGCCTAATTCGTCAACTTTTCTAATAATTCCTGTTGATTTCATAACTTGTCCTCCTTAAACTATTTAATCAATTCACTTATATAATAACATAAATGTCAAAATTGGTCAATCATAATTTCAAAATATTGTAAAAAAGTTTGTTATAAATCGCTTGTTTGTAAAATATAAATGTACAAGGGGGAAGAAATGCTAAATATATTATGGCCAATTTTTATAATAATATCCATTATTTATGCTATTTTTTCGGGTAATGTAGAAAACCTTAATAATAGCATTTTTGAATCTACTGAAAGTGCAGTAAATTTAACTTTAACATTATTAGGTATGACTTGCCTGTGGAGTGGGATAATGGAAGTTGCTTCAAAAACTCAAATTATTGACTATTTATCTAGAATTTTGAAACCTATAATTAAAAGGCTTTTTTCAGGTTTAAAAGAGAAATCTTCTGAAAATATAATAATGAACATAATTGCAAATATTTTGGGATTAGGTAATGCAGCTACGCCCCTAGGATTAAAAGCAATGAAAGAACTACAAAAAGAAAATGAAAATAAAGAAGAATTAAGTGATAATATGATGATGTTAATTGTTCTAAATACAGCATCATTACAAATTATTCCTACAACAATAATTGCTCTTAGAAGTTCATTAGGCTCAAACAACCCTACAAAAATAATATTTCCTGTATGGATTTCAACAATTTGTGCAGCAATTGTGGGAATTGTTTTTACTAAAATTATTATAAAAGCTACTAAGAAGTGAAAGGTCAATATATATGAAAATAATAAATTATATTTCAATAATAGCAATGCCATTAATTATATTAATTATTATTTTTAAAGCATTTAGAGAAAAGGTAAATGTTTTTGATATATTTTTAAAAGGAGCAACAGAAGGAATAGAAATAAGCTTGAAAATTTTTCCAACATTAATAGGGCTGTTTGTAGCAATTGGAATGCTTAGAACTTCTGGAATTTTAGATTTTATAACAAAAGTAATTTTCCCTGTTTTATCTTTTATGAAATTTCCGGGAGAAATAGTGCCACTTGCATTATTAAGACCTATTTCTGGAAGTGCTTCAATGGCTGTTGCGACAGATATCATTAAACAAAATGGAGTAGATTCTTTTATTGGTATTCTAGCTTCTGTAATAATGGGAGCCACAGAAACAACATTATACACAATTGCTGTATATACAAGTAGTGTAAAGATAAAAAATACAAGAGGAATTTTAATTGCTTCTCTTGCGGCTGACATAACAGGTATTATTGTTTCTTTGTTAATTTGTAGGGTGATTTTCTAGCTAGCATGGCCCTAGATTGCAGTTTTGTCGATTTCTGTCGAACGATTTTTCTTGACAAATTAAAAAAATGGGTGTAAGATAATGACAAATAAAATTTAAATTCAAAAATTTTTAAAATTAAGTTTTTAATCTTGTAAAGGGAATAATTTCAATTCCCCAAAAATCGAACTATAAAAAATAAACCAAAAATTAAATATTTTGTAGATTATACTACACCCCCTAAACTTTAGGCCCCCTGAAACCTATTGCTTTTTTCTTATTTCTTATAAGATAATTAGTTCTAAATTATTCCCTTTACAATTAAAATATATAAAATTACAATGTAATTAATTTACTAGGACAATCTCTATTAGCTACACATAAATTAATAGAAGAATTATCAATTGAGTTTGAAATTAATTCATCTACAACTGTTTGATAAGCCAATTCTGGGAAATTGCTTTCTTTACTCAAATGTCCAAGCATAGCAGAAGTTAATTTGCCATTTTTAGATAAATAAGAAATAGTTTTGCCTGCAATTGTATTAGACAAATGCCCTGTGTCACTAGCTATACGAGATTTTAAATTAAATGGATATGAGCAACATTTTAAAACTTCAGCATCATAATTAGATTCTAGTAAAATAAATTCGCTATTTTCCAAATGATTCATAATAGATTTTGTCATATGACCAATATCTGTTGCAATACTTATTTGATGAATTTTATCTTTTATTATATTAAATCCACAAGGATTTGCAGCATCATGTGGGATGCTAAATGGCAATATTTCTAAATCACCTATGTGAAATTTTTCTGAAATATTAAAAAAATTGATATTCTTTTGTGAAAGTTTTTCTGTTTGTGATGGCATGGCTTCAAACGTTTCTTTTGTAGCAAAAACAGGAATATCAAATTTCTTAGAAATTGTTGATATTCCTTTTACATGGTCTGAATGTTCATGTGTCACTAAAATAGCATTAATTGAAGAGGGGTCTACTTCAATAGAATGTAAAGCCTCTTCAATTTTTTTACAACTCATTCCCGCATCAATTAAAATTTTAGTATTTTCAGTTTCTACAAATAAACTGTTACCACTACTGCCACTATATAAGCTACGAAAATTTAACATATGTATTTCTTCTTTCTAATGTTATTCTTTAACTCTTTCGATTTTTGCACCAAGGTTTCTGAATTTTTCTTCAATGTTTTCATAACCTCTATCTATGTGCTCTAAATTATATATTTCTGTTTTTCCTTCTGCAATAATTCCTGCAATTATTAAAGCTGCACCTGCGCGTAAGTCTGATGAATATACAGGAGAACCATATAATTTTTCTACACCTTCGAAAAATGCTGTTTTTCCGTGAGCTGTGATGTTTGCTCCCATTTTGTTTAATTCATCAGTATATTGGAATCTAGATTCCCAAATATTTTCTATTATTCTACTTGTACCATTTGAAACTGCAAGAACTACGCCCATTTGAGGTTGTAAGTCCGTAGGGAAACCTGGATATGGTTGTGTTTTTATTATTGCTTTTGAAGGTCTTCCATCAGCCCAAACTCTAATTTCATCCCCAAAGTCTTCTACATTTCCGCCGATTTCAAGAATTTTTGCAGTAATAGATTCTAAGTGTTTTGTGATACAATTTTTAATTAATATATCACCTTTTGAAGCTACTGCTGCAAGCATAAATGTTCCTGCTTCTATTTGGTCTGGAACAACAGAATATGTGCTGTTTCCAGCAAGTTTTTTTACACCATTAATTTTGATAACATCTGTTCCTGCACCACGGATGTCTGCTCCCATTGTATTTAAGAAGTTTGCGACATCAACTATGTGAGGTTCTTTAGCTGCATTATCTATTATTGTTGTACCTTCTGCTAAAACTGCAGCTAACATTACATTTATAGTTGCACCAACAGATACAACATCCATGTATATAGAAGTTCCCACTAATTTATCTGCTGAAGCTACTATTTTACCTTGTCCAACATCAACTTTTGCGCCTAATGCTTCAAACCCTTTTATATGTTGGTCTATAGGTCTTGCCCCTAGTTTACATCCACCAGGCATTCCAACAGATATTTTTCCTTTTCTTCCAAGCATACTTCCTATTATATAATATGAAGCTCTAAATTTACTTGTTAATTCTTCAGATGCCTCTGTTGTATCTATATTTCTTGTATCTATTGTAACTTCATTTGCACTATTCCAAGTTATTTTTGCACCAAGGCCTTCTAATATTTCGCATGATTTTTTTACATCACTAATATTAGGTACATTTTCAATAGTACAAATTCCATCTATTAAAAGTGTTGCTGGTAAAATGGCTACAGCTGCATTTTTTGCTCCACTTATTGTTACTTCTCCTCTTAAAGGTGTGTTTCCTGTTATAACTAATTTTTCCAAATGTATTCCTCCTCAAATATTTCTTCTTTTGCAATATATCATAAAAACTTAAAGAATACAACAGTTTTTACATATTTTTATTAGCTGTAAAAAGTCCTCTTTCAGCAAAAAATTCGATAAGTCTAAATTTAAATTTTATATTAGTTTTTTTACTGTCAGAAATTATACTATATGATTCTTCTTCTAGATTATCTTCTAGATTTTCTTTTGCTTCATTATCAAGAACTCCAGATGAAATGTCAATAAAACATAGTGAAGGGAACATTACACACCACCAATTTTGCCCTTTAGCATCACCGATTTCTACTCTTAAAGCATCATACAATCCCGCAGGTAATGAAATATCTCCATAATTTTTTGTTGGAAAATAGAAATTATTAATATTTATTTTTACAGAATAGTTAAATCCATTTTCAAGTATAGTTTTTTCTGCAATTTCTTGAAAATCTTTCTCATGTGTTATTGCTAAAGCAATTGCTTCTTCTTTTGTAGAACAATTTGAACACATTTCATTCATATAATTTAGCAATGAATCTCTAACTTTGATTTTTAAAGCTTGATCTTCATCAGAATTACTATTTGCAATTACATGTAATCTAAAAACTGCATCTGATAAATTCGTTGTAATAGCTGTAGCATAACTTTGTGCAGAAATGAATATATATAAAAATAATAAAAATGTTAATAAACTTAAATTTAATATTTTTTTCATAATAATCCTCCAAAAAACATAATTGTTAAAAAATATCTTTAAAATAATTATTAACCAAAAAAAATAAATTATTCATTTAAAGGAAAAATGCTTGACAATGCCAAAATAAAATGGTAAAATTTACCAGTAAAGAATAATCGAAAGGAATGAAAGAAATGGTTGTTCAAAACAAAGAAACGGAAAAAGCGTGTTGCTTTTATGTAAGTGACTTTCACTTAGAAATGATTTTAATGCCATATATAAATGAAAAAATAGATGAAAATATAACAATTTTATCACAAAAGAATTTAAGAGAAACATTAGAAATATTGACATCAAAAATGAACATTAAAGAAGAAAATAAACAAAAAATATTACAACTAAAATGGGAGGGAGAGGAACCAAAAGAAAATTCGAATATAATTGTTATAGGTTCAAAAGAATATATTTCACAAAAAAATGAAGATATAAAAAATATAAATCCTGTAAGTGTTCTTGATTGCTATAGTTTTGAAGAAGAAAAAAGTAATATGGAAAATATAATAAAAAATTACAATAAAACTCTAAATACCTTAGGAAAAAACAACTTTTGAAAATTTTTAGTATAAACTATTGAAAAAAACGTCAAAATATTATATATATATGATATGTAACAAGAAAGGAAGAATACATATGGAGGAAAATCTAGATAATATTAGAAGAACACTAAGAAAATATTCGCAAGAACATTTATTGAATGGATATGAAAATTTAGATGAAGTAAAACAAAAACAATTATTAGATCAAATCGAAACAACAGATTTTGAATTAATAAATAGTTTATATAATAATACAAGAAAAGAATTAGAAAAAACAGATGATGTTATAACGCCAATAGAATTTTTAGACAAAGATAATTTAAATGGATATTACAGAACTTTTATTGAAACAGGTGAAAAAGCAATAAGAGCAGGGCAACTTGCAGCAGTAACAATGGCAGGAGGACAAGGTACTAGACTTGGACATAATGGACCAAAAGGAACATATGATATAGGATTAGAATCACATAAATCATTATTTGAATTATTAAGTGATTCATTAAAAGAACAAGGAAAAAAATATGATGTTACAATTCCATGGTTTATAATGACAAGTGAAGAAAATAATGATGACACAATAGAATTTTTTGCTAAACACAGAAATTTTGGATATGAAAAAGATAAAAATTTATTCTTCTTCAAACAAGGAGAACTACCAATGGTAGATACAGAAGGAAAAATTCTAATTGGAGAAAATGGACTAATCAAATCAGCAGCAGATGGACATGGTGGTATATATGAATCTCTTGTAAAAAATGGTATGACCAAAAAAATGAGAGAATTAGGTGTTGAATGGCTATTTATTGGTGGAGTAGACAACTGCTTAGTTAAAATGGTTGATCCATTATTAATGGGAATTGCTATTCAAAAACAAGTAACAGCAGCAGGAAAATCAGTTGTAAAAGCTAATCCACAAGAAAAAGTTGGTGTATTCTGCAAGAAAAACGGAAAACCTTCTGTTGTAGAATATACAGAAATACCAGAAGATATGGCACAAGCAACAGATGAAAAAGGTGAATTGATATATGGTGAATCTCATATTTTATGTAATTTATTTAATATAAATGCAGTAGAAAGAATGGGAACTAAACCATTGCCTTATCATTCAGCATTTAAAAAAGCAACATATATAGATAAAGATGGAAATAAAGTTGTACCAGATGGACCTAATGCATATAAATTTGAAGCGTTCTTATTTGATGCATTTGGAGAATTAGACGATATGGCTATTTTAAGAGTAAAAAGAGAAGAAGAATTTGCTCCTGTAAAAAATGCTTCAGGTGTAGACAGTCCTGAAACAGCAAGAGAGCTATATAGAAAATTCTATCAATTATAATAAAAAAGGGACCGGGTCTATTTTTGCGTAAAAAGAGATCTGGTCCCAAATTGCGTAAAAAGGGACCAGGTCCCAAATTAAGGAGGAAAAATATGAATTATTTAGAAGAGTACAAAAAATGGTGTGAAAATCCAATGTTTGATGAAGAAACAAAAAAAGAATTATTATCAATTAAAGATGATGAAAAAGAAATAGAAGATAGATTTTATAAAGAATTAGAATTTGGAACAGCAGGGTTACGTGGTGTTATAGGAATGGGAACGAACAGAATGAATAAATATACTGTTGGAAAGGCAACACAAGGACTTGCAAATTATATATTAGAACAAGGGACACAAGATAAAGGTGTTGCAATAAGTTATGATTCAAGAAGAATGTCTGATGAATTCAGCCTTCAAACAGCATTAATATTAAATGCAAATGGAATAAAAACATATTTATTTGAAGCTTTAAGACCTGTACCAGAATTATCATTTGCAGTTAGAGAATTAAAATGCACAGCAGGAATAATGATAACAGCAAGCCATAATCCACCAAAATATAACGGATATAAAGTTTACTGGGATGATGGTTCACAAATAATTGCTCCAAGAGATAAAGAAATAATAAATAAAGTAAGAAGTATAACAGATTTTAGTGAAATAAAAACAATTACTAAAGAAGAAGCAATTGAAAAAGGATTATTCAATGTTGTTGGCAAAGAAATGGATGACAAATACATAGAAGTACTAAAAAATCATATATTAAATCCTGAAATTGTGAAAGAACAAGGAAAAGATTTAAAAATTGTTTATACTCCATTACATGGAACAGGAAATACAATTGTAGAAAGATTGCTAGGGGAGCTAGGCTTTAAAAATGTTTATGTTGTGCCAGAACAAGCTTTGCCAGATGGTAATTTCCCAACAGTTGATTACCCAAATCCTGAAGATAAAAAAGCTTTTAAATTAGCTTTAGAATTAGCAAAAAAAGTTGATGCAGATGTAGTTCTGGCAACAGACCCTGATGCAGACAGATTAGGTATTTATGCTAAAGATACTAAAACTGGTGAATATATGTCTTACACAGGAAATATGTCAGCATTATTAATAGCGGAATATAGAATTTCTCAAATGAAAGAAAAAAATATATTACCATCTGATGGATTATTTATAACAACAGTTGTATCATCAGATTTAGCAAAAGCAATTGCTAAAAATTATAATTTAGATGTTGCTGAAGTTTTAACAGGATTTAAACATATTGGGGCTGTAATGAAAAGAGCAGAAGAAAACAAAGATAATACATATGTATTTGGATTTGAAGAAAGTTATGGATGTTTAATTGGCGATTATGCAAGAGACAAAGATGGAGTTGCTGCAGTTATGTCTTTATGTGAAGCTGCTGCATATTATAAATCAAAAGGAATTACTTTATGGGATCAAATGAATAACATATATGAAAAATATGGATATTATAAAGAAGATCAAGTTTCAATTGTTTTAGAAGGTGCAGATGGTGCTGAAAAAATAAAAGAAATGATGACAAACATGAGAAATAAAGATGTAAAACAAATAGGAAATTACAAAGTTTTAACTTTTAAAGATATTGATAAAGACTATGTTAAAGATATGGTATCAGGTGCTGAAAGAACAACAGGATTACCTAAATCTAATGTTTTATATTATGATTTAGAAAATAACGCATGGTGTGCAGTTCGTCCATCAGGAACAGAACCAAAAATAAAACTTTACTTTGGTGTTAAAGGTAAATGTGACAAATGTGCACTTGAAGAATTAGAAAGTTTAAAATCAGAAATGGTCAAACTAGTTCGTGGAGAATAGAAACAAAAAAGCAGAGATTAATTCTCTGCTTTTTTCCATCCATCTAAATTTCTAGAAATTGCACCAAAAAGATTTGCACGAATCATAGGAATATCTTTTGACCATAAAAAGATTTGTTCTTTCATATCTTCTCTTTTTGTATGTTCGTCCATAGGGCAAACTTTAGGCATAATAGTTTTATTATTTTTCTTCACATATCGATTTGCATCTTTTTCGCTTAGTAAAATTAATGGACGAATTAATGTAACTTGACTTCTATCCATATAACTTTTTGGGGCAAATGTTGACAAACTTCCTGTATATAACATATTTAATAGAAATGTTTCTAAAACATCATCCATATTATGTCCAAGTGCAATTTTATTACATCCTTCACGAATTGCTACACTGTTGATAATTCCTCTACGTAAATTTGCACATAGAGAACATGGATTTTTTTCTTTTCTAACATCAAACACGATTTCTTTTATATCACTATTTTCAATTATTAAAGGAACACCAATTTCATCACAGTTTTTTTGTAATATTTCTGTATCAAAAAAATCAAATCCAGGATTTACTGAAATTGCAATTAATTCAAAGTGTTTTGGATAAAATCTTTGTAATGCTTTTAATCCATTTAACATTGTTATTGAATCTTTTCCTCCTGATAGACATACTGCAATTTTGTCTCCTTCATCTATCATATTATATTCTTCTATTGCTTTTCTCATCTTACTTAATATTTGTTGCATCTTTAAAATCCTTTCTCTTACTATTATAACATACTTGTCAAGTATTTTCCTTGCAAAGGAATTATAATTATGCTATAATTCATATTGTAAGAAATGTGCTCATAGCTCAGCAGGATAGAGCAGTCGCCTCCTAAGTAAGTGGTGGTGGAAAAAGTCTTAAATAAAAAAGCCGTGAAAGTGGCTTGAAATACGTTTCTGTAACTCAGTTGGATAGAGTAACCGCCTCCTAAGCGGTAAGTCGGCGGTTCAATTCCGCCCAGGAACACCATTTTATAAAATATGAAGTCTTGAAAACCTTAATTTTCAAGACTTTTTCTAATTTTAAAAGTGTTATAAAGTATCACAAAGTGTTATATAGTGATTTATTATTTGTCACTTTTTTCGGCACTCCTTTAAATTGCTTAATCATCTTGAAAATAGGGACTTTGCGAGTGCGACAA
>JAZSAX010000010.1:0-8988 GCA_045602065.1 Clostridia bacterium
AATGAGTTATAATATACAAACAAAAAAATCTCTAAATGTCAAATTTTTATATTGCTAAAAAAATAAAAATGGTGTAAAATATAATTGTACAAATGAAACTGTAAAAATACGAAAGAAGGGAGAAGAAAAATACAAATGAACATCTTAAGATGGCGTAGAAAATCAAAAAACAAATTCAAATTTAAATTCAAAACAATACTATTATTTTCATTCTCTCTAATAATGACAACATTTGCATGGTTTGCATATTCAAGAGTATTAAATACATCACTAAATATACATATTTCATCATGGGATATGGAATATTATATAAATGAAGTAAAACAAGAAAATCCTGAAAACGGAATAGCGGTAGGAATATCAACATTATATCCGGCAATGCCAGAACAATCAGTAACAATAGAAATCAAAAATAATGGTGAAAGAACAGTTGATATAGACTATTTCCTTCAATCAATCTCAATTGCAGGAGTTCCATATGAATTAGTTCAAGAAGGACAAACACCTACAACAGATGACTATATATTATTAACACAAGCATATATTGAAACAGATGGGGCAACCGGGGTACAAACAGTAAAAGGTACAGTAACAAATAATATAAAGAAATTTCCATTTACAATAGAAATAGAACATTCAGCATTAGTAGAACCGTTTGGAGTAGATGCTTTAGGAAATATAAGCGGTGGGGATGGCTATTTAACAGTAAAAGTAAACTGGATAGGAGATAATCACGATTTAGACTCAGAATGGGGTTATACTGTAGGAGAATATCTAAATACTCCTGGTGTAGGCTCAGTAATATCTATGAATTTAAGTATAGATTCATATCAAGTTGAAGAAGATTATGTACAAACAATTACAATGCCAACTACAGCAGAGACAAAACCATATTTACCAACAGGATTTATTAGAGTTGCAGGAACAACTTTAGAATCAGGACTAGTAATAAAAGATTCTAAAGGAAATGAATATGTTTGGGTTGAAGTACCTAAAAATTCTACTGTATATCCAAATGCCGGATTAAGCATCACAGGATTTTCAGATACAGAATATGCTTCAATTGAAACAGACTTAAAAGAATATTCAGCGGCATATAGAAAAAGAGACGATTTGTCGACAGCATCTAATTTTTATAACATAATAGGGCTTAATCCTGATAACTATAAATCAACCAAAAATAAGATGTTAAAAAGCATTTATGAAAATGGTGGATTTTATATAGGAAGATATGAAACAGGAATTCTAGGTAGTTATAGAGAATATTATTCTTCAGAAACGCCAGAAACTCCAGTAATTCAAGCAAATGCATATCCATATAATTATGTAACAGCATTTCAAGCACAATCATTAGCAAATAGTATGGATTCAGGAACATATACAAGTAGTTTAATGTTTGGTTTGCAATGGGATTTAGTAATGAAATATTTAGAAACAAAAGGCGTATTTGCAGATGCAGAAGACTTATCAACAAAAGGATTAACGTTAGGAAATTATTATAATAACACATATTATATAACAAATCCACAAGCCGAATATTCATTGGGAACTAGTACTACAACATGGGAAAATTCACCATATGAAAAATATAACAAAGAAGCAGTATATTTAACAACAGGAGGAAATACAACATTTTGTCATCAAAATATATATGACTTAGCAGGAAATTTAGCTGAATGGACATTCAGCATTGCCTTTGATGGTTCGACACCAATTGGAGGGAACGGCGGAGATTATTCAGACACCTCTAACAACGTAGCAAACTATTGCGGAAACTATAATGCAAATACTGGATCAAAACAAGTTGGATTTAGAGTAACAATTTACTAGCATTTGGGGACGTGTTCGCCGTGCTAGCATCTGGAGCATGGCCCCAGGTGCTAGCAAACTGGGACAGGTTCCTTTTGCAGTTTTTGAACAAATTCTTGAAAATATGTTGACAAAACATAAAAATACTAGTATAATCTTATAGTGAATTTAAATACGTAAAAAATGAATAGATATAAATAAATATATCTGCACAAGGGGGGATTAAGATGGCACAACCAAAAAGAAGATGGTCAAAAGCTAGAACACATTTAAAAAGATCAACATGGAAAGTTGAAAATCCAACATTTGGAACATGTTCACATTGCCATGAACCAGTAATGCCACATAGAGTTTGTTCAAACTGTGGATATTATGATGGTAAAGAATTAGTTGCAAAAAAAACTGAAGAATAAAGTATGTAGACGAACGCCGATAGGCGTTTTTTGTCGTTAAGTATTGAAAAAATCGTTCAAAAAATGTCAAAAACTATTGAATAAAAAATATAAAAAGTGGTATAATTATCAATAGTTGTTAAAATAAGGGAGGAAATTAAAAGTGAAAAATTTAAGAAGAACAAATATTGTAGGAACAATCGGACCAGCAAGTGAAAGTGAAGAAATGTTAACAAAATTAATGAATGCAGGATTAAATGTAACAAGAATTAATTTCTCACATGGAGGATATGAAGAAAATTCAACAAAAATCGACACAATCAAAAAAGTAAGAAAAGCATTAAACAGACCAGTTGCATTAGTATTAGATACAAAAGGTCCTGAAATAAGAACAGGAAAATTAGAATCAGGAGACGAAAAAGTAGTTATAGAAGAAGGACAAACATTTACTTTCCTTTATGACGATGTAATTGGAAACAATACAAAAACATCAATTGGATACAAAAACTTATACCAAGATGTTGTTCCAGGAGCTAAAATATTAGTAGATGATGGAGCAATCGAATTTGAAGTTGTAGAAATTAAAGATAAAGATGTTGTATGTAAAGCTTTAAATACAGGAAGATTAGGAAGTAGAAAAACAGTTAATGTTCCTGGATTAAAACTTAACTTACCAGCATTATCTCCAAAAGATATAGATGATATAACAAAAGGAGTTAAAGCAGGATTTGATTATATAGCAGCATCATTTGTTAGAAGAGCTGATGATGTTCAACAAATAAGAAAATTATTAAATGACAATGGTGGAGAAAGAGTTGGAATTATCTCTAAAATAGAAAGCCAAGAAGGAATTGACAATTTCGAAGAAATCTTAGAATTATCAGATGGAATCATGGTAGCTAGAGGAGACATGGGTGTTGAAATACCAATGGAAAAAGTTCCAGTTGTTCAAAAACACATGATTAAAAGATGTAATGCTGTTGGAAAACCAGTTATAACAGCAACACAAATGTTAGAAACAATGATATCAAACCCACGTCCAACAAGAGCTGAAGTTAGTGACGTAGCAAATGCTGTATATGACAGAACAAGCTGTATCATGCTTTCTGGAGAATGTGCTATGGGTAAATATCCAGTAGAATGTGTTGAAACAATGGTTAAAATATCAAACTCAATTGAAGGTTCAGTAAACTATTGGAAGAGATTTGTAAAAAAAGGATTATATTGCGGAAAATCAGAAGATGTTTTAGAAAATATTGCATATACATCATGTGCAATGGCAGAACATATGAATGCTGATGCAATAGTTGCATATACACATACAGGAAGCTCAATTTCAAAATTAGCTGGAATGGGACCTGGATGCCCAATCATCGCTGTAACAGATGACGAAAAAACATTCAACAAATTATCTGTTGTATGGAACGTATTACCTGTATTAGTTGAAGGAGAATCTTGCCCAGATGCAATAGTTGAAAAAGGAATTGAAACATTAAAAGCTGATGGAACATTAGAAAAAGGAGATGTTGTTGTTTTATCAGGAGGAGCTGAAACTGTTGTATGCGAAAAATGTACACAAAAAGTTATCGGTGGAGTATTAAAAATATAATTAAAAAGGGACTTGGTCCCTTTTTATGTTTTTTTATTGAAAAACTTGCAAAAAAATCCAATTAATAGTATAATATATAAGGCAGAAAAATATTATATAAAAATAAGGGTATAATAAATAAAAGAAATGAGAGAGGGAAAATGGAATATTTAGATATACTAAAGCAAGTATTAGTTTATATTTTAACTGCATATTGGTGTTATCAAGCAGTAATAAGTTTATGTGCATTAATTAAATTAAAAGATAAACCATATATAACAAACAAAAACCACAAATTTATGGCAATAATACCAGCACACAATGAAGAAATGGTAGTTGCAGATTTAGTAGAAAGTTTAAAAAATCAAAATTATAATAAAGAATTATATGATATATATGTAATCGCAGATAACTGTACAGACAATACAGCAGAAGTTGCAAGAAATGCAGGCGCGATAGTATATGAAAGATTTGATCCAAAACACAAGACAAAAGGTCATGCGTTACAATGGTTTTTAAAACAAAAAATTGCAGAAAATGCAGATTATGATGCATTATTTATATTTGATGCAGATAATATAGTAGATAAAGACTTTATTGTAAATATGAACAAAAAACTATGCCAAGGAGAAGAAGTTGTTCAAGGATATAGAGATATCAAAAATCCAACAGATAACTGGATAACAGCAGGATATGCACTATTTTATTGGACAATGCACAGAATGTATCATTTAGCAAGATATAATATTGGATTATCACCATTATTAAATGGAACAGGATTTATGGTTAAATTCGATGTATTAAAGCCAAATGGATGGGAAACTGAAACTTTAACAGAAGATATCGAATTTTCATTAAAAAATATTATACAAGGTAGAAAACTTGGATGGGCTACAGATGCAATAGTTTATGACGAACAACCAACATCATTTAAACAATCATGGTCACAAAGAAGTAGATGGACAGTTGGACATATGCAATGTATTAAAAGATATACAGGTGAATTGTTTGAGGCAGTAAGAAAAAATAAAACATTAATGAATTTCGATGGACTTTTATATATAATTGGATCAATTCCAATGTTAATAGTATCAATGATATTAGTGATAATAAATTCTGTAATGTATTTATCACAAGCAATCACAGTTGCAGATTTGGTAGCTAATTTATTAAGATATTTAATTCCTACATTATTATTACCAATAGCAACAGCTGTATTTGCAATGGTGTTAGATAAAAAACCAATAAAACCTATGATTAAAGGATTAATTTGTTATCCTGCATTTATGGGAACATGGATATTAATAAATATAAAATGCTTATTTAAAAGAGAAACAACATGGGAAAAAATTAATCATGTCAGAAGCATAAAAATTGCAGAAGTAAAAGAGGCACCAGAGAAGATTTAATTAAAAGGCACGGAATGTGTGAGGCACGACGATTATTCGTGCCTTTCTCGTTGATAAAAAGGGAGTAAAAGATATGAAAGTATATGGATTTGTTGGACCATCAGGAACTGGCAAAAGCTACAGAGCTCAGATGGTTGCAAGTGAAAAAGGAATAAGTTTTATAATAGATGACGGACTTCTTATAAAAGATAATCAAGTAGTTGCGGGAGTATCAGCTAAAAAAGCTCCTACAAAGATTGAAACAGTTAAACATGCATTATTTTATACAGATGAAGAACAAAAAGTTATAAAAAATGCATTAAAAAAATATAAGCCTTCAAATATTTTGATACTTGGAACATCTGATGGAATGGTACAAAAAATTGCTGAAAATTTAGGATTACCAGAAGTATCGGAAATAATTTATATAAATGAAGTCGCAACAGAAGAAGAAATGCAAACTGCAAGACATATACGTGTAACAGAAGGAAAACATGTTATACCAGTACCAACATTTGAACTGAAGAAAGATTTTTCAGGATATTTGTTGGACCCACTTCAAATATTCAAATCAAAAGGAGCTGGTCAAAAACCATATATATCTGAAAAAACAATAATAAGACCAACATTTAGTTATATGGGAAAATTCACAATATCAGATACAGTTTTCAGACAAATTATGGAATATTTGGCAGAAAAAATGCCTGCAATACATAAAGTTATAAGAACTCGTGCAACAAGCACTGAAGCAGGACCAAGAATATATATGGAAGTAACTGTAACATATGGATATAATATGCAACAATGTTTAAAGGAGTTTAAAGATAAAGCTAGAAAAGAAATCGAAAATTTAACAGCAATGAATGTGGTTTCTTTAGAAGTTGTAGCTAAAAGCATATATTTTCCAGAGAAAGATGAGGAATAATTATGAAAATATTAAAAGAAATAGCAAGAGTAATAGTAAGATCTGCTATACGTCTATATTTTGTAGTAGTTTATAGAGTAAAAGTAGAAGGAAGAGAAAACATTCCGATGGATAAAACACAGCCTTTAATATATTGTGGAAATCATAGAACTTATGCAGATCCACCATTAATAGTAGTTACAGCTAAAAGGCATGTAAGATTTTTAGCAAAAGAAGAATTGAGAAAAAATCCATTTTTCGCATTTTTAGGAATGGTATTTGATGGAATCTATGTTAAAAGAGATTCAAAAGATGTTTCAGCATTAAAAACAACACTTAAAGCATTAAAAGATGGAGAAAGTATAGCATTATTCCCTGAAGGAACCAGAAATGGAATGGAAAAAGGTGAAAAAGCTAAAGATGGAGCTGCATTTTTCGCAGTAAGAACAGGGGCTAAAGTAATTCCTGTTGGAATAAGCGGAGGAGAAAAGCCATTCAAAAAAATGTACATAAAATACGGAGCACCTCTAGATTTTAGCGGTAGAAGTAAAGATGAATTAGATCAAGTTACAGATGAAATTATGGAAAAAATAGTAGAATTAGCAAAATAGGAGGAAAAAATGAACAACCAAAAAATTAGAAATATAGCAATAATAGCCCATGTAGACCATGGAAAAACAACATTAGTAGATGCTTTATTAAGACAAAGCCATGTATTTAGAGATAATGAACAAGTTCAAGATAGGGTAATGGACTCAAATGACCAAGAAAAAGAAAGAGGAATAACAATCTTAGCTAAAAATACAGCTGTTATGTACAATGATGTAAAAATAAACATAGTTGATACACCTGGACATGCTGATTTCGGTGGAGAAGTTGAAAGAGTTTTAAAAACTGTTGATGGAGTAGTTCTTTTAGTTGATGCTTTTGAAGGAGCAATGCCTCAAACAAGAGAAGTATTAAAAAAATCTTTAGCAATGAATTTAAAACCAATAGTTATTATAAACAAGATTGATAGACCTGGTGCTGAACCTCAAAAAGTTCTAGACCAAGTTATGGAATTATTTATTGAGCTAGATGCAAATGACGATCAATTAGATTTCCCAGTAGTTTATGCATCAGCAAAAAATGGAGTTGGAAAACTTGATTTAACAGACCCAGATGGAGACTTAACATGTTTATTTGAAACAGTTATAAATACAATTAAAGCTCCAGACTGTGATGAAGAAGGACCAGCACAAATGCTAGTTTCAAATATTGATTATGATGATTATGTTGGTAGAATAGCTGTTGGAAGACTTGAAAGAGGAATCATAAAAGCTGGTATGCCTGTTAGCATCTGTGAAAAAGATGACAAAATATCACAAGGAAAAGTTGCAAAACTTTATACACATATGGGACTTAAAAAAGTTGAAGTTGAAGAAGCAAAAGCAGGAGATATTATTGAAATATCAGGATTAGCAAATATCCACATAGGTGATACAATCTGCGATTTCAACAATCCAGAAAAAATTCCATTTGTAGATATTGATGAACCAACAGTGTCAATGACATTTAGCGTAAATAATGGACCATTTGCAGGTAGAGAAGGGCAATTTATTACATCAAGACACATCAGAGACAGATTATTCAAAGAATTAGACAGAAATGTAAGCTTAAGAGTCGAAGAAACAGAATCTCCAGATTCGTTTGTTGTATCAGGAAGAGGAGAACTTCATTTATCTGTATTAATTGAAACAATGAGAAGAGAAGGATATGAACTATTAGTATCTAGACCAAAAGTAATCATCAAAGAAATTGATGGTGTAAAATGTGAACCAATTGAAAGATTAGTTGTAAATGTTCCAGATGACTGCGTTGGAAACGTAATTGAAAAATTAGGTAGAAGAAAAGCTGAAATGATAAATATGGAACCAGCTGAAGCGGGACACACAAAAATCGAATTCAAAATTCCTGCAAGGGGACTAATAGGATATAGAACAGAATTCCTTACAGATACAAAAGGTGAAGGCGTTATGAACAGTATATTTGATTCATATGAACCATTCAAAGGAGATGTTGTATCAAGAGTTAGAGGAACAATAGTTGCATTTGAAAATGGAACATCTATAACTTATGGATTATACAATGCACAAGATAAAGGAGATTTATTTATCGGTGCAGGTGTTGATGTATATGAAGGAATGATAGTAGGACTAAACTCTAGAAGCGAAGATCTAGCTATAAATGTATGTAAAGAAAAACACTTAACAAATACAAGAGCATCTGGTTCAGATGAAGCATTAAGATTAGTTCCACCAATCCAAATGTCACTTGAAAAAGCTATAGAATTTATTCAAGATGATGAATTGGTTGAAATTACTCCAAAATCAATTAGATTAAGAAAGAAAATCTTAGACAACAAAGAAAGAGAAAGAGCAGCAAGAGCTGCTAATAAAGGGTAAAAATGAACAAACAAGAATTAGAAATGATTAAAGTAAAAGCTCTAGAAAATCATGTTCCAATAATAATGGATGACACTCTAGAAGTGGTTGATAAAATATTAAAAGAAATTAAACCAACAAGAATTTTAGAAATAGGAACAGCTGTAGGATATTCTGCAATGTGTTTTTCTGAATACTTGCAACCAGATGGAAAAATAGATACAATTGAAAGAGATGCAGAAAGAGTTGCAGAAGCGCGCATAAACATTGAAAAAGTAGGAGTTGCAGACAAAATCAACATATGCGAAGGTGATGCAGTTGAAATCTTACCGACTCTAAATGAAAAATATGATATGGTATTTATTGATGCAGCAAAAGGAAAATATCCGTTTTTCTTACAACAAGCCCTACGTATGATTAAACCTAATGGAATTATTTTAGCTGATAACATTTTGTATAAAGGTTATGTTATGAGTGATTATAA
>JAZSAX010000011.1:0-2632 GCA_045602065.1 Clostridia bacterium
TGGAGGTACCATAAATTTCCCCTCGAATTTTGTTATTTAATGTTATAATATCATTTCTACATAAAAAAATAAAGAGTATGTAAAAAATAAACATGTTGATTTTTAAAAAACTTTATAATATAATGATTTAGGTTTTTAAGTTACTAATTTTAAAAATATAAAGATTTAGGAGGAATTAAAATGAAATTACTTATAGATAGTGCAAACATTGAAAAAATAAAAAAAATTTATGAATATTATGCAATAGATGGAGTTACTACTAATCCATCAATACTCGCTGCAGAAGGAAGACATCCATACGAAATTTTAAAAGAAATTCGTGATTTTATTGGAGAAGATGCAGAATTACACGTGCAAGTTATTTCAACAAATGCTGATGAAATGATTAAAGAAGGACATAAAATGGTTGAAGAACTTGGTAAAAATACATATATTAAAATTCCAACTATTCCAGAAGGATTAAAGGCAATAAAAGCATTATCATCTGAAGGATATAAAGTTACAGCTACTGCAATTTATACACCACTTCAAGCATTTCTTGCTGCAAAAGCTGGCGCAGATTATGCTGCCCCATATGTAAATCGTATTGATAATCTTGGTACAAATGGTATAGAAGTAGCTAGAAAAATACATGATATTTTTAAAAATAATGGATTTAAAACGCAAATATTGGCTGCAAGTTTTAAAAATTCATTACAAGTTTTAGAACTTTGTGAATATGGTGTTGGCGCTTCTACTATAGCACCAGAAATAATAGAAGGATTAATTAAAAATACAACTATTTCATCTGCAGTAGATACATTTGTTGATGATTTTGAGAATTTCTGTGGAAAAAATAAAACAATGCTTAATTGCGAATAAAAAATATTTAGTTGCAATTTTACATAAAATATAGTATAATAATAAAGATATTCACAAAAATAAGTTTTTTATTAAAAGTCAGAAAGCAATTAGTGAAACCAAAAAGACACTTAACTTGGAGGTTTCAAACCTCCAAAAGAATTTTAGGAGGGCAAACGAACATGGCAACAATAGCTGAAATGAACAAGTGGAATTATGCAAAAGCATGGAAGTTTTTTACAGAAAATGCGTGTAATCGCCTTATTCCAGAAAGCAAACTATATGTGCGGAGTATGGACCTTTGTCAAACTATTGATATAAGAAATGATAAAGATGCACGCGAAAAAATCTTAGCATCAATAAAGTGTAAAACTTTAATTTTGATTGATGGAGCTACCCTGAATGGAAAATCAACATTTGCAGAAAGGCTAGCCCACATCATCGGAGCAACAATTGTAGATATTGATATAATCTGTAAAGATTGGATTGAAGAACAACATGCTAAAATTACAGACCCAATGCAAAAAATGCTCTTTTTAATGGATATGGACAAGAATACAGATATATATATTCTGCAAAACTTGGAACGCATTATAAAAGATAAAAGTAATGGCAATGTAATTTTGGTGGGTTCCTATATGGAAGTCATATACAGAACAATAATTGCGAAAACACTTGGAAAATATTTTGACCAAGTTGTAAGCATTTACTGTTGTGCTCAAAATTTCACAGATATAAAAATGATGCATAAAAAGAGAGTAGCTCAATTTGGATTTGAGTTAGAAAGCGAAGAAGAACTAATTAGTGAATATAATTATTCCAAAACATTGCTTGATTATAACGGAATTATGCTAGGAGTAGGAATGGCTGCTTCGTTCATTGCTGATATTAGTGTAAGTGATATGTTTGTATAAAAAACTGGCAGGGATACTTCCTTGCCAGTTTTTTTTGTATATAAAGACTCTTGTTAAATAAGAATATATATGGTATATTGTTTGTGAAAGAATCTTTTAAAGAATGGAGAGAAAAAATGAACAAAGAACAGATAAGTAATGAACTAATGAAGTTGGTAAAAAAGGCACAAATTGACGAAGAACAAGGTGCCATCTTATATGAATTTATGGCCAAAAAAGAAAAAAATGAAGAAAACAAAAAAATATTAATGCAAATGTCAAAAGATGAGAAAAAGCATGCAGAGGTATGGAAAAATATTACAAAGAAAAATTTAAAACCAAGCATATTATCAATTTTGAAATTTAAATTTCTAACAATTGTTATGGGAATTACGTTTGTTATAAAGACAATGCAGAAAAAAGAGAATTTAGCACAACATGAATACGAGAAAATGATGGAAGAATTACCAGAGGCAACTAAAATGTTAGAAGATGAAAGAAGACATGAAAAAGAATTATACAATATGATA
The DNA here is from genome assembly GCA_045602065.1 of Clostridia bacterium. Lineage (GTDB taxonomy): Bacteria > Bacillota > Clostridia > TANB77 > CAG-508 > CAG-269. Next base: position 2,264 of record JAZSAX010000011.1, read on the forward strand.
GATGAAGAAAGATTAAATTATATAGGAGCAATGGTATTAGGATTAAATGATGCATTAGTAGAACTAACTGGTGCAATTGCTGGTGTAACTTTTGCATTAGCGAACACAAGATTAGTTGCTTTAACAGGAATAATAACAGGTATATCTGCAACACTTTCTATGACCGCATCAAACTATTTAGCAGAAAGAGCGGATAATAACCCTAAAGCTTTAAAATCAAGTATTTACACAGGCGTGGCATATCTTATAACTGTTGCATTACTTGTATTGCCGTATTTGTTACTTCCTGCACATATGTATATAATAGCATTTGCAATAATGATAGTTACAGTAATATTAATAATTATGTTTTTTAATTACTACATATCA
>JAZSAX010000012.1:0-2278 GCA_045602065.1 Clostridia bacterium
GTTTGTGTTTGAGACCAGCTAGATGTTGAAGTAGGATATATAGAATAAGTTGGTGTGTCGTTGTCTAGTTTTTTCGTATATGTTCCCCCAACTCCTGTATTTCCCTCTGAATCTTTAACATGAAGGTACCATGTACCAACACTAGTTTGAGTAACAGTTATACTGCTAGAATTTGCAGATAAGAAAGCTACTGGTGTACTAGAACTAGAACTCCAATTATATCCAACTATTTTAGCTCCAATTGCCGAACTTACTGTTACAGTTATATCTGTGTAGTCTGATGAACCTGACTTGCTAAAATTAAAGTTTCCAGAATATGCTCCTACCATTATTTGCTCATCTGTACTTACTGCATAAATTGAGAATGTGCTTGCATCAAAAGTTATATTTTCTTCTGTATTTTCTTTTACTGGTATTGATTCAAATGTATTATCTTCTTTAACGTGATATACACTTGATTCTGTTTTTATGTTTATGTCTTTTATTGAAACTTCACAAGTTTCTCCAAATTCCTCTGGATTCACTTCTATTGTTTCAATTATTTCTGTTGTTCCTTTTGTTGGGTCTGCTTCATCTATTAAAACTTCTTTTGTAGTATGTATAACTATTTTAATGTCATATGCTACATCTATTGTTGCCTCTCCGAAAATTTCTGTTAGTTGTTCTTGTGATACTTCTTCAACTTTTAGTTCAGCATCTTTTGGTAATAATCCTTTTACTTCTACTAATTTTTGGTTTTCTTTATCCTCATATTTTAAAACTTTGCCATATAACATTTCTGTTTCTTCTGTTACTTCTATTTCTTGTCTTTCTTCTTCTGTTTTTGTTATTAATACATCTTTGCTAATTTCTCCTTGTTCATTTGTTTCTACTATTGCTACATAGTATACTACTTCTATATTTAGTTGTTTTGTGTCTATTTGCTCTTTTGTTAATGTTATTTTGTTGTCTATTGCTTCTAAAATGTTTTCTTCAGTAGTTGCATTTTCTTGAACACTACTTTCAGTATCAACTTCAGGTACTGGTTCCTCCAATGTCACTTTTACCATTCTATTAACTTCTTTTCCATTAACTGTTTCTGGCAATTCTACTTCATAGATGTCTTCACCTATTTGAGTTGCCTCAAGCTTAAATTGCTCATTCGATAAATAACCATAGTTATCTACCGCTATAGCATTTATTTCTATTACATCCTCCGCCAAAGAGTCTTTTATATTTCTATAAGCTCCAATCATAACGATTATTGCCATTAATAATATTACTATATTTCTTACTTTTTTAACTATCATTTTATTTCTTCTTGACATGTTTTTTCCTCCAATTTTCCAATTCATTTTTGGACCTTTTTTCTCTTATATATTTATATCATAAGACAGTGTTTTTTTCAACATTTTTCGCTATTTTTTTCGAAAAAAAAAGCACCATTTTTGGTACTTTTTTCTAGGTTTTTAAAACTCTTGGTATTTGCTGTTTTTTCTAAGTGTTGGAAGACTTTTGTAGATAATTTTAAAGCAGGAAAACTTTTCCAATTCATTGTCTTCTAAACAATCAAGATAAATGTCTAATTCTTCTAGGTTTTTACATGCCGAAATTATAGCTGGATGTAGGTTGGTTTCAAACATTAATTCCAACCCTAAAAAGAATGCACTTTTTCTTGATTTCCCTTCTCTTTTATACATCAAATTATAAGCTTCGACAAATCTTGCTTTCATAGAATTTTTAAATCTATCTAATGGTAAAATATATTTTTGTTCAATCAATTCAGATATTTTTTTGCCTTTGTTTTGAGCCATATCTTCTTTAACATCAGCTTTTGTATATGGTAAATAAACTTTTCCGTCTTCTTCTGAAATTACTAAAGTTTTATTATCTTCTAAATTATTTTCGACAATTTTTTCTTCATCAATTTCAAATATTAATCCCTCTGAATTTGCTTCTATTTGTGTTAAATTTGTTAGTTTAAAGTTTACTACATTATTTTTTCTTTCTAAGTTATCTATAACATAATTTATTTTAAAATCTTGGTTTGTTGTTACAGAATATTCTTCGCCTTGTCTTTCCATAAATATGTATGCACCGCCTGCAACCACTCTCAAACAAGGTTCTCTTACTATTATGTATGATGTTTCATTTATTTCTGTATATATATTATATTCATCTTTTTGTAATTCAATTTTATATTCATTTTGCCCTAATTTTATTTCAGTTAAATTATTTTCTGTATGCATTTTTATTGCTGTTTTCTTTGCAGTCGCATCTTTTTTACTTGTTTTAGCAA
>JAZSAX010000013.1:0-4096 GCA_045602065.1 Clostridia bacterium
GTATTAGTAAAATTAATTCAAATTTTAGTATTTATTTTATTGATGTAGGACAAGGCGATAGTACATTAATTGTTACTCCCAACAATAAAAAAATATTAATAGATGGAGGAGGTAGTAGTACATATGATGTTGGTGAAAATATATTGATACCATATTTATTAGATAGAAAAATCCAAAAGATAGATTATATTATTATAAGCCATTTTGACCAAGACCATGTTGGGGGGATTTTAAATGTATTACAGGAAATGAAAGTGGGAAAAGTTATAATTGGTGAACAAGGGGAAGAAAGCGAGCTGTATGAAGAATTTTTAAACATAGTCAGTGAAAAAAATATTTCAGTAGTTATAGCTAAAAAAGGAGCTGTTATAAATATTGAAAAAAATGTGAAAATTAGAGTTTTATATCCTGATAATAATTTAATAAAAGACAATATACTTAATAATAATTCATTAGTTTTTAAACTTGAATATAAAAGCTTTAAGATGCTATTTACAGGTGATATTGAGGCTGTTGCAGAAGAAAAGCTACTAAATATGTATAAAAATAATGAACTAAAAGCTGATATTTTAAAAGTTGCACATCATGGGTCTAAGACTTCTAGCACACAAAAGTTTATAGAAGCGGTAAACCCTAAAATTGCACTTGTAGGAGTGGGAAATAACAATAAATTTGGACATCCAAATAGTGATGTTATTAATAGATTAAAAGATAAAGGTGCGAAAATTTATAGAACTGATATAAATGGGGAATTTCATATAAAAGTCAATAACAAGCTAAAATTTGATTTTTATGTAAATTAGTGGTATAATGATATGAGAAGCATTTTGCAAAATCCTCGTATTTAGCTTCTAGAACATAACACAAAATAATAAAAAATATTAGGAGGAAACCAAAAATGTGCAAACAGATGACTCAGAGGCATGAAATCGAGGCAGATATCAAGAGAGAGGTAGAGCGTTGCGAAGCAAGTATTCGGCAAGATGGACAGATTGTGAACCCGTTCATCGTAATTGATTTAGAAGACCTGTTTATCGCAAATAAGTTTTACTTTGAAGAAAATGGTTTTTGCTTTGAAGACAACATCCGTGTTGAAAACGGTCGCATTAGATATTATGCAATTATGAGACCTTCCTTTAACGGAAAAATGGCAGAAGATATCAGAAGGAAGATGTGCGAAGCACAAAAAGAGTTTGTGATGCGTCAGCGTACAAATCTTCAAGAGAGATTTAGCCGAAGCGTTGCAGAAAACGGTGGAGCTAATAAAGCTCAAGTGTATGTCGATATGAGAAAAATCGTATTTGACAATAAATGCTATTTTGAAGGTCAGGGATATTACTTTGAAGCCAGAGAGGATTTCAATGATGATAATTCCAGATTTTCTGCATGGATGAAAATGCGCTGAAATCGAAAAGAGAGGAGTTAGTAACTTCTCTCTTTTTTTGTATAAATATGTTAAATTTGCCAATAATATAAGTGGAAGGTTGTGATTAAATGACTAATAAAACTAAAATTATTGGAATATGTTTGATAATAATAACACTAGGAGTAATAGTATATAACTTACACAATAGAGAAAATTCAGAAAGCATTGTGAAAAAAGAGAAGAATTATATTTCAAAAACAATAGAAGATGAATGTACAGAAGAATATGAGCAAATGCAAAATACTACAACAACATCTTCAAAAGAAGATAAATTATCTGCAAATGCAATATTAATATTAAAAAAATATTATCATCAATGTGAGCATACAATAAATGAATATGTTGAGTTACCACAAGAACTTGTAAATATGACAGAAAAGGAAGTACAAGCAGAATACCCGGATTGGGAAGTTATTGGTTTTGAAACAGGAAAATTAACATTGTATAAAGAATTTGAAGATGTGTGTGGTGAACATTTTAAACTAAAAATAGAAGATGGAAAAGTGATTGTATATATGGTAAATAATGATGGAAGTGAAAGTGTGTATGAGAAAACTAATATTTCAAGTGAATATCTTACTGAAACAGATTTAATTAATATGCAAGATGGATTAGAGATTTATGGAAAAGAAGAACTTAATCAAATAATTGAAGATTTTGAGTAAAATTAAATACAGATATTGTCAAAAAAATGATATTTGTGATATAGTGATTGTAATATAGAATCAAGGAGAAATATATGACAAAAGATGAATTTGAAACACTAGATCAAAACAAAAAAGAAATATTAAAAAGATTATATCAAACCAATAAAAATATTTTAAAAAATATTGATGTTAGATTATTGGATGATTATTATTTACAGACTTTAGGTGAAGATAAAATTAGTTTGATTTCATGTTATAAACAAGTACAGTCAAAAATTTTAGGACTATCAAGCAAAAAATATGAAATATTTTGCAAATGCTTAAATAATTATCTAAACAGAACTCAAACTGATGAATGGACTACAGTAGCATATGCTTTGCTTTTTAATATAGATAAATATGATGAATTAATACAATCAATAGATGATATAGATGCAATTGATATAGAAAAGTTATCAAAAATAATGCAAAGTAACAACTTTTTTGGTATCAAAAGTGTACAAGATTTAGAAAGATTTGAAGAAATCAAAAAGCAAAAGTGTGATCTAATAATGTATGGGAGATCAGACATTATTCAAAAGCAAAGAGCTGTTTTACAAAAAATATTTGGGATTGACTTACAATATGCAAAATCTATTGTTGATAAATTTGGAGAAGATATATACCAAATAGAAAATGGAGATGAGAAGGAATTTGTTATAAGTCTGCAAAAAATTCTAAGTTGTGAAGATGAAACAATTTTACAACAAATATATGATGAATTTGAAACGATTATACAAGTTGACAAAACATTAATGGAAAGAAATTTAAAAAATTCATATGGTAAATTATTTAACAAAGACTTATATTCGCCAAATAGAGAAGCAAGAATAGAAGATGAACAGCTACCAGAAGAATTAAGAGGTCATAATTTAGAAATATATGATGCGGGAATTGATTTTAAAATGATTATAACATCAGTAGGAGCATTTAAAGAGCATAAAGTATCCACATTTCCAGAGGATTGGAATAGAGCTTCAATAGGAACTCAACACTTTTCAGCAAGTTATATAAGGAATGATATGTTAGGAACAGCAGCCATACCATATTTATGTTATGGATTCTTAGATATGAAAGAAGATGCTCTAATGTTATCAGGTCCAAAAGATATTTCTTCTGCATATGGCGAATTTGCTGGATTTGCATATGGAGACAATGAAAAATATTATACTCCAGATACACATATAAATAAAACAGAGAACTATAATGAGATGGATTTTAGAAGAATTCAAGGAGGAGTAAAAAAACAACCAGATTATATAGTTGCATTTAAAAGAGATGGTAAAATTTCTAATAATGATATAATAATGCGAGCTTTTAGAGAATGGGAAGGGAAGTTGCCAATAGTTATAATAGATATTGACAGATGTTTAAAAAAAGAATCTCAAGAAGTATATGAGATGCTTGATGCTTATGAAGAAACGCAATCATTAGACATTGCAAAAGAGATTTTGCAAAAAGTAAAAAACAATAGGTGTACTGACAACGAATTTTGTACAGATATACAAGAAGAGTTAGATGATATTGAATGGGATTTATCAAATCAAGAACAAAATTTAACAATGTCAAAAGTTGGAACACAAGACTTACAAGAAAACTATTCTAGAGTATCTGCTACAGAAAGACAAGAGATGATGAGTGTTATGGCCATTATACGTAGAAAGATAGAAGAAATAGTAAAATAAAATGGAGACAAAAGATAATGAATATAGATAAAAAAGTATTTAGTGAAGTATATGATATTATTTACCATATGGAAAAAAATTTATATAAAAAAATACCAAAACAGTTTATACATTTTATAAAAGAAAATAAAGATGATAATTATATTATAAATATAGATTATTCAAAAAGTATAAATGAACAAGAATTATTACAACAAACAAGAGTAATGTTATCTTTGATTTACAGAGATTACTTATGTGATGAAGAAGAGAGAAAAGAGTTAATAGAGAAAGACAAAAAAGAATTGAAAAGAATAGAA
>JAZSAX010000014.1:0-11307 GCA_045602065.1 Clostridia bacterium
TAATCCAACAGTTATTTTTACACTTGTTGGGTCTACTTTGTTGTATCCAGCAATTTCTATTGCTGTTTCTGTTATTTCTGAATTAAATGTTAATCCAGTAAGTGGTTTACTATCAGCTAGTTTTGTTGTTGTATCTTTTAAATAGTAATTTACTATTCCTTTTAATCCTGTTACTGGTGACCATTTTGCATAATATGTTGTTGTTCCTACTGGATATGTTTCAGGTAATTTATCAACTTCTGTTGTTAATGTTTCTTCTGCATACCATCCTTCAAAAACATATCCATATCTTGTTGTATTTGGCATAGCTGTGTTTTCAATTTTTTCTCCAGCTATTCCTGTTATATCTTCAACTTCAGTTCCGCCATTTTCAACAAATACTATATATGCTTCAACTTTAACATTATCTGGTTCAGTTTCTATTCCACCTACATTTGCAATATTTACAATTGTTCCATTTATTACTTCTTTTACTTTAACTACAAATGTTTTTGTTACAGTTTCATCAGCACCTAAAGTTATAGACCATGCAATAGAATCTTTATTTTCAGACACTTTTGCACCTTCATCTGCTGGTGTTGAAACAAATTCTGTTCCAACTGGAACTTCATCAGTTATATATGTTGTTCCTTCAGCATCTCCAGTATTTTCTACTGTTATTGTATATGTAATTAAATCACCGACTTTAGCTATTTCTACTTCATTACCATCTCTAGTTATTACACTTGATTTGCTTGCTTTGATTATTGATGTTTTTGTTTCATTATCTGGGTCTGTTGGATCTTTTGTTGGATCTGTACTTTCTTTACCATTTGCTATTGCAACATTTGAAATTGTTCCTTCTGTTGCTGTTACTTTAACTGTAAATTTAGCTTTTGCTGTTTTTCCAGATGGTATTGTTACTACCCATTTTACACCAATTTCAGAATTAGCTTCTCCTATTGTTGTTCCTTCTGCAACAGATTTATCTTCAATTGTTACATCTTCAATAGACACAAAGCTTGTTCCTTGTGGTATTTTATCTTTTATTTCAATATTATTAATTGTTTTATTACTATTGTTTGTTACTTCGATAACATATGTAATGTTTTGACCAGTATATACAAACTCGTCTCCTCCAACACCTGTTATTGCTAATTTTTTAACTGTTAATTCTGGTTCATTTACACCTAATGCTGTTTTTTGATTAACTTTAACTAGCATTGGTTTCCACCAATCTAAAAAGTGTTCTGATACAAGTCTATCTTGTTCTTCAACTCTTGTAATTGTTGTTTCCCCAACATCATTTACATTTGTATCTGTTGTAATACCTGCATTTCCTGCATTGTTATTATTTGCAGTTTCATTACCTGCATTTTCATTATCATTATCTACAGTTTCATTATCTCCTGCTTCACCATCATTTTCATTTCCTGCATCAGGATTTGTTGTTGGATTTTCATCATTTTCTCCAGTTTGAGTTCCATCTGTAGGTAAATTTCCATCAACTACTTGACTTCCATCAGCAGCTTCTGATTCTCCTCTATTATGTAAGAATACTCCAACTGAGATTCCAGCAGCAAGCAATAATACTATTACTGTAACAATCGCAATAATCTTTTTCTTGCTCATTCTTATTCCCCCTAAATTATTTTATACTTCCTTTGCTTTTAATATTAATCTTTGCTTATTTCCATTTGTACATGTAATTAATGTAACTTCTCTTATAAGTTCATCTTTTGGCAATAAGATACTTACATCATTAGGGTCTGTTACAAAAATATCATAAATTGAATATTGAATTGTTTGACCTTTTAAATCAGTCAACTCTACAATATCTCCTTTTTGCAATTTCTTGGTCTTTCCAAACATTGTTCCATCTTTGTTGTTATGACCTGCTATTGATAAATTTCCATAATCATTAACATTTTCTCCCCAATATTTGATTATAGATAATTTCATTGGTTTTTTTGCACTTTCCGGATCAATGTCTCCAATTTCTAATATAGGATATTCTATATTTATTTTTGGAATTTTTACTATTCCAACGACTTTATATCCTTTATATTCCAATTGTATTTGACTTTCCGATTCTTCTTCATTTTTTGAAAAATCTATGTTACTAAAAGCTGCAACTGTTTCTTGGCTTTCTTTTTCATTTTTTAGATTACTACCATATTTATAAATTATCATGCCTATAATAACTATAGCTGCTATTAATAACATATAAAAAATTGCTTTATAGATTTTTAATTCTATACTATTTTTCTTCATTTTGTTTGTTTAGTTTCTTCATTCTTAAGAATACTGCTATTACTAGAATTACTATGATTCCTAATATTACAAATAATGCAATACTATCATATGTTATTGGTAGTTTTGTTGTTTCTTGTGTTACAATTTGTTCTGTAACTACATTTGGTCTATAAGCATCAAATGCTGTCAAAAATTGAACATCTAGTGTTTCTGCACCTTGTTCGTCAACTTTTTTCAATAATATTATATATTCATCTCCTGCTACAGATGTTTCTGGTTGTGTTATCATCATATCTTTTACTTCTAACCATTCTGCTGTATCTGTCACTTTAGAAAATGTTTCATTAAATTGTGCTATAAATTGCACTTTTTCATACATATCCATTTTGTCATATTCATTTTGTACTTTTTCAGCTAATATTTTTAATTGGTTGTGTAATTCTTCTCCTGGAAGTTTAGCTATTTCATAATAATATGTAGCTTCTTTCTCATCTAAGATTTGCACATATCCAACTTTTGTTGTTTCTTCAACACCATCTACTGTTTCATTTTTTATTGTAGTTGTGTCTTCCTCATTTTCAGCTATTTTTACTGATATTTTACTTGTTAATGATTCAACATTTTTTATTTCATCTTCTGTTATGGCTTTACTTAAATCTAATTGAATACCGTTTAGAATTAAATTTTCTTCTTCATTTTTAGCCCACATATAAATTGTTGAGCTTTCTTGTAATAATTTTTCATAAGTGTCTGCATCTAAAAATGCCACTTGGTTCTCTCCCAAATCTGAGATTGAATTAATATAAGATAAATCCATTTCTGTTGGATTTGCATTTGTTGTAAATGCATATTTGAAATTTGTCTTTGATGCCTCTTTTATATAAATTATATATTCTTGTTTTGCTTCATCATTTATTGTACTCACTATAGAGACATCCTCGTTTGCTGCAAAAATCGCTATTGGTGCTATTGCTATGAAAAGAAAGATAGCTAGAACACTCAATAGCTTAAAGCTAATTCGGTTCATTTAAATTCCTCCCTTTTATTTAAATATATTTTTTACGGCTACATTATATTATAAAATGTCGATTTTGTAAATAGTTTTTCCAAAAAATTCCGTTTTTTATGTCGACTTTACATTTTTTTGGTGGACAGACACCTTTGTTTTAGATTACAAATTTCAGAGGAACTTTTAATATAGAAAAAACACCTAATTTAAGGTGTTTTTTCTATATTATTTCTCTATCCATTTAACTAAATCAAGATTTGCACTTTCAAGTACCATTTCATGTTCTGGCATAACTCTAAAGCTATATCCATAATTTCCACCTGAATTTAAATCTATTTTAGCTACATAGTAATATTTTTTGTTTTCTTCATCTTTTCTTTCAAGTTGCATTGGAATTACCTTTACATCTTGAACAGTTCCGTCTGCCAAGAATTTTCCATAATACACTTCAGCTCTAATATGTTCTGGAGCTATGTTTGGTAGTGTAACTACACATCTAGCTTCTATTTGTGCTCCTGCATCCACTGTTATATTATCTGCATTGTTTTCAACTTGTTCAATTTGTATATCTTTCCAACTTGCATACATATTTTGTTTCCAAGAATTGAATTCTGTAACTTTTTCTAAATCCTTATAATATTTTTTAGTTAAATTACATAATGGCATATATAATTGATTTGTATAATCTACAAGCATTCTTGATGTACTATATTTTCCACCTGTTGATACTATTGAATTTTTCATATATTCCATCCATGTTCTTGATATTCCACTTCTATCTTTGTCATAATATGCTGGTATTATTTTGTGTTCTAATGTATAATACATACTTTCACTATCTGCTTTATCTTGTTCTTCATATGATGAATATTCTGCATGTGTTCCTATTGTCCATCCATTTCTTTGATTATATCCTTCTGCCCACCATCCATCTAATACACTAAAGTTTACAACTCCATTTACAGATGCTTTTTGTCCACTTGTTCCTGATGCTTCCATTGGTCTTCTTGGATTATTTAACCATACGTCAACACCACTTACTAGGTATCTTGATATTTCTATATTATAATTTTCTAATACAAAAATTTTTCCTTTGAATTGTGGTTTCATTGATATTTCATGTATATATTTGATTAAGTCTTGACCTTCTTTATCTGCTGGATGTGCTTTTCCTGCAAATATTAATTGAACAGGTCTGTTAGCATCATTTAAAATTTGTGTTATTCTTTCTAAATCTTTGAATATTAATGTTGCTCTTTTATATGTAGCAAATCTTCTTGCAAATCCTATTGTTAAAGCTTCTGGATTAAGTTTTGAAGTAATATCAGTTATTTCTTCGTAACTTACCCCTTCTCTTCTTAATCTTTTTGTTACATTTTCTTTTACTAATTCTAATAATTTTATTTTTCTATCTGTATGAACTTTCCATAATTTTTCATCTGGGATTGTTTTTATTTTTTCCCACACGAAATCTTCATGTATGTTATCTTGCCAATATGGGATTAAATATTTATTATATAATTCTTTTAATTTTGGAGCTAACCATGTACATGTATGAATTCCATTTGTTACATATGTTATTGGTGATTCACTTGGTGCTATATGTGGCCAAACATCTGCAAATAATTCTCTTGATACTTCTCCATGTAATTTACTTACACCATTTTTCTTTCCTGCAATTTTTAATGCTAATATTCCCATGTTAAATCCAGGTTCTAAAGCATCACAAGGTTTCATTCCTAATTTCAAGAATTGTTCTCTTGTAAGTCCTAGTAATGGCCAGAAATCTTTGAAATATTTTTCTACTAAGCTTACTGGGAATATATCATTTCCAGCTGGTACTGGTGTATGTGTTGTAAATACTGTTTTTGATGTTGCTATATCTCTTGCAACTTCAAATGATACTTCTTTTTCTTTTATTATATCTTTTATTATTTCTAAATTTAAGAATGATGAATGTCCTTCATTCATATGGTATACTGTTGGATTTAATCCTAATGTTTTTAAAGCATTAACTCCACCCATTCCAAGAATGATTTCTTGTCTTATTCTCATTTCTTGGTCTCCACCATATAATTTAGCTGTTGTTCCTCTATCTTCTTCATGGTTTAAATCTATATCTGAATCTAATAAATATAGTTTTACTCTTCCTACATTTATTTCCCATACTTTTAAATATATTTTTCTTTTTGGGAATTTTATATGTATTATTAAGTCATTTCCATCTGCATCTTTTACAGGATTTATTGGTAAATCATATATATCTAAATCTCTATATTCTGGATATTGCATTCCAAATTTATTTATTTTTTGATTAAAATATCCATTTTTATATAGTAGTCCTACTGCTACTAATGGAATTCCTAAATCACTTGCTGATTTTAAATGATCACCTGATAAAATTCCTAAACCACCTGAATAGATTGCTATTGTTTGGTCTAGTCCATACTCAGCTGAAAAATATGCAATTACATCATTTTTATTATCTGGATATTTTTGCGAAAACCATGTATTTCTACTGTTCATATATCCATCAAAATCATCTACTATTTTGTCATATTGTTTTACAAATTGTAAATCTTTTGATGCTTCTTCTATTTTTTCTTGATCTACAGCTTTTAAGAATTTCACAGGATTTTTGTTACATCTTTCCCATAAGTCTATATCTATCATTTTAAAAAGTCTTAAGAATTCTGTATTCCAAGACCACCATAAATTGTTTGCAATTTCTGTTATTCTTCCTATTCTCTTTGGTAATTGTGGATTTACTGTAACCCTATTAAAAATATACATATTTTTTCCTCCTAAGTTTCTCTTAACTAGTGCTTTTAACCCTTTTGGTTTAAGCACTTTTTCTTCTTTTTGTTAATCATAATTATTATCTACTAAAATTTTATTTTTGTCAATAATTTTTATAAAAAAAGAAAAAGAGACTCGGTCCCTTTTTCGCTATGAACAATACGCGCAAAGTATTGCTTCTAATCCAACATTTAAATCTATTAATCCTATTTTGTATTTATAGTCTAAATCTTGAAGTTCTTGAATAATTTTTCTAAGTTCTGATGTTTTAAATCCTTTAGCTTGTAATTTATATTTATTAACCAAAAACATTTGATTTGGCTTTAGATTTAAACATACTGCCACATCTTTATTGTTTGCAACAGCTATTTTTACAAAATATAATTTTTTAAAATGATTATATAATGTAATTAAAATTCTTTGAATTGGTTCTTTAGATGCAATTAAATTATATAGTACTTCCATCGCTTCTTTAATCTTTTTTTGTCCAAGATTATCTGTTAAATCGAATATAACACTTTCAATTTTCTTAATGCACAATTTATCAATATCTTGTTTTTGTATTTCACCATTTTCTCCAGCATATTCGATAAGTTTTCTGGTTTCATTTATTAAATCTTGCATATTTGTGCCACAACATTCAATTAAGTATTGTAGCACATTTTCATCCACATTTACTTTGTAACTATTGCAAATTACTTTTAATCTTTTAGTTATTTGAAAAGGTTTTTGTTCCTCAAAATTACAAACTTGCCCTATTTTTTCTATTGTATTAAAAATAGAATTCTTTTCCGCTTCATTTTCGACAAAAACAAGAACAACAGTATCATTTATCATTTCTATATTATCTTTCAAATAATCATTTATTTTGTCTTTTAATTCTTTACTTACTCCACCACTTCTCCCTTTTCCTTCTCTTTTGAAAATTCCAGTATTTCTAGCAATAATAAGTTTGTTGGGATAACCAAAAGCAGGTGTTTCAATATCAGCAATTAATTCTTGAATGTTATTTTCATCTATAGCTATATAATTAATTCCTTTAATCAAGTTGCCAAAGTTATTTTTTATTCTCTTTAATTGTTGTTCTAATAAGTATGCATCTTCACCATATAATAAGAAAATCCCTTTGGCGAACCCCTGATTTAATTGTTTTTCTAGTTCTTCTACTTTAAGCATTTTTTACCTTTCTAAAATTATTCTCATTACTTCAGCAACACTCCAAGCCTGAGCAACAGCTCCTTTAGGCAAATGTGGTTTCTTAGAATCATATATTTCTGCGACACTTCCAATACAACCTCTTTCAAAAACTTCTTTTGAAAATGTTTTTGTAACATCTTCTATAAAGTTTCTTAGCTGTACTTCATATTTTGTTTTTTCTTTCTTTGTTTTTGCATTTTCAGCTAGTTTTTTCAAAGAATTATAATATGGTCCTAAAAGCCATGTCCAAGTAATTCCTTGATGATAACTAAAATCTCTTCTAGCTCCATCTCCTTTATATACTTCTACATAGTTTTGTTCACCTTTAGCTAAAGTTTTTAACCCATAACTATTTAATAATTTTTTAGTTACTGTTTCAAACATTTCTTTTGCTTCTTCTGACGTTGGAGCTAAAACTGGATATGTTAATGAAAGCGCAAATAGTTGATTTGGTCTTATTTTTCCATCGCCTAACACATCATATAAACATTTTCTTTTTTTATTATAGAATTTGTTTTCAAATGCACTTTTACATTTTGTTGACATTTTTTGATATTTTCTAGCTTTAGCATCATCTTCAGCTTTAACAGCAAGTTCTTGCATTATTTTTAATGCATTATACCACATAGCATTTATTTCAACTGGTTTGCCATTACGTGGTGTTACTGCTATTCCTGCATATTTTGCATCCATCCAAGTATTTTGTGTATATTCAGTACCAGTTACTATTAATCCATCTGTATCTAGATAAATATTGTTGTTGTCTAAATCTATTCCTTTAGAATAATTTTCAATTATTTCTTCTAGTTTTGGATAAATTTCCTTCATTATAAACTCATAATCTGATGTATAATCTAAATATTTTTTCACTTGTTCAAATAACAATAACGATGCATCTACACTATTATATAATGGTTCGTGATCAGCTTCACTATATGTATTTGGAACTAGTCCACATTTTATATCTCTTACAGCAGATTTTAAAATTTGTTTTGCAATATCATATTTCTTTGAAACCAAGAATATTCCTTCAAATGCAATTAATGTATCTCTCATCCAGTCTAAGAACCATGGATATCCAGCAATCATTGAATATGTTTCAAATTCTGGTCTTTTTATTATAAAATTATCGCTTGCAACTAGAAGTGTTTTTATTAATTCTTTTTTCTTTTCATCTTTTTCTTCTTTTATAAGACCTGATGAATTTATCATTTTAGTCATTCTTGCCTTTTCTTTTGTTATTAAGGCTCTTGCATCAAGATCTTCTATATTTGACTCTAAAGAACATATAAATGAAATTTGTTTATCTTCGCCTGGCTCTATTTCAATTTCGAATCTGCCTGGTACACTATGATTTTCTTCTGGTTCAAATCCTCTTTTTTCTTCTTCAATATAGAACATTCCACCAAATATGTCGTTTTGATGTTGAATATATTTACCATCAGAAATATTCATATATATAGGATTTCCACCATCTATGCATATTTCTATTTTATTATCATATATATTTTGTTTAAGATTATAGAAATGGTTGTGATTCATTCCGTGAACATCTCTAAAATTCATTATTGGAGCTAATGTTAATTTAGCTTTTGATTTTCCATTTTTTATTTTGTAATATACTCCAACTGTATTTTTAAAGTGTTCCATGCAAATTGTTTTTGTTATTTCTATATCTTCAACTTTATATGTATATATTGGCATATATTCTTTTTCAAAGCTTTCTTGATATTTGAAACCTTGTGAAATATAGCTTTTCCCTATATTTGTAAATAAATCATATTTTTTCCCATCAATTTCAATACTTTCATCTAATTTTGATAAAATTAATGTTCTTCTTGCTGGTGGAATTATTGGCGCCACTAATATACCATGATATTTTCTAGTATTTGCACCAATTATTGTTGATGATGCAAATCCTCCTATCCCATTTGTAATTATCCATTCTTTATCTAAAGCATTTTCTAAATTAAGTTTTTCTTTTGCGAATTTCATGTTTTTTCTCCTTTTTATCTATTACGATTCTTTTATCGATTTTATCCTATCACTATATTTGCTACTAAATTTACTTTGTTTTCCTTTTTTCTTTTTATCATTTGGGTCAATTCCTTTTCTTCTAGCTCTTTTATCTGCTTTTTTCTTTTCTTTTTTCAATTTGTTGATTCTCTTATCAGATTGTAATTTAGCATTTAGCATTAAATATTCTGGGTCACTTTCTTTATCTTGATATTTTAGGTCATCACAAATTAGAGTAATAGCAGATTCTGCTACTAAATGTGTATCATGTCTTATTCTATCATCTATTATTGTTGATATGTTTTTCTTTATAAATTTTATTCCTTTTAACATTGGATCATTAATTTTTTGTTCTACTAGATCAGATCCTTCTTTATTATATTTTTTAATATATTCAGGAATTACTTCTCCTGTATCATAAATACAATAATCTATTAATCCTTCACCACAATGTTCTTGTATTGCTTTTAAGTGATCTGCTACTGTATAGTCATCTGTTTGGCCAGCTTCTGTCATTATATTATTTACATATATTTTTATTGCTTTGCTTTCTTTTATTGCTTTTGCAACTCCACTTACTAATAAATTTGGAATTATATTTGTATATAAACTTCCTGGTCCTATTATTATACTATCTGCTTCTTTTATTGCTTCAATTACTCCTGGCGCAGCTTTACAATTAGATGGTTTTAAATATACTCTACTTATTTTTGTCATTTTGTCATTTACTACTTCTGGAATTTTATCTTTTTCTTCAACAACATACCCATTTTCAAGTTCTGCACATATTGTCATTTCTTGTGCAGTTACTGGAATTACATTTCCTGTTATATTAAAAACCGAATTACTTTTTTCTATTGATTTTGTATCATTTCCATATAACTCTTTCATTGCAGTAAAATATATATCAGAGAATTTTAACCCTCTTAATTTCCCATTTTTCATTTCATGATTTAACAAATCTCCTATTTCAGGATGTCTATCAGATGCAAGTGCAACTATACTATCTTTTACTTCTTCGAATGGTAATGCTGTTTCTAACATTCTTCTTGAAGCATTTGGTGTTTTTCCATATTCTGAAACCGCAACAATTGCTGTTATGTTCTTTGTATATTTTCTCATTCCAGATAATACTGTATTTAGTCCTGAGCCTCCACCAATTGCAACAATTTTAGGGCCTCTATCGTATATTCTTTTATCAAATATTAATGATTTTACATTTACATTACTTTTATGCTGCATTCTATCATCTGTTGCTTCTATAAATAATTCCATATTTCTTTTATTTAAAAATATTAGCCCTAACACTATGCTTGTGAAACCTATAACAAATACTAGAATTATTTTTCCTGCATCTACAAATTCCATTTCTTTTTCCACAAGTATTTCTGCTATTCCATAACATGTTAGTACTATTCCTACTAATATAACAAATATCCATCTTTTCATTTTTGAGCTTGATTTTAGCCAACTCCATATACCTTTCATTATTTTCTTCCTCTCTATTTTATAATTTCAATTTCTGGTTCTATTATTTTTCCAAATTTATTGTATACTTGCTCTTTTGTATATTCCATTAATTTAATTACATCTTGTGCTGTTGCATTTTCTTTGTTTATTATAAAACCTGCATGTTTTTCTGAAATTT
The DNA here is from genome assembly GCA_045602065.1 of Clostridia bacterium. Taxonomy (GTDB): domain Bacteria; phylum Bacillota; class Clostridia; order TANB77; family CAG-508; genus CAG-269. The sequence continues at coordinate 10,905 of JAZSAX010000014.1, forward strand.
GTGCTCCACCTATTTGATATCCTTTTAATCCACAATCATCAATTAATTTTGCTGTTATAAAATCTGTTCCTCTTTTGAATGTACTACCTGCACTTGGATATTCTATTGGTTGTTTTTCTTTTCTATATGTTGCATATTCTGTCATTTTTGCTTGAATTTCTTCTGCATTTCCTTTTTCTAATTGCATTTCTACTTCTAATATAATGTAATCTTTGTGTGCAAATAAGCTATTTCTATATTCAAAATTTGCTTCTTCGTTTTTAATTGTATGTATTTCTCCATATCTGTCCATATATGTTATAGATGTTACAACATCTTTCATTTCTTTTCCATGTGCCCCTGCATTCATTCTAATTGCACCACCAATTGTTCCAGGAATGCCTGATGCAAATTCAAACCCTGC
>JAZSAX010000015.1:0-2945 GCA_045602065.1 Clostridia bacterium
TCTATTTATAAGATTATTAGGACTTCCTAATATTCCAACTCCTAAACACAGTACCACAATAGTTGAAAATAAAGCAACAGGCAAATGAATAAATTTAGTTTCTTTGTCAATTATTATCGGTCTTAAAACTGCTATTGTTCCCATTATCAAAAGTAAATTGCATAAATTACTTCCTATCGCATTCCCTATTATCAAGTCTGTTGCATTTTGACTGGTAGAAGATATAGTTATTATTAATTCTGGCATAGAAGTCCCTAAAGCAACTATAGTTAAACCTATTAAAATTTCTGGTATGTGAAATTTTTGAGCAATATTACTAGAACCTTTAACAAGTAAATCCGCACCTACAATTAATAATAAAAATCCTATAATCAACATCAACTTTTTTCTCCTTTTCCTTCTTCTTTTGTTATGCTCAAATTTTACAATTTTATTAATATTTTATCAAATATTTAACAAAAACAAGTTATTATCAACTAATAACTCGCTTTTGCTCTATGTATAAATTCTTCAAATAATTTATCTACATATTCTTCTTCAAGTAATAATTCAGGATGCCATTTTATACCCATAACAAAATTTTTGTTAGGTACTTCAAAACTTTCAACAAGCCCATCTTCTGAAAAAGATGAAATTGTCGCAAATGATTCTACAACTTCTTTAGTTGCTATCATAGAATGAATACTGTTTACTTCAATATTGTCTCTTCCTACTAAATTATATAGCATTGTATCTTCTTTTATATTAATTTTATGTCTATAGTTTTCATCATAGTGATCATGGCTTTTAGTTTCATCCAATATGACATCTGTGCCTAATGCTCTTAAAATATTATTAAATCCTGCACATATTCCTATTAGAGGCTTGTTTAATTCCAATATTTTTTTCGCCATTTCTATTTCATAATTACAACTATACAAACCACCTTGTAAAATAAATCCATCACAAAGTTCTAATTGTCTGTATAAATCTTCTAATTCTTCTACACTTAATTCTTTTTCGTCTTTTATGTCATTATCATTAAATTGTAGTGTCTTTTCTGTTGGTAATAATGAAATAGCAATACCTCCCTTTTTTACAACTAGATATCTTATTTCATCAACCACATCAGTTCTATGCCATAAATCATATTCTGACGTTCCTTGAGTTTTAGCTATAATTCCTATAATTGGTTTTTTATTCATTTTTATCACTCTCCTTTTTTATTCTTTTCTTCTCCTCTTTTAACTTCTCATTTTTAATTCTTTCAGACTCAAACCATCCATCAAAAAAGTCATTAAATAATGTATCTTTTTTCTTTTTCATATAAATCCAGCCACCTATACAAGCAATTACTGCACCTACCGTGTCTACTATTAAATCTTCCATTGTATCTACTAGTCCATCTTGTCCAGGCATTCTAAATTTTTGCATATTATATCCTAATATTCTATCTGCTCCAAATTCAAAAAATTCCCAAAACACACCCATAGTTATAGCAAAACAAAAAGCGAAAACCACAACAAATATAGGGCTTAAATTTACGTTTTTGTCTCCTTTTTCATTTAACAAATATACAAAAAGGAATCCAACTAATCCAAGTATTACTCCAGATGTTGTATGAAGCATTGTATCCCACCAAGGAATTTTGTCATAAAATCCATTCATTTCTCCTAATACTTGTGCCGAAAATATAAATAATGTAATTGTTATTTCTAGGCGCGCAGGTAAATATACACCAAACCTTTTTGCTAAAATACTAGGATAATATGTCATAAAAAATGTTATTGCTATTATAAAATCTTGACTATGGTCTTGTGTTATCCAACCTCTTATGTATATCAAAATCAGTGCTATTCTTACAAAATTTGTAACAATCATCCTCATTTTATTATTACTCACTTTTTTCATTTCCTATTATCCTCCTCCATTTCTTATATTCTAAATTATTCCCAAAAGTTCTAGTAATAACATTTTCGCTCATCTTTCTTCTGAACTTTGTAGTTCATCAACTTTTTTACTTTTTGTTTGGCTCTTAAATGTTTGTGCAAATTTTGCAAAATATTCTTCTACTTCTTCTACTGTAGTTTGTTCATTAACAGGCATTCTTAAAATTACAACTTCTGTAGTTGCATATATTCCGCCAATTATATCCTAATACAATATGCCTTTTTTCAAATTCTATTAGTTTTGGGTCTACTTTAATATTTTTCGGAATGTCCTCTTCTGGCATGGTCTGCTTTAAAAATTCATAATCATATTTACCAATTCTTAAATCATAATCAATATTCCCCATCTCACATGGATGTACAAACCATATTGCTTTTTGACCATTTCTTTCTTCTAACGAAAATAACCAGTCTTTATTTTCATCAGATAATGTATCAAAATTAATCATTATCCAAGCATACCCTTTACCAGCATCTTCAAATGATGGTCTTGGGGAAATCCATTGTTGTCCATTACCATAAACATCTTCTTTTTCTTTTGGTTTTTCTCCTTTATTCAAAACATTGTTTTTATTTGCACTGCTCATTAAAGTTTCTATTCCTTTTTTTCTAAAAACTTTGCAAGCTTTCCTTAGTGGCAATTCTATAATTTCATCTATAACTTTTTCTGCATCATCTTTTTGTAATAAATTAACTCCTACTTTATCTATTGGTTCAATTTCATTTATTAGCATAAATATCCTCCTATTTATAAAATATCATACTATATTTTAACAACATTGGCAATAACAATTTTTCTTAAATAATTGAATTTCCATAACATTTCTGCTATAATCTTATTGAAATTTTTAATTATATTAGAATTAATAATTTAATCTAACTTACATCAAGGAGGCTTACTACATGGAAAATCAAGTTAAAACTTTTAGGTTGTTTGTTCGGCCAGACACAGAAAGTCAGCGAATTGCTGACAGAATTAGAACACTAAATGCAAAAACTTCTTCTCCTCTTATCGAA
>JAZSAX010000016.1:0-3394 GCA_045602065.1 Clostridia bacterium
AAATTTATTTGAAAGAGGGATACCTGTTGCAAATATTTTTTCATTTGGGATACCTTTTTCTTGCAATTTCTTTTTCATACCTTCGTGTGAAACGAAGAAATAATCAACATAGTGATTAAAAACAAGCCATTGGTCGTGTGGCGCATAATCAGTCATAACTGTTGCAATTTTAGCATCTAATTTTCCTAATTTTTTCAAATAACCACACATCTGAGTAGCAAAAGGGTGTGTTGAAATTATAACATCAGGTTCGAAATCTTGTAATAATTTATTTAATTTAATTGATAAGACTTTATTTGAAGTTGTACTAAATTGTGCTAATGGACCTTTTTGAGAGTGCCAATAAACTCTTCCCCAAGTACGTGGTGCCTTTTTTGCCATTTCTGAATAAGCTTTTGTTGTAACTTTATTAACATATTTACTAACATATTCCATACAATCAACAAGTTTTACTTCAACATTTGTATAATTTGTTTCTATATTTTCTTTAATAGATCGCGCAGCTGATAAATGTCCTCCGCCATATGCTGCATAAAATATCATTACTTTTTTCATATGAACTCCTTAAATTGTTTTTGATTAATTTTATCATAAAATAAAAATAAATTGTATATTTTTTGCAAAAAAAACCAAAATAATAAAAAAGGAGGTTATTATGAGAAAAAATAAAATTTGGACAGCTATTACAGTAATAGCTTTACTTGCAATCGTAATACTTGGATATCTTTTTATAAATCAAAGGAATGCATATGCAATAACAAAAGAAAATGAATATAATATGGCTTTTTATGAAGTTGTAGATTATGTACAAAATGTAAAAACATATCTAGCAAAAGCAATGATATCTAAATCAGCTGAGCACGGAGCAGAAATGCTTACACACGTATGGAGAGAAGCAAATCTTGCACAAGCATATTTAGGAATGTTACCAATAGAGAGTCAAGAGTTGGCAAATACAGAAAAATATTTAAATCAAGTAAGTGAATATAGTTATTCATTATCTAGAAAAAATATAGAAGGACAAGGATTAACAGATGATGATATAAACAAAATTAAAGAATTATATAATTATAGTAATGACTTATCAAATACTTTAAATGAAATGTCTGCTGAATTAAATAATGGTACATTAACTTGGGAAGATTTAATGAAAAATACAGAAGGTTCTGATATAGCAGAAGTTAGCACATTTGATGTAGTAGAACAAAATTTTCACGAATATACAGGATTAATTTATGATGGAGCTTTTTCTGAACACATAACAACAACCGAAAAAAGAGGATTAACAGGAGATGAAATAAATGAAGAAACAGCCAAACAAAAAGCAGAGGAATTTATTGGAAAAGATAAAATACAAAAAACACAAAGTAATGGATTTGTAGAAAACGGAGATATTCCAGTATATAGATTTGAAATAACAACAAAAGATAATCAAACAATAGGAATATCAATTTCAAAAAAAGGTGGACATATAGTATTTTTAAATTCTAACAGAGAAGTTAAAGAAATAAAACTTGATGAGCAAGAAGCTATGGCAAAAGGGAAAGAATATCTTAATAGTAAAGGTTTTAACAATATGCAAGAAACTTATTATATGAAACAAGATGGATTTATTACAATAAATTTTGCATATAAACAAGGTGATGTAATAATGTATGCAGATTTAATTAAAGTAAAAGTAGCATTAGATAATGGTGAAGTTATAGGTTTAGAAACAACAGGATATTTAAATAATCATTATGAAAGAGAAATTCCGACTCGAAAGATTTCTACAGAAAATGCAAGAACACAATTAACTGCAAATGCTCAAATTACAAGTGAAGGTTTGGCAATGATTCCTACTGAATGGAAAACTGAAAAATTTTGTTATGAATTTAAAGGAAAAATAGAAAATGTTGATTATATTGCTTATATAAATGCTGAAACTGGAGAAGAAGAAGATATTTTAATTGTAACTAATACAGAGAATGGAACAATTACTGAATAAAAAAATAAATTTTAGAAATAATAATTTTGAGAAAAGTTAATTAACTTTTTTCAAGCGGTCCGTAAAACAGATAAATTTGGAAAGGAGAGACGAGTTATGTCTAGAGGAAACAAATTAATATCTGAAAACTTACGAACAGAGATAGCAAAAGAGTTAGGCGTTTATGATCAAGTAAAAAAAGATGGCGGAAGTTGGGAAAACGTATCATCTAAAACATGTGGTAGTATAGTTTCAAAAGCTATAGAGATTGCAAATAGAGCAGTTGAAAATCAATAGTTTTTAGATATGCAGAAATTATAGAGTTTTAAATATAACAATTATTGTTATATTTAAAACTTTTATTTTTATTTTAGAATATTGATTTTTTTATTTTTAATTTGATATAATTAAGTAAATGTTAACTTTAGTTGACAAATTGCAAACTAAAATTGGTAGAAAAATTACTGCAATTTTTGTATAATAAAATCAGTGAATTGCGGTAAAAAGAAACGCAAGAAAAATCAAAGAAAAATAAAAGGAGAGAAAAATATGAAATTTAACGAAAAATTAATTGAATTAAGAAAAAAAGCAGGATTATCACAAGAAGAGCTTGGATATAAGTTAAATGTAACAAGACAAACAGTATCAAAATGGGAGTTGGGAGAAACTACACCAGAAATGGCTAAACTAATAGAAATTAGCAAAATTTTTAATATAAGTGTAGATGACTTAACAAATGAATCAGAGATAACATCTAATGTAAATCCAATAATCGAAGACAAACCAATACAAGATAAAAAAACAAAAAGCAATAAAGGAGTAATTATAATAGTTACAGTACTTATAGTAGTTATTGTAGGTACAATTGGAATGTTTGCTATGCCTTTTATGATTGGAAATAAAATAATTAGTGATGTGTTTAGTAATCAAGGTGTAGAACAAGAAGCAACAGGATTTTTTGGAAAAATTTTTGGCTTATTAAATAAAGCTGTAGATCAGCAAGAAGATGTATTAGAAAATTTAGACAAACCAGATGAAGATTCTGATATAGGAAAGTTATTTGGAGAAGCTGTTAATGAAATTGGAAAATCAGATTTTAATAGTAAATTTGAATTTTATAATGGAAGTAAAAGTGCGACACAATTAAAAAGACTTCTAGATGAAATAAATACTAATAATAAAAAAGAAGATAGAAAAATAACAGTTAAATATAATGAAGTAGAAACACAAGATACAACTGAAATCAAAAATCTAAAAATGGAACTTAATGATTCTGATAAATTTGAAATATCATTTGAATATGATAAAGATGGATATATATATGAAGTTACAATTGAAAAATATGAAAATAATCAACAAAGTAATGACGTATTTAACCAAGAGGATCAATTTATGAATCATACAAAGAATCAAATTAATAATTACAAT
>JAZSAX010000017.1:0-7206 GCA_045602065.1 Clostridia bacterium
TTTTGATAATTATAAGTAGAGTTACTCTAAGTGGAACAAGATATACAGATACTTTTGTAAACACTCAAATCGAAACCACAATATTTGGGCAATTTAACCATTATTGTTATTATATAATGATGACATTAATGTGTGCATTAGGATTATTTTTAACAGAAAAGAATAAAGTTTTAAAAATATTATATCTAATATCTTATGCAGTAATTGCTTATGCAATGATATATAATGATACATTTGGATGTTATTTAGCAACAACAGTAACATTAATTTTATATGCAATTTATGCAATTATAAAGAAAAAAGATAGAGTAGCTATTTCAATAGCAATTGTAATCTTCATTTTATTATCTATTTTTACAACAAAAGATGGAAGAAATGTTGCGTATGCAAATATCAACAACTTTGTGACAGATATAAGTGCAGTACTTGCTAAATTTGGAATATCAACAGAAATGCCAAATGGAGAATCAAAACCTGATTATGAAATAAAAAATGATTATATGGCGGCAGGAACAAATAGAGGGGAATTATGGCATAATGCATTTCATTTTATATTAAAAAATCCAATTATAGGATATGGAGCAGATAATTTAGGAGAGCAATATGAAAATGTACAAGTGCGTGGTAAAGATAGACCACACAACTTGATTTTATATCTTGCATGTGTATCAGGAATACCAGGAATGTTACTCTATATAACAGCTGTAGGAATTATTGTTGTGAAAGCAATAATAAAATTGATGAAAAATAATGACAATGGAATAATATCTTTACTTGTAGTAGTAGCATATTTAATTTCATCCATGTTTGGAAACTCAATGTTTTACACTTCACCATTTTTCTTTATATTTTTGGGGAATTTGATGAATAGTAATTTAGATAAAAATAAAGAATAAAATATGTAAAAAATTTGCAAAATTTGTAAATTTATGGTAGAATCCAAATGGAAATTTTTGCAAAAAAGGATGTTGGGGGAAATGAAAAATTTAACAAACTCACAAAAGTCAATTTGGGTAACAGAACAATACTACAAAGGAAGTAGTGTAAACAATATTTGTGGTTCAGCGATAATAGAGGAACAGATTGATTTTGAAAAACTAAAAAAAGCAGTTGAAATTGTGAATAAAAAACACGATAATTTTAGATTGCAATTAAAAATTGAAGATGGGGAAGTAAAACAAGTTCTATCTGAAAAAAAAGAAACAAAGATAGAGCTTCTTAGCGTTGCAACACCAAAAGAACTAGAAAAAGAAACTCAAAAAATTGTTAGAACACCATTTAAATTAGAAGATTCAGAATTATATAAATTTTATATATTTAAATTTGAAAATGGCCAAGGTGGATTTATGCTTAACATTCACCACTTGATTGCAGACGCATGGACACTTGCGTTTATTAGTAATGACATAATCAAAACTTATTCAGATTTAAAACAAGAAAAAACAGTAGAAACAGAGGCTATATATTCTTATATAGACTATATTAAAGCTGAACAAGAATATTTAGAAAGTGAGAAATATCAAAAAGATAAAACATATTGGGAAGAAAAATTCGCTCAAATACCTGAAGTAGCAACAATACCAGGAAGTAAAACAAATGGAGACGAGAGCAATCCTGCAGGAGAAAGAAAACAATTTAATTTAAATGCTTCAGAAGTTGAAAAAATAAAAGAATATTGTAAAGAAAATAAAATATCTTTATATAATTTCTTTATGGCAATATATGCAATATACATAGGAGAAATATCAAATTTAGATGAATTTGTAATAGGAACCCCAATTCTTAATAGAACAAATTTTAAAGAGAAAAATGCAGCAGGAATGTTTATAAACATGGCCCCTTTTAAAATAAATATGGACCAAACAAGTGGCTTTAAAGCATTTGCAAAAAATATAGCAATAGATTCAATGGGGATGTTGAAACATCAAAAATACTCATATCAAAGCTTACTAGAAAATTTAAGAGCAAAAAATAAAACAATACCAAGTTTGTACAATGTTTTGTTATCATACCAGATAACAAATGCACATCAAACAGGTGAAGATATGACATATAAAACACAATGGACATTTAATGGATGTTGTGCAGAAAATATGGATATCCAAATTTATGATTTGAATGATACTGGATGCCTAAATATAGCATATGATTATAAAACAAGTATTTACGAAGTAGAGGACATTGAAAAATTACATAAGAGAATATTAAATATTATTTCACAAGTAATTAGCAAAGACAATATCGATTTAAAAGATATCGAAATTGTTACTCCAGAAGAAAAACAACAATTAGTGATAGATTTTAATAAAACAGAGTTGGAATATGATGCAAAAGAAACTGTTATTGGATTATTTGAAAAACAAGTCGAGCAAACACCAGAAAAAATAGCTATAATCTGCAACAAGAAAAGCTTAACATATAGAGAATTAAACGAAAAAGCAAATATGTTAGCAAGAGAAATGATAGAAAAAGGTGTAAGACAACAAGACATAATTGGAATAATGCTAAATCGTTCACCTGAAATGATTATAGGATTAATAGCAATATTAAAATGCGGTGCAACATATTTACCAATAGACCCAGAGTATCCAAGTGACAGAATATCATATATGCTAGAGAATAGTGAAACAAACTTAGTATTAGTAAATAATGATACAGAGAAATTGCTGCCAGATAATTGTTCTAAGATAAATGTAACAGAAATAAAAGAACATAATAAAGAAAATATTGATTTAAAAACAAACGAAAATGCATTAGTATATTTAATATACACATCAGGTTCAACAGGAAAACCAAAAGGAGTTCAAATAACAAATAGAAACTTAAACAATTTTATTAAAGGAATGAAAAAAGAAATTGATTTCGATTCAAATAAAACAATGGTATCTGTAACTACAATATGTTTTGATATTTTTGGTTTAGAAATGTGGTGTTCATTAACATCAGGACTAACACTAGTTGTAGCAAACGAATTAGAGCAAAATATGCCAGCATTATTAAATAAACTATGTTTAGAAAACAAAGTAAACATGATTCAAACAACACCATCAAGATATTCAGTAATATTCGAAGATACAAACAATTTGGAATTCTTACAACATATAACAGATATATTAGTTGGTGGAGAAGCGGTAAATGATAAAATACTTGCAAGCATGAAAAAACATTCAAAAGCAAGAATATTTAATGTTTATGGACCAACAGAAACAACTATATGGTCTACAATAAAAGAATTAACAAATGATGAAAAAATAACAATAGGAAAACCAATAGCAAATACACAATGCTATATACTAAACAAAAATCATAAGCTATTACCACTAAACATACCTGGAGAGTTATATATAGGTGGCGATGGAGTATCAAATGGATATTTAAAAAGAGATGACTTAAATGAAGAAAAATTTATAAATTCACCATTTGCTAAAAACAGTCAAATATATAATACAAATGACTTAGCATATTATACAGAAAATGGAGAAATTGTTCATTTAGGAAGAACTGATTTTCAAGTGAAAATTCGTGGGTTTAGAATTGAACTTGGAGAAATAGAAAATGCTATTGAAAAGAATCAATATGTAAATCAAGCAGTTGTAGTAAAAAAGAAATTGCAAAATGGTCATGATGTATTAATAGCACATTATACAACTCAAAATGCGGATGTAGACATTATAGAAGAACTAAAAGAAAGCTTAAATAAAGAGTTGCCACAATATATGGTGCCACAATATTTTATGAAATTAGAAAAGATGCCACACACACCAAATGGAAAAATAGATAGAAAGGCATTACCAGAACTAGAAAGACAAGAGATAGATAAAACTATAGTAAAACCAAGAAATGAGATTGATAAAGAATTAATAGATATTATTAAAAAAATGCTAAGAATAGACTACATAAGCATAACAGATAGGTTGTTAGAGCTGGGAGGAGACTCATTAACAGCAATAACATTATCAACAAAAATATTATCAAAATATAATGTACAAATAAATATTAAAGAAATAATATCAAATTATACAATAAAAGATATATCAGACTATATAAAAGATAATCAAGAAAAAGGATTTACCAAAATAAAAATAGAAAATGCTCCTGAACAAGAAGTATATCCATTATCATCAGCACAAAAAAGAATTTATTATAATTCAAAAATGATAGGAGACGAAAATCTTGTATATAACATGCCTGGTGCAATAATGGTAGATAAGATATTAGATCAACAAAAAGTAAAAAGCGTTTTTGAAAAAATAATAGAAAGACATAGTACTTTAAGAACATCATTTATTTTACAAGATAATAATGTGGTCCAAAAAATAAATGAAAATATACAATTTGATGTATTGGTATATAACAACAAAGAGGAGGAAATTCAAGAAGTAGTAAACAATTTTTCAAAGCCATTTAAACTAAATCAAGATCCATTAATAAGAGTAGAATTACATTATATAGACAATAAGAAAACATTACTATTAGTAGAATCACATCATATTATAATGGATGGTACAGCATTAAATAATCTAATAATAGAATTTGAAAGATTATATAATGGAGAAAATTTAAAGAGAATACCAATCCAATATAAAGATTATGCAGTATGGGAAAATCAATTTAATGAAAGTGAAGCAATAGGAAAATATGAAGAATACTGGCTAAACAAGTTTAAAAACTCAGAATTTTCACAATTGAATTTACCATATGACTACAAGATTTCGGCAAATAGAAGTTATAGAGGAAATAAAATCAGTAATGTAATTGATGAAAAACAATTTAGAAAAATAGAAAGTTATGCTAAAAGAATAGGTGTTTCACCTTATATGTTATTCATTTCAGCATTCTTTATATTGTTATACAAATATACTGGTCAAGAAGAAATAATACTAGGAAGTCCAATAGCAAATAGAGACATAAATGAAACTAAAAGAATAATCGGAATGTTCGGAAATAATATAGTTGTTAAAGGAGATGTAAATCCTGAAGAAGCTTTCCAAGAGTTTTTAAACAAAATGAAAGAACAAATATTAGATGATATATCAAATCAACCATACCCATTTGATATGTTGGTAAAAAAACTTGGAATTAAAGGAGATAATTCTAGAAATCCATTATTTGATGTAATGTTTACATATCAAAATAAAGAAGAAAATTTATTAAATTTGGATGGGCATGAAGTTGAAGTTATAGAAATAGATAACAAGATTGCTAAATTTAATTTATCATTAGAAATAAAACCAAAAACACATACAATTAATATTGAATATTGTACAGATTTGTTTAAGAAACAAACAATTGAAAGATTTTTTGAACATTATATGAATGTTATCAATTGTATTATTAGTGATAATAGTGTAAAGATTTCTGATATATCAGTAATTGGTGAAAAAGAACAAAATAAAATTTTATATGAATTTAATAATACAAAATTAGACTATGATGAAAATAAAACAATATCACAATTATTTGAAGAACAAGTTAATAAAACTCCTAATGATATTGCTATTGTATTTGAAAAACAAAGTGTAACATATAAAGAATTAAATGATAGAGCCAATCAAGTAGCCAATTATTTAAGAGATAAAGAAATAAAACCAAATGACATAATAGGAATAATGCTTCCAAGGTCATTAGAATTATTAATTACAATATTAGGAGTTTTAAAAGCAGGAGCATGTTATATACCAATAGACCCAACATATCCTGAAAAAAGAATTGACTACATGTTAAATAATAGTCAAGCTAAATTGTTAATTACAACAAATGAACTATATAACAATATAGAATTTGAAAATAAAATTTGTGCTGACAATGCTGAAATCAAAAATCAAAAAACACAAAATTTAGAAAATATAAATACATCAGAAGATATGTCATACATTATTTATACATCAGGTTCTACTGGATTGCCAAAAGGTGTAATCTTAAAGCATAAATCATTATCAAATTTATGTGCATATTTGAACAATAAAGTAGAATTCTTACAAGAAAGATGCAAATATAAAAATATGGCCTCTGTAACAACAGCTAGTTTTGATATATTCATATTTGAAACACTAGTATGTTTACAAAGAGGATTAAAAATAATACTAGCAAATGAAGATGAACAAAGAATACCAACATTATTAGATAAACTTATAAGTAAAAATGATGTACAACTTATACAAATGACACCATCAAGAATGCAAATCTTTATGGATAATATAGAAGATATGCCTAATTTATCTAATTTAAAATATGTAACATTAGCAGGTGAACCATTGCCATTAAACTTAAAAGATGAATTGATAAAATTAGGAATAAATAAAGTCTATAATGGCTATGGACCAAGTGAAACAACAGTATTTTCAACATTTACAGATGTAACAAATCATAAAGAAATAAATATAGGTATACCACTTGGAAATACGCAAATGTACATTTTAGATAAAAATTTAAATATAGTTCCAATCGGAGTTGCAGGAGAATTATATATTGCAGGTGATGGAGTTGGAAAAGGATATCTAAATAGAGAAGATATAACAAAAGAAAGATATATAAACAATCCATTTATAGAAAATAGTATAATGTATAAAACAGGAGATGTTTGTAAATATGATAATAAAGGTGAAATATATTATTTGGGACGAGCTGATAATCAGGTGAAAATAAGAGGTCTAAGAATTGAGCTAGAAGAAATAGAAAATAAAATGTTAGAATTCCCATTTGTTAAAAAAGCAAAAGTAATAAAACAAGTTATAGGGAATAGAGAAATAATTTCAGCATATTTCATATCGACAAGAAGAATTAGAATTATGGAACTAAGAAAACATTTATATGATAATTTACCAAATTATATGGTACCTTCATATTTTACAGCATTAGATGAATTCCCATATACACCAAATGGAAAAATAGATAAAAATGCTTTACCAATACCAGATGGAGTTCTACAAAATGAAAAAGTAGGTTATGTAGCACCAAAAACAGATTTAGAAGTAAAATTAGCAAGTATATGGGAAGAAGTATTAAATACAAAACCTATAGGAATAAAAGACAATTTCTTTGAATTAGGTGGAGATTCAATACTTGCGATGAATCTAAATATAAAACTTTTAAAAATAACAGATAAAATAAAATATTCAGATATATTTACATATCCTACAATTGTAGAGCTTTCAGAAAAAATACAAAATGAACTAACAGAAAATAAACAAGAAGATTTCAGTGAAT
>JAZSAX010000018.1:0-18702 GCA_045602065.1 Clostridia bacterium
AAATGTTTACTTAAATATAGTAAGCAAAAATAACTTAAGGGGGAATCTCCCCCTTTTTTGTTCTACCATATTAAAATTGGTTGAATTTGTTCCCCGTCAAGAGCATATTCTACTGTTTTAATTAAAAAAGATATATCAAAACTAATAGAACGTGGTTTAGTAAATGGGTTATCCTGTCTAAAAGGTACAAAATAATAATGCTTTCTATTTAGTAATTTTCCTATGTTTTCTCCTCCTTCTGAAAGTCCACTACTATTTGAAATTGCTATTACTACCGGTCTTTCTTGACGTAAATGGGACTTTACAGCCATTGTTGCTGGACCATCAGTTATATCATTTGCAAGTTTAGCTATGGTATTTCCTGTGGCTGGAGCAACAACTAATATATCTAACATATTCTTTGGGCCTAATGGTTCAACTTCTTGAATTGTATGTAGTATTTTTCTTTCTGTTATTTCTTCTACTTCTTTTATAAAGTCTTGTGCTTTACCATATTTAGTATCCAAAGTATAACTATTTTCTGACATGATAGGTACTATCGTAGCACCTAATTGAATAATCTTTTTAAGCTCATCTATAGTCTTTCTAAAATTACAGAATGAGCCTGTAAGTACAAATCCTATTGTCTTTCCTTTCAAATCCAAAATAAAAAATCCTCCTTTCATATTATTTCTATATAATATGAATTAAGGAAGATTTTTGTCGAAAATAATTTACATTTTAAATTACATACATTAGAACACAAAGTACATGCAATAAATTTCCTAAAAATACGCATATATGGAAAAGTGAATGTATGTATTTATGTTTTTTACCTATGCCATATAAAATTGCTCCAAGTGTATATACAAGCCCTCCAGCTAACAATAAAGCAAATCCAGGTATTCCTAATAATTGTGGCAATAAGTCTCCTCTAACAATTATGCACCATCCCATTGCTAAATAACATATCATTGAGAATTTTTTATACTTTTTTAAGTCAATTGCATTTAATGTGATTCCTAATGCTGCGAATCCCCATATAACTCCAAATATTACCCATCCTAATGCAGTAGAGTATTCTCTTAAAGTACATAATGCAAACGGTGTATATGAACCTGCTATTAATACAAAAATCGCACAATGATCCAAAATTTGAAATACTTTTTTGGATTTAGAATTTGGTTTTAATGCATGATATAAACTTGACATTGTATATAAAAATAACATTGAAACTCCAAAAATCACTCCACTTATCACACCATAAGCATTTCCTTTAATTCCTGCAAATACACTTCCAAGAACTATTGTAACAATTCCTGCAACTCCACCAACTATATGTGACACCATATTAAAAATTTCTTCTCCTTTTGTATATGTTGGTAATATTCTATCAGCTAATTTTGTTCTTTTCATAATACCTCCAAATAAAAATTACATCTAGTATTTAATACTAGATGTAATTATATTATATATTTTATGAATTGTCTACTACTTTACTAAATTCTTCTAAAATATTTGTTGTCGAAATTTGTGTTTGTATTTTTGCTTGCATATCTTTTACTGTTATTACTTGATTT
Organism: Clostridia bacterium; assembly: GCA_045602065.1. GTDB lineage: Bacteria > Bacillota > Clostridia > TANB77 > CAG-508 > CAG-269. The sequence goes on from JAZSAX010000018.1 coordinate 1,560, forward strand.
GCAAGTTCATCCTCTCCTAAAATAAATACATATGGAATGTTTTCTTCATTTGCATATTCTAGAGATTTTTTCATTTTTCTGTTTTTCATTTCTACTTCAACTTTGTATCCTGCTTTTCTCAATGTTTCTGCAATTTTCAAACATTCAATTTCAGTTCCCATAGGAATTATGAATATATCTGTTAATGCATTTTCAGTAAACTCTTCTCTATTTTTTAAGATTTCATATATAACATTTAGTCCGAAACTTATTCCAACTGCTGGATATGTAGTACCATTATTGATGAATTCTGTTATCATTTTATCATAACGTCCTCCACCGCCTATGCTTGATGTTATACTTCCATCTTTAACATATGCCTCAAATACTGTTCCTGTATAATATTCTTGACCTCTTGCTAATGATGGTGCAAATTGTACATATTCTAATAGTCCAAGTTTTTCTATGTAACCTTTTAAAGTGTTTAATTCTTCTATACCTTGAGCTAATGTTTCATTTTTGTTCTCGATATTTATAAGTTGGTCAGCATTCATATTTAAATACATTAATAGTTTTTCCATTTGTTCATTATTTAGTCCAACTTTTGCAAATTCTTTTTCAAGTTCTGGTTTTGATAGTTTTTCAAATTTATCTATAACTGTTATTGTATCTGTTACAAGATTCTCAGGAACTCCTGCTTCTATTATTATTCCTGATAAGAACTTTCTGTTATTATATTTTATAATAACATCTATTCCTAAATTATTATATGCTTCTACATATAATGCAACAAATTCAGCTTCAACTAGTTGTCCTTCAATTCCTACACTGTCTACGTCGCATTGAATAAATTCTCTAACTCTGCCTAATTTTACAGGCCCATTTCTAAATACTTCACCTATTTCATATCTTTTAAATGGTAATTTAGTATTTTGATTTATTGCTATATATTTTGCAAATGGTACTGTTAAATCATATCTTAATGCTAGATTTCTATCAGCTTGGTCTGTTACTTTATATACTTCATTTAAAATTTCACTATCTTCTTCATATTTTAATGCTAATAAATCATAATAGCATAATATAGGTGTTTGTAATGGTTTGAACCCATATTTTTCAAATACCTTTTTTAGTGTGTCTGATATATAATTTCTGATGTATTGCTCTCTTGGTGAATAGTCACTACATCCTTTTACATTTCTTAATTCGATTTCTTTCATGTTTGGAAACTCCTTCCTATATCAATATATATATTATATTAAAAAACAGGCATTTTGTCAATAAAAAGGCAACCAATTAGAATCTAATTAGTTGCTCATTATAAATTTATTTACTAACTTTTTCTGCAAAAGTATTATTTACAATTTTATCATATGGTGCTTTTTGATCTAGTTCTCCAGCTTCTGTCATTACTAATTGAAGTTTATCAAAAGCTTCTTCTTCAAGAATTGGATTTTCTTTCCAAGCATCAATATCTTTATATTTTTGAATAGCGGTTTCTAAAGATTCAACTGTGCTGTCTGGGAAAAATCGCTTAACCTTTTCTGCAATTTCTTTTGCAGTATGTTCTTTAACCCATTGTTCTCCTTTATATACAGCTCTAGTAAATCCTTCAATTATATCAGAATTACTTTCTATATAACTTTTCTTTGCACAATATGCTGTATAAGGAATTTCACCTGAAGCTTCTCCAACAGATGCAACTATATAACCTTTTCCTGCTTCTTCGGTCATAGATGCTGTTGGTTCAAATAACGTAACATATTCAGCTTCTCCACCTGCAAATGCACCAGCCATTAAGTCGAATTTTATACTGTCATCTAGCACTAAGTCTGTTTGTGGATTAATTCCATTTTGTTTTAATACATATTCAAATGTCATATAAGGAACTCCACCTTTTCTACCAGGAATAACTGTTTTTCCTTTTAAATCAGTCCATTGGAAATTATCTGTTGGTTCTTTACTAACTAAAAATGAACCATCTTTTTGTGTCATTTGAGCAAATACTTCAATATAGTCCTCTTTTCCCTCATTGTAGACATATATTGCTGCTTCTGGTCCACAAAAGCCTATGTCACTTTGGCCAGCTAAAACTGCTGTCATTACTTTGTCTGCACCTTGACCTGTTGTAAGCTCTAATTCTAGGCCTTCTTCTTCAAAATATCCATTTTCGATTGCAAGATATTGTGGTGAATAAAATACAGATCTTGTAACCTCATTTACTTGGATTGTAGTTAAATCCGAAGTATCTACATTATTAGTAGTTGCTTGATCATAAATTAAGATTCCAGCAATACCTAAAACTACTATAATGATTAAAATAATTATAATTTTTTTCATGTTTTCCTCCTTCTTTTTATATTATGTTTTTACTTGCTAATTTGTTAAAAATATGCTATAATATTTTCGTTTGATGCAACTCGGCATCAGCCATCTCTTTGAGATGCAACATTACTTATCCATATAGGAGGTTATATATGGAATATTATTGGTATTTGTCACAACTCGACAGATCAGAGCACTCTGTTACTCTGGAATCGGACAGCGGTTATGATTTCAGCAATCTTATCGATGATATCAATCTGCTGAATTCCCTTGCGCTGCAACACTCTGTTGCTTCTAGCGATGTGGAAGTAGAGGATCCTTCTACTGGCGTTGTCACGATGAGTTTCACTTTCCCAACCGAGTCCAACTGGGAAAATTTCTGCAAGGCGTTTCTTTCCGTTAAGAGTGAAGAAACTTCTGACGAAAGCAGATAAAGTGCATATACCAAAGGGAGCGGAAATTTTCCGCTCCTTTCTTTTTATTTCACAAACTTTTTTTCAAGTAAAACAATACTTTCATACATCAAAGCTGCAACAGCAGCTAATATAATAACACTAGTCATAACTAAATCAAGTTGGAAAACCTGACCTCCATATACTATTAAATATCCAAGACCACCTTTAGAAACTAAGAATTCACCTGAAATTACACCAACTAAAGAAAGTCCAATATTTACTTTTAAAGTATTAAAAAAAGTCGGAATATTTGATGGTATTACAATTTTCGTTAATACTTGAGTTTTGTTTGCATTAAATGTTTTTGCCATTTTAATTTTTTCTTCATCTGTATGTAGAAATCCATTAAGAATTTCCAGTATAGTAACAATAAGTGAAATTGCTAGAGCCATTACAATTATTGCAGGCATTCCTGCACCTACCCAAATTATAATAACTGGACCTAGAGCTGTTTTGGGTAAACTGTTTAAAACAACTAAAAAAGGTTCAGAAACTTTTGAGATAAAAGGTGACCACCATAATATAATTGCTATAATAACTCCAAAAATTGAACCTAACAAAAATCCAACAAGTGTTTCCACACAAGTAATTCGTAAATGTTCTAATAAGTCATTTGAGGATAAATTCATGAATGTTTTTATTATTCTTGAAGGTTGACTTGTTATAAAACTGTCTATTTTTCCTGTTTGCGCAAGGATTTCCCATACTGCTATAAATGCGATGACCAAAAACACTTGTGTTGCTAAAATTTCTATTTTTCTTAATTTAACTTTTCTTAAATATTTTTGTCTGTCAACTGAAATATTTTCTGTTTTTTTCATAAAATCATCCCTTTCACATCAATATAAATGCTACCTCTATATATTTTATGTAAAATGCATTTATATTGTGAAAGGGGTATTTTCATATTTAATGTTTTTTCTCATCTAATTCTTTCCACATCAAATTAAAATATTTGCTAAATTTGGGGTCCTCCCTACAGGTTAATGGTGTTCTGTTTTCCATTTCAAAATCTATATTATGAATTTGTTTTACCGTTGCTGGCCTATGTGTAAGTACAATAACTCTATCTGACATGCTTATAGCTTCTGAAATATCATGTGTTACCATTATTGCAGTAATATTTTCATTTTTAAGTATTTTGTATATATCTTCAGTAACCATTAATCTAGTTTGGTAATCTAATGCAGAGAAAGCCTCATCTAATAATAACACTTTAGGTCTTATGGCAAGAGTTCTAATTAATGCTACTCTTTGTCTCATTCCTCCTGATAATTGTTTAGGATATTTATCTTTAAATTCATATAACCCGTATTTCTTTAAAAGCTCCTCTACATATTTTTTATTTTCTGGAGTATTAGTTTTTTGGATTTCTAAACCTAACAATACATTTTTATATATTGTTCTCCATTCTAATAAATTATCTTTTTGCAACATATAGCCAATTTTGCCATCTACATATATTTCACCTGATGTTTTGCTTTCTAATCCTGATATTATAGATAATAAGGTTGATTTGCCACATCCGGCTTGGACCTATTATACTTATATATTCTCCTTCTTTTGCACAAAAACTTACATCTCTTAACGCTTCTATTTCACCATTTTTAGCTTGATATGTTTTACATATGTTTTTTACTTCTAATACATTTTTCATAAAACACCTCCATTATATTAGTCTTATATATTTTATGAATAATGACATATTTTTGGATACTGTAAATTTTAAAATAATTTGTCGAGTTCACTTGTCTTTTGTGCAAAAATATAGTAATATATACGCAACCTTACGCAGAAGAAAGGCCAGCCCTTTCTGAAGGGCGGAAAGGAGGCTATTGTCTTGAATCATTGCGACTTGATTCTGCATTTAGTTGAACAGTTAGTAGCTGAAAAAGAGAAAAACTTCATCTTACAGCAAACACAACATCAACAACAAATGCAAGATACAAACAATGTTAAGACTAAAAAGTAGCAATACATAGTCGATAGAGTAGGAAGTTACGGACCTACTCTATTTTTTTGCATAAAAAAAGTATGTGTAGTTACGATACACATACGACTAGTCTTGAACACGCGACCTCAATGTTCATTTATTTTGTAATTAAATAATAACATATTATTTCGCATTTGTCAAATATTTTAATGAATTTACATTCTTTTTTCCCAATTTTTTCTTACGACATTTAAAGAAAGAGTCGATAAAGTAAATCCTATTACTGGAACAAGAGAACTTAGAAAAATGTTTGTTATTTTATTTATTACATATGAATAAATTACTACAACAATATATGTTAATACACAAATACATAATTTTCTTGTCCAGCTTGTTTCCCATGCTTTGTCTAATTCTACCTTTTTATTTCTTTCTTTTATTTTATTGATTTCATTCTCTATTTCATTATTATTCATTTTATAACTCCTTTAATTTCAATAGAAATACTGTTTGTATCAATGAAATTCATATCCTCTTTTAACTATCTTGTTTTCCTTACTGTTTATTTTATACGAAATATGCTTTTTATTTTATTTATAAATCTCTTAAAAATTGATTCTTTATATTCTACCATAGCAACAGAATTGTCTACTGTTTCTACTTGAGATACTTTATTTTTAAATAGATTATCTGGATTATATTTTTCTCTTAATTCTTTTTGATATTCTATTTCATTATTCTTAAGAGTATTATCAAACTCTTTTTTCTTTTCAGAATCACACCAAAACTTTTTATATATAATAGCTAAAATAGCTTTTGTTTTGCGTTTTAATTGCATATCTTTTATTTTTTTAGTATGGTCTAATTCTGGTTTATATGTTTTTGAAGCATTTTCTTTTAAATAATCCATAAACTTTGATGGAATTTTATCAACATCTTCTTTTCTTGTATGCTTTAGTATATCTAATGTTTCTGCAATTGCCTCACTATATTCAACACTTACCATTTTTATCCTCCGAAATATTTATTCTAAACTGTGTGGTCTTTTTGTGGCTCACTTATATGAGTTATAGCTGTTAAAGCATCTCCTAATTCTCCTTGAGTTAAATCTTTAACACCATCTCCAATTTCTTCTGCTGTATGTTCTACTCCTTTTGTCAACTCGTTTTTGCCTTGCATAAGTTGTTCAATTTGACTAACTGTCAATGTTTTTTCCGGTAAACTTTTTACTATATATCTATAATGATAGCTTTTTACATAAGACGCCTCATCAGTAACACCTAAAGGCGCTTGCAGTTCACTATCATCAAAATAAAGTACTTTATCTCCTAATCTTATAGCATCGTAATGAACAAGTTCTATTTGTGGTGGACATCCAGCTTCACTTTGATACATATCATTTGTATCCTCTTCAACTTCTCTAGATACAATATAACCTTCGTTTTCTCTTAAATATTTTAATAAATTTGATGCCTCTGCATATGTAAAATAGTCAAATGGGATATCTTCTATTGATGAACTTTCTATATATTTTAATTTTTCCAATATCACTCTTCTAAACATTTCATCTTTTGTTTGATTTCCTTGTAATTCTTCTTCAATAGGATATTCAATATCCACTCCTTTTGTTAACTCGTTTTTACCTTGCATAAGTTGTTCAATTTGACTAACTGTCAATGTTTTTTCCGGTAAACTTTCTTCTCCATAATAATGCTTTCTTACATAAGACTCTTCATCTGTAATTTCCAAAACCTCATGCTGTCCACTACTATCATCAAAATAAAGTACTTTATCTCCTAATCTTATAGTATCATAACAAACAAGTTCTATTTGTGGCGGATATCCAGCATCTTCTTCCTCCACGCTACGCGTATCCTCTTCAACTTCTCTAGATACAATATACCCTTCGTTTCCTCTTAAATATTTTAATAAATTTGATGCCTCTGCTTGTGTAAAATAGTCATATGGGATATCTTCTATTGATGAACTTTCTATATATTTTATTTTTTCTAATATTATTCTTCTAAACATTTCATCTTTTGCTTTATTTTCTTGCACTTCTTCTTCAATAGTTTCTTCTGGCTCAATAGATTTATTAGGCATCCTTTCTTGAGTTCTACGTTTTAATTGTTCTAAATCTACATCAACTAAACCATTTAATAAATCTTCCATTTCTGATTTTCTTTCTTCACTATAACGATGTTCATCAAATATTTTTCGTAGAGCTTCTATATCAGTTATCTTTACACTTTCATACGGAACTATACTTATATAATCACCATCTATTTTAAATATTGAAGTTGCCAAATGTGAATGATTATAAAAACTTACATAAGTAGTTTCATCATAGTCGATATCATCTACTTTTTGATCTAATATTTTTTTTAAAAGTTCAACATCATCAGGACCGAATGAAAAATCTCTTTGTTCCTCTATATTTAATTCTCTTTTTTCTTTTATAGCTTTAATTGCTTCTTGTAATTTTGTTTTTATTAGTTTCTCTTGCAATGATTTAATTTGTTCATACATATCTCTTATTTCACTCATAATTATCTCCTTTGTACAATTATAATAATACAAGTATATGATACCATAAAAAAAGATTTTTTTGTATATATTTTTGCAAATTTTTATAAAATTTCCAAAATAAAATTTTTCAAAACAAAAATAAAAAAGCCTACACTTTTGTGTAGGCCTATTTTTTACTTAATTCGATCATTTTTCTTTTTATTCTGGATTGTAGTTCTTCTATTTCTTTGCTGTATATTTCATTTATTGCAGTTAATTCTTGTTCTGATAGTTCTGTAACTTTTATTTCATCATTATCAAATTTTCTTTTTTTATCAAATATATTAAAATCCACTATCTATCATCTCCTGAAAAAACTTGTTTTGCAACATATCCATCAGGTGTATCTGCTAATATTTTATCAACAGCTTTTAAATATGAATACATTGTTTGGTTATTTACTGCTTGCTTGGCGTTTTCTGTCAATGGGAAATAATCTTCTTGTGATTCGGCATTTTTATAAGCTTCAAGCTCTGCTTCAGCAATTCTTTGTGCTGCTATTGCTTCTGCCGCTTTTCTTTGCCAATAAATATTTCCAAGAAGAACATCTATGTTATCTTTATTTGTTTTTTCTTCCATAGAAGTAAAGAATTCCATTGTTAAAACCTCCTTTTTCAGTAAATAACAATTTCTATTATATCACACTTTACATAAAATGTCAAACTATATGCCCATTATGCCTGTTGCAATTTGAAAATATACTAATATTGAGAATATATCTACAAGAGTTGTTATTAATGGTGATGCCATAATTGCAGGATCTAATTTCAATTTCTTTGCAAGTAATGGTAATAAACATCCCAGTGCTTTAGCAAGTATAACTGTTGCTATTAGTGTAAGGCCTATTACTATTGCAAGTTGTAAGTCTTGATATTGTAACATTATTCTTATTCCATTTACAAATGCTAAAACTACACCTACCATTAAAGATACTCTAAATTCTTTCCATAAAGCTTTAAATACATCTTTTAATTCAATTTCATCTGTAGCAAGACCACGTATAATTAGAGTAGAACTTTGTGATCCACAATTTCCACCAGTTCCCATTATCATTGGAATAAACGCTACTAAAAGAGGTACTGTTGCGAATGCTTGCTCATATTTAGTTATTATAGCTCCTGTTATTGCTGCTGAAAGCATCAGTATTAATAACCACACAATTCTATTTTTAGCATGTTTAAATACAGATGTTCCAAAATATCCATCCTCAGTTGGACTCATAGCTGCCATTTTTTCAAAGTCTTCTGCAACCTCATCTTGAATGACATTGATAGCATCATCAACTGTTATAATTCCAACCAACCTGTTTTCATTATCTACAACAGGTAAAGCAAAATAGTCATATTTATCAAATACTTTTGTTACCTCTTCTTGGTCTTCCATAGTATTTACTGAAATTATATTAGTTGCCATTAAGTCTTTTATAACTGAGCCTGGTCTAGATATTAAAATATCTTTTATATTTATAATTCCTAATAATACTCTATTTTTATTTAAAACATAGCAATTATAAATTGTTTCTGAATCTAATCCAATAGTTCTAATTCGCTCTAGTGCTTCTTCAACTGTCATGTTTTCTTTTAAATCCACAAATTCTGTTGTCATTATGCTTCCAGCACTGTCTTCTGGATATTGTAATAATTCATTAATTGTTTTTCTGTCATCTTTGTTTACCGCTTTTAGAATCCTTTTAACAACATTTGAAGGCATTTCTTCTATTAAGTCTACAGTATCATCCATGAATAATTCGTCCATGACATTTCTTAACTCTGCATCTGTTAAATCGTGTATAAGCTTTTCTTTCATATCTGGTTCCATATATGAAAATGCTTCTCCTGCTTGTTCTTTTGATAAAATTCTGAATACTTTAACAACGCTTTCCTTGTCCAGTTCTTCTAAAAGAGACGGTATATCAGCACTGTTCATTTCTTTTAATTCATTTTTTAACATATTAAATTTTTTATTTTCTAATAGATTTTTTACTTCTTCTATTTCCATTTGATATACCTCCCTTTATTTATTATTTTACCATTATCTCCGTCCTCATGGTAAATTTTATTTTCTTCCTATGTAGTAATTTTTCTTCCCTCTCTTTATAATAATATATGTGTTATCTATAAACATATCATCTGATATATTTAGTGTTACATTTGTAACTTTTTCTCCATTTACTGATACAGCTCCACTTGATATGAATTCTCTTGCTTCCCTTTTACTTGCAGCTGCTCCTACATTTACTAGCATATCTACTATTCCGATACTTGATTCTACATTCTTCATATCTTGTTCATCAAATAAATCTGTAATATCTTGTTTTGTTAAATTAGCAAAATCATTATTAAATAAACTTTGTGCTAATTTTTCTGCTCTTTCATATTCTTCTTTCCCGTGTAAAAATGTTATTATTTCACGTGCTAATGCTTTATGAGCTTCTCTTAATTCTGGATGTTCATTGTTTTTCTTTTCATATTCTTCAATTTCTTCTTTTGATAAAAATGTATATATTTTTAAGTAATTTATTACCATTGAATCTTCTACATTTACAAAGAATTGATATAATTTGTAGCTTGATGTTTTTGTTTTATCAAGCCATAATGCGTTTCCTTCACTTTTTCCGAATTTCTTTCCTTGTGAATCTGTTACTAATGGCATTGTAAATCCATATACTTCATCTCCTGTTGCTCTTCTTATTAAGTCTATTCCTGCTGTAATATTTCCCCATTGATCAGAGCCTGCACATTGTAAGTCTACACCTTTGTTTTCATGCAAGTATTTGAAGTCTAATGCTTGTAATATCATATATGAAAATTCTGTATATGTTATTCCTGTATCTAATCTTCTTCTGATTATGTCTTTATCTAACATATAGTTTATATTAAAGAATTTTCCGTAGTCTCTTAAAAAGTCTATTACATTTATGTCTTTATACCAGTCATTGTTGTTTACTACTTCGAATCCAAAAATATCTTCTACTTGTTTTTTTAATGCAGTAAAATATCCTTGTATTGTTTCTTTACTTGCCATTGCTCTTTCTGTAGTAGGTCTTGGATCACCTATTAGTCCTGTTCCTCCACCTACTAATAATATTGGATTATGACCTGCATCTTTTAGTCTTTTTGATATTAAAAATGTTGATAAATGTCCTACATGTAGACTGTCTGCTGTTGGGTCTGTTCCTATATAAAATGTTAAATTTCCATTATTTAATTTTTCTTCTAATTCTGGACTTGATATATCTTTTATTAGTCCTCTCCATTTTAATTCTTCTACTAGTGTCATTTCTATTCCCCCTTGTTTTTCATACTTTATAAATTTTACCACAAAATTCCTTTTTGTACAATATTATTTTGAAATTTTATGTTAAATTGAAAAAGAGGCAACCTCGTTTAGGTTTACCACTTTTTACTATTTTGTCGATATATTAAATTATTTTAACTCTTCCATGGCCTTTTCAGTAATCTTATCTTTATCAAAGATCCTGATAATTCCTAAAGTTAGCATTGTTAATGCAAAGGTTACACCATAAACAATTAGGCTAACTTTCCAATTTCCTTCAGAAAAGTATTTACCAACTATTGTTGAAGAAACTACTGATGGAAACCTGCAAAATGTTGCAATAAGTATAAATCTAAGCGGTTTTACTGGCAGAAGGCCTCCTATATATACTAAAATATCTTTAGGTACCCCTGTAATTGCAAAACATATAGCTAAAATAAGTTCTATTTTTTTAGGATTTTGAAATATTTTGCTGTGTTCTATTTTATCTATTTTTTTCTTATCAAATGATTGATAAATAAATTTTTTCCCAAATTTTCTTACTAACCAATAAATAATTGCAGTAGTTAATCCTACAGAGAAAAATGTGAATATTGTGCCTCCAATAGCACCATAACACATTCCTGCTATTATTTCTAATGGTTCTCCAGGTATTATTACCAATAGGATTTGTGCTACTTGTAGTCCTAATAAGGTTAAAAATCCATATATTCCTGTACTTTGAATTTTCTCTTTAAATGCAATTTGGCCCTCATGTGTTGACAAGTTTTTCATTAATGGAAAAAAGTACATAATTAGCCCAATAAAAACTACTATTATTAATATTAATGATATTATTTTTATAAATTTTATTATATTTTTATTTTTCATATTATTCATCCTTATATTTAATTAAACAATTATTTAATTTTTTTGTCAACTATTTAGAACAAATTTGACGTTTATGTAAATTTGTGTTATAATATTTTACATAAGTCCTGACTCGAGTAGCAGGCAACCTCATTCTTTGAGGGTATAGAGAGGTGTAACATTTTGTCATTATTTGACGGTTACAAACTGCCCGATGATGAACGGGCTTTAGAGATTCTTCAAAGAATATCTGACCTTTGGGATGATAACGCAGGTGTGAGAAGCATTTGTGATGAACGTCGTCCTAATCCTAAGATTATCCATCAAAGAGTCTCTACTGAGCTACGAGAAGAACTGATTAAACTCAGTACAACTTCTCCTCAAGCTCTTGAAGATATGTTGAATCACGAAGTTTCTCTTCACAACATTCTTCAATTTGCAAAAGCTGCTATGCGCGAAGATTAGTTTTACGCATAACAGGAAAGCAAAACTGCGGACATTATAGTCCGCAGTTTTTTGCTGTATATTGCTTTCAATTATTTCAAGTGTCATCATATTTTATATGATTTCTGTCACCTCAAAGCCTATGTCTTCAACAGAAGTCTTCAAAAGTTCATTTGAAATTTCTTTTTTTAGAACAACTTCTGCTTTTTTCTCTTCTAAAGAAACTGAAACAGATTTTACTCCATTAACAGACTTAAGTACTTCTTCAACTCTTTTAGAGCAATGTCCACAGCTCATTCCTTCAATAAAAATTGTTTTAATTATTTTATTTCCAAACATATTATTTCTTCCTTTCTAATCTTTTTAATCTAAGTGCATTTAGAATAACAGTTAAGCTACTAATTACCATCGCACAACTTGCCATCATAGGATTTATAGCTATTCCCCATGGCTTAAATAGTCCTATTGCGACAGGTATCATTAAACTATTATAGAAAAACGCCCAAAATAGATTTTGCTTGATATTTTTTATTGTATGTTCACTTATATTAATTAAGTCTAAAATGCGGTTTAAATCGTTTTTCATAAGAATTACATCAGAAGAATCCATTGCTATGTCAGTACCACTATTAACACTTACACCAATATCTGCATTTGCTAATGCTGGACTATCATTTATTCCATCTCCACACATCATAACTCTTTTACCATCATTTTTTAAATTTTTGATTATTGCGGCTTTTTGTGATGGCACTACATCTGCAATTACATTTGTAATTCCTATTTTTTTAGCAATAGTATTTGCAGTTTCTTTATTATCTCCTGTAAGTATAATTGCTTCTATTTTGTTTTTATTTAGTTTTTCAATTGTTTCTTTTGCATCATCTCTTAAGATATCATTTACACCAATAAGAGCTATAATTTCTTTGTCTTGAACAACATATATTATGCTATTTCCATCTTGAGTTAAAAATTTTTCATCTTCTATGTGAGTATTTTCTATATTGAAATAGTCAAGAATTTTAGAATTTCCTAAAATCAACTCTTTTTCTTTAACTTTTCCCTTTATTCCATATCCACTTATGTTTTCAAATTTCTCCGCTTCAAACGCCTCATATTCTTCAAAAGCTTTTGCAATTGGATGTGTTGATTTTACTTCTACACTTCCAACCATTTGAAGCAAATCCTGTTCTGGAAGCGAACTATAATTTATTACTTTAGAAATTTTCAATTTTCCATATGTTAAAGTTCCTGTTTTGTCAAAAACAATTGTATTAATTTTTTCTGCATTCTCTAAAATTTCACTCTTTTTTACAAGAATACCTTTATTAGCACATACACCTTCACTTACAACAATAGCTAAAGGTGTTGCTAATCCTAATGCACATGGACAAGCTACTACTAAAACACTTACAAATGCATTTATTGCTATATTAAATGATTGACCTAACAATAAATATGCTATAAAAGTTACAATTGCAATTATAATTACTATTGGTACAAAATATCCACTTACTTTATCTGCAACTTTTGCTATAGGTGCTTTTATGTTTGTAGCCTCTACTACTAATTGTACTATTTGTGATATTGTAGATTCTTTACCTATTCTTTCAGCTTTATATTCTAAATAACCATCATAATTAATACTTCCTGCAACTACTTTGTTTCCTATAGTTTTACTTGTAGGTTTACTTTCTCCTGTGATAAATGATTCATCTAAATGTGCTTTCCCTTTTGTGATTTCTCCATCTACAGAAATTCTATCACCTGCGTGACTTACAACAATATCTCCTTTTTGAATTTCATCTATTGTTACTTCTTTTTCTTGTCCATCTACTTTTATAATTGCTTTATTTGGAGTTATTTGTACCAATTTTTGAATTGCTTCTTTTGTTTTATCTTTACTTACTCCATCTAAATATCTTCCTAATTTTATGAAAAATATTACTATTGCTGCTGATTCAAAATATAGGTTTTCTACATATGATGTATTTCCCATAAAAATCATTATCATACTATAAATACTGTATCCAAAACTGCTTAAAACTCCAATAGATACTAATGTATCCATATTTGGAGTTTTATGTATTAAGTTTTTATATCCATTTTTAATAATATCAAACCCATACCAGATAAATGCTATTGTTAATATTAAAAGGGTTATTGTATAAGTTATGGGATTATGATGCATATTTATAATTTCAGGAGTTGGTAAACCTATCATATGCCCCATTGAAACATACATTAAAATAATTGCTAATATTCCAAAAATTATAAATTTTATTTTTTCATTTTTAGGTTTGTTCTCTTCTTGATTAGTATATAAACCTGCACTTTTAAATCCTGCTTTTTTTATAAAATTTTCTATTTGTTTTATATCTAGTTTTTGTTCATCATATTCTATTAAGGCATTTGCCATAACTAAGTTTACACTAGCATTTTTAATTCCTTCTTGCTTATTTAGAAATTTCTCGAGTCCATTTGAACATGCACTACATGTCATTCCTTCTATTTTTAATAATATTTTTTTCATTTTTCACCTATACATAACTTATTTTTTTATTCAAAATTTCATGTACTTCTTCTAAAAGTTTTGGTTTTTTATATTTTCTTAAAAGCCCTTTATATTCTAACATCATTCCTTGCATTTGTTTAAAATCTTCTGGTTTTATTAACTTTGGTAATTTATTAGCCTCAGTTATTCTAATAGATTTTAGTATGTGTTTTACAAATTCTGCACAGTAAAAACGATTTTTCTTGGTTACTCTTTTATTAATTCCTACACATGCAAGTCCTATGAAGTTAAATCTATATTTTTGTCTATTTTCTATATAATATGTAATAATCTTTCTTGCTTTTTCATATTGTTCATTTGTTACCCAAATTGAACATACTTCTGCACTTGTATTTCTAAATCTTTTAAATGTTCCGATATTTATTCCTTCTTGTACGAAACTTCCCCAAAAAGGATTATATGCATTTAATCTTCCAAAACTATACATTTCATTCAATTCATCATCTAGTGCTATTGAAACATGTGCAAATTCATTTTTCGTAAATACTTTTATTATTCTTGATAGCGCTGTACCTGTAAATGTTAGTACTATATATATTTTTTGCATTGTCATCACCTTTTATTCTGTGCCTTCATTTTGTAAATATTCAATATATTCTTCAAGACACATATTTAATTCATTCATTTTCTTAGCATGGTCTGCTCCTACATATCTCCAATGCCAAGATTCATATGCTATTTTAGTTATATCTTCTTTATCTGATGGATATCTTAGAATAAATCCATAATTTTCTGCATGCTGTTTTAACCAAGTAAATGCTTTTGTTTCTTCAAACTCATTGTTTACGTAATTAAAGTCTACAGCTAGTCCTAAATTATGATCACTTGAGCCTGGTTTATTTATATATTCATCAGTTAGTCTTTCCGCTTCTTCTTGACTCTTTCCTTGTTTTAAATATTTGTTAACACTATTGTCATATAATTCTTTTTGTCTTTCTACACTTCTATATGCAGATTGTACCCAAACATCTTTTACTCCATCTTTTTTCATATCATTTATCATTTGGTTTAAATATGTTATTGCTCTTGCATCAAATTGTCTAGTTTCATCTATATTAGCAACTTCTACTGTAAAGTCTTCTGGTAATACATTTTCAAAATTAGCTAATCGCAAGTTCCAATCTGTAATTTTTCTTTCTACTGGTGGCTGTTCTTCTTGAGGTGGTTCTTGATTTGCTACTGCTGTTGTATTTGTTTCTGTATTATTATCTCTTGTTGATGTTTCTACAGATTCATCTTTTGTTGTTATTTTTACTATAAATATAATTAACAACACAAATACTGCTATTGTTATAGCAACTTTCTTTTTATTTAGTTTTCTTTCTACTGTTTTTGGTATTGGTCTTCTTTTAGTTGGTCTTTTGGTTTTCCTTTTCATTTTTATCACTTTCTTTCAAGTTTATTTTACTAGAAAACATAAAAAATAGCAAGATATTCTTGCTATTTCCATTATTTTATATCTTTTAATCTATAATGCCCACTAATAGGTTCAAATTGATTATACAATTCCAAAATATCTTCTTCTCTATTAGGTTGGCCACCATTATGTATCAAATAAGGAATTCCCTTTTTATTTCTTTTATCTGAAATAATTCCAACATGTGAACTTCCAAAAGCCACAATATCTCCAGGTTGCCATTCTTCAATTTGTGTTAAATCATTTGTTAATGTTATATGATTTCTTTCAAAATATACTTTTAAATTTGGTACTCTTCTGAAATCTATATTGGGTTCAGGTTTGCCATTAACTCTAGGATATAGTTTGACATTTTGAGAAATATCTTCATCTATCATATCTTTTAATGTATATCCTGCATCTCTTAATGCTCTCCATATAACATCTGTGCATACACCTTCTGTGGCAGGCGGATACCCTCCTGCATAATATGCACTTTTGTATTCAGGCTTTCTTTCAGCTTCCGCTCTTGCTCCTAGTACAATATCTGAATAATCATCTATTCCATCATCATCTTTATCTGTATTACTTTTGATTGTTGTAATTCCAAAGTCTTCTGCATAATAGAATGTTTTGTTCTGATGGTATAAGAATAGAATTGGAGTACATATAATTAGTAATGATATTAATATAGTTGTTATTAAAAATACTACTTTAAATTTCTTCATATTTACCTCACTTTATTAGAATTTTACACTAAATTTTTATTTTTACCCCAATTAAATACAATAGGTCAACAGCTTGAAACTGATTAATTGTCGCACCCTTTATGTCTTCAATTGAAACAGCTATTCCTTCTATTATACTATCTGATAAATCAATATTTTTGAAACTTGTTTTTGTAATTATTGCTTGAGTTAAATCTGCTTTTTCAAAATAAACATTTTTCAAATTATTTTCTTGGAAATTACTATTTCTCAAACCCGTACCCTTGAATAATATATTTTCCATACTTGTTAATGATAAATTAGCATAATTTATGTTTGTTTCTTCAAAACTTACATTATATAATCTTGCTTCAATAAAATTACATCCTGTCATTTTACAATTTATGAATTCACATCTAATAAATATACTATTTTCAAATGATGTATTAGAAAAATTGCAATTTTCAAATGTTATATCTGTAAATGTATTTTTCTCTAATTTACTATTAGTTATTTCTGTATTTATTAGTTTTAAAGTTTCAAATTTAACATCACATATTTCTATGTTTTCTCGTGTTACATTTTCTATTTGTTTATTTATTAATTCTTCATCTTCGATTTCTTCTAATAATTGTT
>JAZSAX010000019.1:0-9939 GCA_045602065.1 Clostridia bacterium
TATAAATTATGTATTCCATCGTCAATTCTTATATCTCCTTTAATCATTCCTTTATTATAACATACTATAATGTTAGATTGATTAATAAGATTTTTATTAAAATTTTCTAATACTTTTCTAATTTTATACCCTAAAGTATCATTTGGGAATGATGCAGTAACAAGATAAATTTCGTGCCCTTTTTTAACTAAATTTTCTATACAATTTATAGCATCTTTATCAATTATTACTTCATCCCAAAAGAAAAAATATTCTGTAGGTTGCCAAGGATTTTGAAAATTATTTCTAAACCATTCCCAATTTATAATATCATCTTTTTTATAATCAGTATCGTATTGTCGATTTAAATATTTTAATAATACTTCTCCAAAATTAGAAATAGTATCATCTATATCAATAAGAATTTTCATTTTTCAATTTGTTCCTGTAGACCCAAAACCGCCTCTATCTTGTGTATTTAAATGTTCGACAGTATTAATTTCAATATTATTTGGCATTTTCTTTACAATTCTAAACTGACATACTCTATCGTTGACATGAATATCAGCGCCTTTTGTTGCCAATACTGGCATCATCCAAATATCATTTTCCCCACAATAAGAATTATCAATAATTCCAATACCATTAGTTTGAATAATTCCCCATTTCTTAAAAGTAGAAGAACGTGGAGCAATATGGGCTTCATATCCTTCTGGCAATTTGATAGAAATTCCAAGGTCAATTAAATAAAATTCGCCACTAAACAGTTTATATTCCTTTGCCGCTCTGAGGTCAATCCAGTCACCTTTTTCTAACAAATTGATAGGAATTAAATCAGGATTATGATACATTACATCAAGCTTGATATTATTCTCCATTTTTATATCCTTTCTGATATAATAATTATTTTTTATACCCTGTTTATGTTATTACAAACAGGGTATAATAGGGTATAAGTTTTTATTCTTTAATTATTTCTTCAAATTTTTGTTCAAAATCTTCTCTATTCATAAAAACAACATTATTTCTATCTGAAAATTCTGAATATTCAAAATTAATAATATAGAGGTCTTCTTCTTTTGAAAGCATTACGCAATATTCTTCATCAACTAAAATATTCGCAATTTTCATAGCCGCTTCTTTGTCTGAAACTGCAATTTCATTTTTAAACATTTTCTTTTTCCTTTTTATCTTTCAAAATAAAGTTTAAAATAATTCCAACAATAAGAGCAAGGGCAGTAGCAGAAAAACTAATAGTATTTCCTCCAATAACAAGACCGCTAATTCCAAGAGAAAGAACAGAAGAGACAATAATTAAATTTTTCTGTTCGTTTAAATTTGTCTTTTGAAGCATTTTTATTCCACTACAAGCAATAAAACCATAAAGAATAATTGCCGCACCAGCAAAAACACAGGAAGGAATTGAAGTAATAAATACTTGAATTGGTTCAATAAAACCAAGAAGACCAAGAATTATCGCCGCAACAAAAGTTACTTTTACGGATGCAACTTTACTAAATCCGACACAAGCTACACCTTCCCCATAGCTACAGATTCCAAGACCCCCAACACAACTGCCAACAAGGTTTGCTAAACCTTCACCAATAAAAATCTTAGAAAGGCCCGGTTCTTTATATAAATCTACACCAATAATACCACTTAATGCCGCATGGTCAGAAAGGCATTCCATAATAGCACTAATAGTATAAGCAATATACATAATAATAATTGGTAGAAATGTTCCAAATGTATATTCCCAATGATTAGAAGCAAAATCAGGGATTCTTAAAAACCCAACATTTTTAAATAATGAAAAATCAATAATTGGATAAATATTAGTTAAAGTAAGGATTACTGCTACTAAATATCCTGCAAGAATGCCAATTAAAAATGGAAGAATTTTAAAAATTCCTTTAGCATAATGGCTAACAAGTGCAATAACTAAAGTTGTAATAAGTGCAATAAAAACACCATACATATTTGTGATTCCATTAATTTGTACATATGTTAAGATAAATGGCATCAAATTAATTCCAATTACAACAGTTACAGCACCAATTAAAGCTGGTGGAAAAACTTTATAAATTTTTTCATAAGGTATCTTTGAGAAAATTACACCAAATAAACAATAGATTAAACATGAAGTTAATCCACCTACAGCAACACCCAGATATCCATAAAAACTTAATGCAAAAATTACTGGTGCAACAAAAGCCCCACTATTGCTTAAAAACATTGGGGATTTCATTCCAGTTGCTAAAATATAAATTATAGTTGCCAATGAAGCCCCTACTAAAGCACCAGAAGTAGCTACCCCACAAATATTTGCAATTAATACTGTTGCAACAAAAACAGATAAGACCATTTGAATTGCAAATAAAATTGTTTTACTGAAAGGTGGCCTATCTGAAATATTATAAATCATTTTTCATATCTTCCTCTATTTCTTCTTTTTTATTTTTTATAGTTTCCCAATATTTTTTATTTATTTCATTATAATTATCAGGAATTTCATTAAATTCTATATAAGACCAAATATATCCACCATAATAATATTTTTGACCTTTACAAGCTTTTAATATACCAGAATTATCTAAATTAATTTCTTTTGCCGCAATTGTAGCATTAGGATATTTTTTTATAAATTTATGGTTATTTTTATCATATTGACATACATTCTTTTTTGTTTTATATAAACATGAAGGAATAAATTCTTCTCCATGAAAAACACATTTATATCCGAAAACCATTTGATTATATAAACAAGATTGTGAAATTGCAGTTACATTACAATTTAAAAATTCAGAAGCTCTTGTCATATTATCAAAAGTACAAATAAACTTTCCTTCTTGGTCATATAAATCTATCATTTTCCCCTTTGGGTTAGGACAATATGGGTCAATTTTTTCTTCATCACCATAAGCCCACATTAATCCTTGGCATAGATTATTTCTTTCCATTGCTTGTGAAATTGCGTGTGATGTAACACCAATACAATCAGATGCATATGCTTTAGATTTATATGTATTAACCTTGCACCCATCAACAGTATAAGAAGAAATAATGTCTGGATGTTTACCATATTGCCCACCAGCATTTGCAATATTATATCCATTTGGGGCATACGTTGAATGGTTATATGCATCATCACACCAATATTTTTCACGGTTATCTAATTCGTTTTCGTCACATTCTTCAAGAACTGTAAATGTAAAATTTTCAATCCCATATTTATTTATTGCAATATCAATAGCTTGGGTATTTTCTTGTCTTAAAAATCTATGAGAATTTAATCTTCTGTATATATCAACAGATTGTCCAATATACTTTTTACCACTTAATCTGTTTGTAATAAGATAGATACCAGAAATATGATGTGTATTTATAAATCCCATATAAAGTTCATGTATATATTCAAACATTTGTTCAGAACTGCCAACTATTACTCCACAAGTTTCAATTACGCCTCTTGTAAAAAGATTGAAATAATTAAATTGAGAAGCACATTGATGTTGCGTCATATCCTGTACTTTTCTTTGTGTCATTGTTTTATAAGCGTCTCTTGTGTCTGTATGTAAAATTACCATATGTTTGTCAGGATTATTTTTTGCCAATTCTGAAAAAATCCCAATTTCTGTTACTGTGCCAATAGGGGGAACATCATTATCTACACACGCAATAAATAAGTCAGTTTCTTTAAGCCTTTCATAATCTCCATTATAAATCATTGTACTATCTGCAAATGTAGTTTTATCATTTATAGTGGCTTCTTGTGGAACATACATATCAATTCCGGGCCATGCTTTTCTAATACCTTGTGCAAGATAAGCATTATATTTAATATCTTTATCATAAAAAATTGAACCAGCTAAATAAGCCTTCATTTAATTATGACCTCCTTAATCCTCCCAATCAAAATGTTCAACAAAAATATTATATTCATCATTATCATAATCTTGAAGAACATCTAAAACAACATAAACATCTCCATTAAGACAAATCTTTTCTTTCTTTCTTGGGAGACAACAATTATTATGCTCTAATATAAAATTAAAAATATAATGTTCTCTTCCAAGTTTTCCTTCAAACACTTTTACTTCCATATTATTTCCTTTCTTATTTTAGCTAATTTTTCTTGCAAATTGATTATCACTTGCTAATTCAACGCCTAATATTTTATCATATATTTTATTTTTATTTGGAATATATCTTCCAAATTTTATAATTATATTTTCAAACATTGAAAGATATTTTACTTGTCCTTCTATTTCTTCTGGATAATAACCAGTATAAATAACAAATATATCGTTACAACCACGAAACATTCTAAAATAAGAAATTAAATTAAAAATTTCTTCAAATTGGTCAAAAGGTTCTAACCCACCAATTACAATGGCTTTTGTTATTGGATTATTTATATATCTTTCAAAAATTTTTTCGTCTTCAATATTTCTTGTTTTTTCTTTTGCTATTTCCATGTTTTGACAAATATTATTTCCTGCTTCTTTACAACATTTCCAATCGCAAGTAGAAGAAATTAAAAACATTGAAGGTAATTTATAATTTATAAAATCTTCATCTATAATACCTTTTAATTTCATATAATATCCTCCTTCTTATTGTTTATTATATCATAAAAAGGAGGATATGTCAAGTATATATTTTACATTATTTCATTTTTGTTTAAAACATTATACCATTTACGATTATTAAATTCTTTCTTTCTAATCTTTTGATAGCTTGAAACAGGAGTATAAAATCCAACAACCCTTGAGTATGTATCAGCAATTGGTTTTCCACATCTGGGACAAGTATTTCTTCCGATAAATGCATGTTTATCTTCACATACTGAAATTTTTGTAGTAAATGCAAAGTAAATAACACCATTAGAAGCAACATAATTTAACATATCCCATGCTTCTTCTTCAGTGGAAAATCTATTTTCAATATTTATATGAGCAATGCATCCACCCCCACATAATTTATCAAAAAGAGAACCAAGTCTGCATTTTTCTTGTATTGTACATTTTTCAGTAAGAGGAATCCATTGATTAGAATAAATAAAATATTTATCTTGTTCATATATAAGATTATCAGCCTGACAAATAACACCAGCACAATTTTCTGCTGGAATCATTTCAATGTTAAATGAAAAATCACATTCAAAATTGTCTTTTACTTCATTCATAGTATTAAGAATTTGAGTGGCAAATTCAACAGCTTCATCTGAATAACTTTTATAACCAAATTCATCTGTATTAATTAAACCAAATAAGTCCATTACTTCGTACAAGCCGATTCCACCGATTGTACAGAATTGCTTATCCAACTCAACAGCTCCGTCTTGATAATTTGGTAAAAGTCCTTTATCAATATTTCTTTTAAGAATATGTCTCATAGATTCAAGAGCTTTACAATCTAATAAAACTCTATCTTTAAGAATTTCTATATATTTCTTTTTATTTAATTTAGATTCATAAGCAATTCTTACAAGATTGATGGTAGAAACTCTACAAGACCCAACACTTAAAGCTGTACCACCAATTGAGTTAATAAATGCGTTAAGTTTTGAAGTATCAGAGAGTAAGCGGCAACAATTACTTAATACTCCAACATTATCAGAAACAAAGAAATTAGAATCTGACCAACGTATATTATGTTTTGAAGCCCATTTTGCAAATTCTTCATCTTCAAAATGCCCGTCTTTATAAAGCAATGAAAATGAAATTACTGGAAATGTAAACATATTTTCTTCTCTAATTTCACTTACTGTTTCCATAAAAACTTTTTGGCATTTAATAATTTCTTCAATTTCATCTATCGCAAAAGTTCCATCTGGAAATTCAAGACCACCAAAAAGTGATTCAAGGTAAGGTCTATCAAAAATTGAAATATTTGTAAAAGCGCATTGGTCGATTCTTAAAAATGGTTGATTTAATCTATATATAAATTTTTGAAAATTTTGTTTTAAATAAGTTTCAGGGTCTTTTAAATAATACCCATTTTTAACATCATTTTTCCAAAAATAATAAGCCCAAATTATAACATTTGGCATTCCAACAGCCCCAGATTGCCGATTAGATAAATAAGATACAAATTCAATTACATCATCAAAATAAGTTGTTAAATGTTTTGGAGGTTGATTATTATATCCTTCAAGAAAAAATAAACCTTCAGTAGCAAGTCTCGTGAAGTCATTTGCCCAGCAATAAGGGAAATAAGAAGCTGAAGCTGAATCATTAAGATAAAATCCTTTACTAAATTCTTGTTCCAACCATTGACGAGCAGTTCTTAACCCCCATCTTTTTTTAATTTCAAGAAAAATTTTATTAAGACCAAAAAGTTTATCTTCTGATTTACCTTTTTCAGTCATAAAAGAACGAATATCTTTATGTTTAGCATTTGCATTAGGGTCAATTGTAGCATCTGCCATTGTATCTTGATTTACAAAATTATCAAGAAACTCTGAAAAATCAAGTTGAGAAGGATGAAGACCATTTATATATTCAAAATCTTCACCATATTTCTTTTTTAAATCATCTAAACATCTTTCAAAATCTTTAGTTACTTTTAAAGATATATCCATTATTGATTATTCACCCACTTTACAGCATTACTAAAATCTAAAATCTTTCCATCAATTTCAAGACATGGAGCAGATTTTATACCTTTTGATAACATTAAATCAATATCATTATTTTCAATATAATTGATATTTTTTTGTTTCATTTTAAGTTCTATTACTTTACATTTAGGACAATGTGTACTATGAAATATTACTTCCATTTAATTTTCCTCCTTGAATTTCATTTAACCCCCCTTTTTATAAAGGGAGAGAAGCTACATAAGAGGCCCATAGTTACTTGCATTACCATTACCACCGCCCCCTGTCATTTTATCACTTCCTTAATATATTGTTTAAAATACAATATATAGTATTAAAAGTTGTTAAGAAATCAACATATTTTTCAGATAAGTCTCTCGATTTTTTTCTTGTTGAATTGAAAGAGCATTATTTATTGTATCAATATCGCCTAAAACAATTAATTTTTCTTGTGCTCTTGACATTGCAACATATTCAATATTTCTATTTAAGAAAAATCCATGAGATTTATCAATTACAACAATAACACATTTTGCTTGATTTCCTTGGCTTTTATGAACTGAAACAGCAGTTGCTAAAAGCATTTTATACATATCATTATTTTCAAGATATACAGTTCCATTATCAAATTGAACAGTAGTTATATATCCATCATTGTCAATGATAGTTCCAATATCCCCATTCATAACTGCCAATTCATCACCATAATCACTTAACATATGATAATTATTTTCTGTATTTACAATTCTATCTCCAATTTTAAATTCAATATCAAATCCTTGTTTTTTATAAGATAAAAATGTTGGATTTTTATTATATTTATTTTGCAAAACAGAATTTATAGCATAAGTTCCAGCATTTCTTACATTAAAAGGAGAAAGAATCATAATATCTTCTGGGGAATATTTTTTTAAAACATTATTATATATGGTAGTGATATCTACAAGTGGATTAGAAGAAATAGGAATAAAAGAATAATCATCAAATTCTACATTTTCAGACAATTCTTTTCCCAATCTTACATCTGTAGCTACAGTTGCAATTCCTCCAATTCCATAGCGAAAAACTTTTGTAAGATTAACAATAGGAACTATTTTACTATCAATAATATCTTGAACAATATTCCCACAAGAAATAGATGCCAATTGAGCTTCATCACAAATTAAAATAATTTTAGTATTTTTCGGGATAAAATCAAAAAGAAGTCCTAATAAATTAACCCCAATCATCGAACATTCATCAATAATCAAAAAATTTCCTATACTTCTATGACAAGCTAAATGCATATGAATAGTGCTTGCTTGTCTATTAGTTGCTTGACGCAATCTTTTAGCCGCAATTCCTGTTGGGGCAAGAAGTGTATAAGTATATGCATTATCATCTAACATTTTTATAAGAGCTTTTGTCGTTTGACTTTTTCCTGTTCCTGCCGAACCATTTAACATAACAATACTTTTTTCATTGATTTCTTTTAATAATGATAATTGTTCTTCGGTTAATTTCATTCCATCTACTTCGGAATAATTTCCCCAATCCATTTCAGAATTAAAAGGATTGTTTACTTTTTCTTTAATTACTTCAGCAATTTTACATTCATTATCCCAAGTGGATTTCAATGCAACAATTTTATTTTCCTTTTCATAATGAAATAAAGGATTTTCTACAGCTTCCAAAACAAATTGAATCAATTCTGGATAAGAAGAATGAAGAGCTTTAGCTAAAGCAGAGGCATTCATTTTTGTATGTCCTTCAGCTTCATGTTTATGAATTAAATCACGACATACCCAAATACATCTTTCTACACTTTCTTTTAATTCTGGTTTAATTTGAATTGCTAATTCATCTGCTATTTTAAAAGTTTTTTCAAGATAACAGATTAACATAAAATAAGTATTTTTATAAACTTCTTCTTCAAAGAGTTCAGGAGTATCATAATTCTTTTTTATTTGATTATATTTTTTAGTAGAATAAATTTTATATTTCTTTTTTATATCAGTCCACGCTGACCGAATTGCCACTTTCTCCTACCTCCCTGAATTTTTCAATTCTTCCATTTATCTTTTTAATCCAATAAATTTTATTATTAAATTCTATAAGCTTTATTCTAATGAATTGACCTTCATTATAAATCATTTCATCTTCAATTTTATTTCCTTTTCTTTCAATAACAAAAACATTTGCATTATTAATATCCAAAATTATTTATCTCCCCAAAGTGCAGTGCTAATTAAATAAACTTTAGAAATTATTGCATCACTTCCATAATGGTTGTCAGCAAATTCATTAGTGACTAAAATAATTTCTTCACAAGTTTTGCAACCTCTTATACAAATATCGTATAAATTTGTTATAAATCCAAAATACTCTGCAATTTTATAACATAAATCTTCTATATCTTTAGCTTCAAAAATTCTTATTTCAGAATCGTCAAATTCTACAGCATATTTATTATCCATTATAATCTCCTTTATAAACATAACTTGATTTTCAGATATATTATACCACAAAAATCAAGTTATGTCAATAATCAATCTTTATTCTGTTCTTCTAATTCTTTGAAAAGATTATATGCTTCATTTAATTCAATTCGCTTTTTTAATTCTGGAAATGCTTCTTTTCCGCACATTGGACAAACATATTCCCAAGGTCTATCTGTTTTATAAATATTTTCTCCAATTGGTACATTACAATTAGGACAGTAAATAGGAATTTTCATTCCTTCTTTTCTCATTCTTTTTTCTTTTTTAGTTCTTTTAGATGCAATACTCATATTGATACCTCTTTTATTTATTAAACCATAATACATATTTGGCATTTTTTGGTTGATTATTTTTTACCCAATAATAATCAACATTTAAAATTGTTTGAATCTCATTCCCATCTTTGTCAACAAATATTCCAAATCCATCATAATTAGTAAAAATGCCAGATTTAACACATTTTATAAAATCGGAAATTAAAAAACAATCACCATATTTTCTTTTTTGAATTATATTAACTGCTTCTGCAATATTTTCACAAATTTCTAATGATTCAGAATAAGACATTTCTTTAAAGTTTTTATCATATAAAAAATTATGAATAGTATATTTTAAGTCTTCCATTTTTATACAAAAATACTCTCCCAATCAAATTCATTTTCTTCATTTTTCAAAATATTATTTTCTTCAATTTCGTATTCAATTATATTACATTGAGGATTTTTAACTCCATTATATTCATTTATATCAATTTCAAAAATGAGATTAACTGATTTGCCATTAAGATTTTCAAAATCCTTAACTGTATCTTCATTACAAAAGAATTTAATAAAACTAATCCCATTTTGAGTTAATTTAATGGTTGACGTAGATTTC
>JAZSAX010000020.1:0-3315 GCA_045602065.1 Clostridia bacterium
TATTTTCTCTTATATCCTTGTATTTTTGGGCCAAATTTTTACTTTTTTTATTAATTATAATTTTTCTATAATTTTCAATTATTAAACTTCCCTCTTCATCATTTAAATTTCTAAAAATTAATCCAATTTTTTTTAATTCAATTTTCCCCTTTAATCTTTCATTAGAATAAAATATCAATTTATTCATTTTCTCACCTCTTATTATTTATAATAATTATAATCTATATTTAAAATATATCCTTTTTATCAACTCTTCTATCAAACTTGTAATTTATTATCAAATTTTAAATAAAAAATATTTTTTTAGTAATAATATTTCTTTTCCAACAATTATACAAGCAAAGTAACATATTATTGCATCATCCGCGTGAAAGGTTCTATCTAACTCTTCATCTGATAAAATTTCATATAGCTTTTTAGTTTGTTCTAACATTTATTACTCCATTCTTTGCTACTTTCTAATTGCAAAAAGCAAAATAACTTTGTACTTTTATTACATCGTTATCTTGCTTTTCTTTTGTTTACAAACTCTTATAATATTCTTCAATCTTCTTAGCCATCATTTTTCTTCTGTTTAATAAAAACTCTTCATATCTATCAATTGTATATTCGCAAATATCTTCTGGAATACAATTTATTTTTAGGTTTTCTTTAAGCTCTTCTTCGCTTCTAATAGAACCATATGCTAATTCATTGTTGTTACAATTTTCAAATGCTTTCTTGAAATACTCTTTCGGAGAATCTTTTCCAATTTTTATATTTACAGGTCTGTCTAAAAAAGTATAATTTGCAACTTGATTATATTTAACTTTATCATTATATCCATTTTGTTTTAAATGTTCTTTTGGAAATATATGATGTACATCTCCAGCAATACTTATCAAATCAGATACTTTTTCTGCTTTTGAAAATAAAGCATTTTCTCCTTTATAAACTTGTGCTGCTAAATATGCTGAGAAATATGGACTATTACTTGCTGTTGTTTCTAATGCTTGTACTAAACCTACATTCCAGAATGCATCTGATAATTCTGCCTCTTCTAACTCTTTAAAATAGTTTTTAAATCCTTTTGCTTTTATTTCTCTTATATCTTTGTCCATCCATGATTCTGGCGAACTAACATATCTTCCTGTTAATATAGCCATCACATACCATTTTTGAACATATCTTTTTATTTCTGTTTTATCTACTTCATTAGATTCATGTAACATTAAAAATAATATATATGCAAAATCCAAAGTCATTTTTGAATTTATCATTTTATTATTTATGAATCCTGCTGATTTTATAGCTAAAACAAATTGTTTGAAATTAAATTCATTAATAAAATTCTCAATTCCTTCTTTTAATAATTGGAACGCTTCTTCTTTTATTTCACTTTTATAATCTCTAGCTTCAAAATCACGACCAGATAATAAACTTACTAATTGACCTAATTTTCCTCTACCAAATTTATGTGCAAATGACACTCTTAACATATCGTTATAATCTGGATCGTAGATATCATCTATTTCATTAGCTAACCATTTTACTTTTGGTGCAAATTCTGATTCAGCAAATTGATTATCTTTTGTAATTATATAATTATAAAAGTTTGGTTCAACTGCTATATGGCAGAAATAATCTATAGTTTTTCTTAAAATATTTCCACCTAAATCCTCATCAGCTGCTATTTTAGACATAGCAAAATCCGCTTCTTTTAATGCTTTTCCTTGGGAATTTATTCTAACAAATATTTCTGTTACTTCATCAATATTCAAGTTTGCACCTAAGTCAACAACACCAACTTGTACATTCTTTATAGCCATTAACTTTGTTAATGCTTTTGATAATTCATCTTCATCAGCATCAGGATTTTCTTCACAATACTTTCTAATAAATTTTAGTTGACTAAATTCTGGTTTGAATAGCATTGATATATCTTCAATCCATTTACCACTTTTGATATGTGATTGATCTTGTACAGCAAATCTTTCTTCATCATCTTTTGCCATAGGATTAAATGCAATTTTTATAACTCTTTCTTGATAATCTTCATCAATTATTTTTATTCCTAATATTGAAGTCATTAAAGCTGTTATTCTTTGTTGACCATCTATTAATAGAAACTTTCCGGCTGACTCCCCACCATTTTTTATTCTTACGTTTGGCGATTGCCATCTAATTATATATCCTGTTGGGTATCCATTATACATGGAATCTATTAAGTCTCTTACTTTACTTCTTTTCCATACAAATGGTCTTTGTATTTCTGGAATTGCTATTGTTCCCGCCTCTATCAATCCTAAAATTGCACCTACTGTTAATGAATTTATACTATATTTTGTATCAAACATAATTTACTCCTTTACTTATGCAATTTGATATCTTGAAACTATAAGTTCATTTATATTTTCTGTTATATCGTTTCCTTCATTTTTTAAAATTATTTTATTTAATGTATCAAAATCAGCTAAGCCATCTTCAGAATTTAAGCATTCCTTTAGGCAATAATTTGCAAGAGTTTCTGCTTCTAACATTACTATTTTATATCCCTGTATATCCAGCTTTGCACCTCTTGAAAATTTTGGTGACACAATTATGCAATATCTAGAACCGTTTTTTGCAATATGTGCTTCAATTGTTCTGGATCTAATCATGGCAAGTCTTCCTTTAGTCTTCTTAGCATCCACATTAACTTTATATTCTATATCCGGTTTTTCAATCATATTACATAATAAATCAGTATCTCCAGCTCCACTGATTATTTCTACATGTGTATTTTCTCTAAATAATTCAAACACAGGTTGTAAACTTTCTTCGAAACTTTTTCCATCATCTGTTCCATACTTTGATTGATGTACCATATTTTTTATAATATCTATAACTTCTTCATTATATTGTCTGTCAAAACTAATATCCTTTATATAATCTAACATGTTAAATTCATACAAATCCCTAATCCAATCTTCTCTAGATAATGCTGTTGCTTGTGTTTTTGGTAAATCAAATGGAGAATATTTATCATTTAATATCTTTGCTTTTTCTATTATATTATCTGATAATTTCAAATAACCTGGTATATCTTTTCTTTTAACTACAGAATCAGTTCTATATGTTTCACCATTTCCATGTCTAAATCTAAATACTCTTCCTGAATTGTGATAGTTATCTTCTACTAAATCAAATACTCTAAACCCTGAAAATATAGGTATAAAATAATAATTAATTTCATGCATACAATTTGCAAATACATCATCATAATTTTTTATAGATTTAAACATGTTTTCTTTTTGTTCATAAGATAATTTTCTATATTGCATAATTTCTTCTATT
>JAZSAX010000021.1:0-3635 GCA_045602065.1 Clostridia bacterium
AAAAATTATAAAACAAATTATAAACAATCAAATGGATTTGGAAAAACAATTTTATTACCATTTTTAAGTGGTATAGCAGGTTGTGCATTAGTTATAGGAACATGTTTTGGAGTTCCTTCAATAAAAGAAAAAATAATTGGAGAAACAACAGTTAGTACAAGCATTCAAACATCTATTCCAAGTGGAACAACAACTAATTTAATTTCACTATCCAATTATTCTAATACTGCTGTATTTGCCGCAAATAAGATATTACCATCTATTGTAGGTATTCAAGTAACTTATACAACAACATCAAATTCAATGTTTGGCTTTGGTATGCCTATAACCTCAGAAGCAACAGCAAGTGGTTCTGGAATAATAATTAGCGAAGATGGATATATAGTAACAAATAATCATGTTATAGATACAAGCTCATCAAATTCTTCATACTCATATTATAGTATTTCTGATGCTAAGTCAGTAAAAATTAAACTACATGGTTCTGATGAACTTTATGATGCACAAATTGTAGGAAAAGATTCTCAAACAGATTTAGCTGTTTTGAAAATTGATAAAACTGGATTAACAGCTGCAGAATTTGCAAATTCAGATGAGGCTACTGTTGGAGAATTTGCAATGGCTGTTGGTAGTCCTTTAGGATTAGATACAACTGTTACAACAGGAATAGTAAGTGCTGTTAATAGAGAAGTACAAGCAGATGGATCGACTTATGTATGTATTCAAACAGATGCAGCAATTAATTCAGGTAACAGTGGTGGAGCACTTGTTAATAGTGAAGGCAAAGTAATTGGTATAAATACTTTAAAATTATCTGGTTCAGGCATTGAAGGTATTGGATTTGCAATTCCAGTAAACTCTACTATTGATGTAATCGATGATTTAATTGAACATAATAAAGTTTTAAGACCATATATAGGAATTGGCGGTATCGACTTAGATGAAGAAACAGTTAAATATTATAAATTAGCTTCATTAGGTGTTTACGTTAAAAACGTACAAAACTTTTCCCCTGCCGAAAAAGCTGGTTTACAAACTGGTGATATTATAATTAAAGCTGATGGAA
The DNA here is from genome assembly GCA_045602065.1 of Clostridia bacterium. Taxonomy (GTDB): domain Bacteria; phylum Bacillota; class Clostridia; order TANB77; family CAG-508; genus CAG-269. The sequence goes on from JAZSAX010000021.1 coordinate 1,067, forward strand.
AAGATATAAAAAATATGGAAGAATTAAATGAAATTAAAAATTCTCATAAAATAGGAGAAACAATGACATTAACAATTAATAGAAATGGTACAGAAAAAGAAATTTCTGTGACACTTGAAGAAACACCTTAAGTTTCCAAGATTTCACTTTAAATTCACACAATGAACAAATTTCATTGTTATACTATAACCATAGTCAGTAGAAACTGATTAAAACAAACATCCCCTTTTATTTTCAAAAACCCGGACCAAAAGGACCGGGTCTTTTTTTACATTACTACTATATCCATTTCACTTGTGTGATTTTCATTGCCATATGCATAAATTATATATAATGTATTGTCTTCTCCTAGAAAATAGTCAGTAATATTATTAACACTATAAATATCACTTGTATAATCTCTTGGATAAATATTATATCCTAAACTGCTAAGTTCTTCTACTCTTTCTTGAATTGTTTTTATTTCATCTTTTATTTTTTGACTAGCAGTTTTTTTATTAATTCCTTTTAATTCTAGCATTTGGTCAATTGTACATTTCTTTTGATTTGCTAAATCATAATTATATGTTTGAACTATATCTCTTTGTGCATTTTCTCCCTCTTTTAATGTTGATCTTACAACTAAAGATAATATATTATTTGAAATATATGCACTATAATCAACAGTATAAATTATATTTTTGTTTTGTATATTTAAAACACTTTTCGCTTTATTTTCAAATGTTTCTTTTATATGTGTATTAAATTCTTCTATTACTTCATTTTGTATATTTATATATGGTATATTTACATCTAAATCATAGTCATTTGACTTTGTATCATTGTTTTTATACCCTATATATATAATTTCTTTGTCTTCTTCAATTTTAGAGATTTTATAACTGTTATTTTCTAAGTAATTAACTTTATTTTGAAATATCTTATTAAACTCTTCTTTATATTGACTTATTCTATCATTTGTCAATTCTGGCAGTTTGGTAGGATCTCCTGGAGCCGGCTCATTGTTCTTTGATATTTGTATTATAAGAGCTGCTATTATTGAAATTACGCAAATTGCTATTATTGCTATGTAAAATATTTTTAATCTTTTTTGTTTCTCTTGTTCATTAATTATATTCATTTTTTTATCCTCCGTATTTATATTTTATTATCTTTTGGATAAAATTGCAATACCCATTATCTAATTTTTCATATATTTTAACTTTGTAGCCATTCCCCCTCTTATATGTCTTTCAGCTTTATTTTCATCTAATATCTCTCGTACTTCTCTAGCAAGCGCAGGACTTATCTTTACTAGTCTTTCAGTAATATCTTTATGTACTGTACTTTTGCTTATACAAAATTTTTTAGCTGCTCCTCTTACTGTGTCTTTAGAATCTATAATATATTGTGCTAAATTTATAACGCGCTCTTCTATTATCTTTTGCCCCGCCACATTTGCAGGCATATTATGTTTTATTCTTTCATTCATTTAAGAAAACCCCCATGCGAATACTTTTGTTTAATTGTATTCGTGTGAGGGTTGTATTAGAACTGCTTTCTATATTTCGTACATTATATCAATATAACTAGTCACAATTTTAGCACCTTGTTTTATCAAGTCATTTGTTCCTTTTGAATTCTCTTTATTAATATCTCCAGGCACAGCAAAAACTTCTCTTCCTTGTTCTAATGCAAAGTCTGCCGTTATAAGAGAACCACTTTTTTCACCAGCTTCTACTACTAGAACTCCTTTAGATAATCCACTTATAATTCTATTCCTTTGAGGAAAGTTTAATTTACTAGCTGATGTTCCTATTGGATATTCGGATACAATACATCCTCCGGATTTTATGATACGCCTTGCAAGTTCTATATTTTCTTTTGGATATATTTTATCTAGGCCGCTTCCCAAAACGGCAATTGTTTTTCCGATATTCTCTTTTTGCAAAGTTCCTAAATGTGCATAACTATCTATTCCTAAAGCAAGTCCACTTATTATATTAATTCCAGCCTCACTAAGTTGTTTTGAAATTTGTTGTGCAACATTTTTTCCATATTCAGTTGCTTTCCTAGATCCTACAATAGCAATTCCCTTTTCTTTTAATAATTGTTTATTTCCTAAAACATATAATTTTAATGGCGGATCGTAAATTTCTTTTAATTGTTTTGGATAGTCTTCACTATCTATGCTAATCTCTTCAATTTTCATAATTCAACATCCTTTCTATATGCAAAAATGGGAGAAATAATATTATTCCCCCCATTTTTATTTTAATTTTCACATGCTTTAATCACATTATTCATAAGCATAGCTATAGTCATAGGTCCCACCCCACCTGGAACCGGAGTAATATAACTCGCTTTTTCACAAATATTATCAAAATCAACAACACCTGTTAATTTACCATCATCATCTCTATTAATACCAACATCTATTACAACCGCCCCTGGCTTAATCATATCAGCTGTTATGAATTTTGATTTTCCAATTGCAGCAATAACAACATCAGCATTTTGAGTATGTTGTTTTAAATCTGTAGTTTTTGAATGACATACTGTTACTGTTGCATTTTTATTCAAGCAACAT
>JAZSAX010000022.1:0-26955 GCA_045602065.1 Clostridia bacterium
ATATTTTTGATAATTCTATTATTTTTTTAATCATTTTTCGTTATCTCCATAAATAATTCTTCTAATGATTTATTTTGTTTTAGTTCTTCTCTCATCTCTTCTAATGTCCCTACAAATAATACTTTCCCGTTATTTATTATTCCTATCTTATCACATAATTTTTCAGCAACATCTAATATATGTGTTGAAAAAAATACGGTTTTATTTTGAGATGTCATTTTTTTCATTATTTGTTTTAATTCATAAGTTGATTTTGGATCTAATCCTGTCATAGGTTCATCTATTATCCAATTTTGTGGTTCATGTATTAACGAACCTATTATTATTATTTTTTGCCTCATACCATGTGAATAACTTTGAATTTTATCATGTAATACATCATTTATTTCAAATAATTTTGTTAGTTCTTCTATTCTTTTTTCTCTATTTTCTTTACTAACTTCATATATATCTGCCATAAAATTCAGATATTCTATACCTTTTAGATTTAAAAACATATCTGGACTATCTGGAACATATCCGAAACTTTTTTTAGCTTCTATTGGATTCGATTTTATGCTTTTACTATTTATAAATATATCTCCTTCATCTATATCTAGAATTCCTGTTATCATTTTTAATGTTGTTGTCTTTCCTGCACCATTTGGCCCTAAAAAGCCAAATATTTCTCCATTTTTTACTTCTAAATTTAAATTGTCAATTATTTTGTTCTTTTTGTTATAAGATTTTGATACATTTTTTATTGAAATCATTTTTAACCTCCTTTTCTTTTTTATTATAATATAAAAGGAGATAAATTTCAATATTTATCTCCTTTTTATATGTAGATTTAGACTTGTGTTAAATCATCTTTGATTTTACCAAATGTATCTAAGCTTTTTAATGCTACTCTTACATTTTCATCCAATTCTTTTTCATCTGTAATTCCCTTTGCTTTGAAAATGTTTCTATATTGATATTCAATATTTTCTCTATCTTCTTTGCCCATATTTTTTGGTTTTCCGCCAGCTTTTTTTAATTGCTTTGCTGCTGTTATTCCTTTTGCTGTATTCCATCCTTGTTCTTCTACTGCTTTTATTACTGCTGCCATATCTTCCATATCTAGTCCTGCATCTATGCATTTTCCATATTTCTCCATATACTCTCTTGCTTCTTGCTGGTCTTGTAGTTGTAAATATGTTCTAAGTTCTTCTAATTTTCTATCATCTGTTGCAACAGCTTTTCTTCTTTCTTCTAGTAAATGTTTTCTATATTCTGCTTCACTATCATATTGCGCTCTTTCATATTCTTGATATGCTCTTTCTACATCTGGACTTGATTTAATATCTCTTGCTCCTAATGCATATCCTCCTGCTCCTAGTGTTGCTCCATATTTTCCTACATTTCCTATTTCTCCACTTGCTATTCCAAGTGTTGCTCCCAATGCTGCTCCTGTTGCTCCTAGGAAAAGTCCTCCTCCAAATTTTGCCAAACTTCTAAAAGGTTGTCCCGAAGCAAGATAATTTCCTGCTCTTGTTAACTTTCGTTTTGCATATGCTTTTGAAGCTGCTTTTATTCCTCTACCTATGCTTCTTTTTCCATTTCCCTTTGTGTTCTTTTTTACAACTTGTTGACCTCGAGTATTTGATTGTTGTGGAGTAGTTCCTTTTTGTTGCTCTTGTTGTAATTTCTTTTGTTTTAATTTAGCTTCTTTCTCTGCTTGTTCTCTCTCTAATTCTAGAAGAGCCTTATAATCTTCAGGCTTCCACTCCTTACTTGATGCTCCTTCCGCTTTAAACTCATCTAAAACGTTTCTTTCAGAAGCTAATCTTACTTTATCATCTTTTAATGAAGTATTACTGTTATGTTTGTCTGTTTCTTCTCCTGCTAATAACGATGGGTCTACCATACTATCATCTTTCATGTTTATTTTATCTTCTTTTTCTGTTTGATTTATGACATTTTCATTATTTGACCCTTTCGATGGCCTTTTATGAAATAGTTTACCAGCCAATCCCATCATCAATCCTGCTCCTGCTGCTCCGCTCAGGAATCCTGGGGTTTGAGCTTTATCAAATCCAAACATCTTTCTTAAAAATTTCTCTGCTGGCATCATAAAGCCTATAGCTACTAAAGTATATAGGATATTTGTTGAAGCAAGTTCGAATGCTGAATAAATCAATATTGTATACAATAACAAGTGCACTAATGGTAAAATCAAGTTGAAAATATATTCTTTTAACCACATATTAAATGCTTGTGCTTTTCCATCATGCATTTTATCTATTGGATATGTCATTGCTACTAATGGTGCTATAATTGTGAAAAATGCTAAATATAATACCCTTTTCATATAAGTAAATATGAAAAATATTGTATAGAATACTAGCACCAAAAACATTATGCCGTAGCCAACCCATAAAATGGTTCCTGTTTCAGTAAGGGAGCACTGCATTCGCACCAAACCAACAATATTTTTCGAATCCCACATAATTATATCATTTCCTCCATCGGATTCGGGTAAAGTCGTTACTCTATCATCTTCGTCCTTCGCACGTAAATCATAAGCAGTGTAGTCTATGTCCATTCCTTGGTCTCTCGCCTCATCCAGTGCCTCATCAATAGCTTTAAACCAGCCACCTTCAACTTCGTAAAAGCTAATATACTCATTTGTTCCACCAGCTAAGTTTTTAAATATGTCTATTATTCCATCTGTCATATATGTAGCCAAAATCATAATGTAATGCATTACAAATACTAAACAAATTGCCACAAGCCAATCCAACAGCATATTTTTATATTTAGCTTTTTCACTCGAAACGCTACTTATAATTATTCTAATTCCAGTGTACAATAAGATAATCATCATTACTACTAACACTATATTCCTTACAGCATAATACCATTTCGCTATTGCCGGTTTTAGCTCAGAACCTATCGTTTTAGAGGCTACCCATGTTGTACGATAAATAGTCATCCCAATTACATAGGTTAATTCTGTTGCGCTTTCAGAATTTCCATAGTCTTCGTTTATAGCTATTACCGCTTTATATTTCACATCGTCTTCGCCGTCCCACTCTAACGTTTTACTTTTATTTACTTCTAATGTACCACCCCAGAAATCTTCACTAGTCACATCAATCTCATGAGGGCAACCCGCGTTCTTCAAAGCCTCGTTAATTGCGTAGCTAGTGATTTTTTTCTTTAAAGTCGCCTTTGCTATTAGTTTATAATCACTCGTCGTAACGCTCCACAAAGTACCTTCTTTCGCAGCTCTTTCATAATAGTACCCTGTTATTTCACCATTAATCAGAGGATTTCCCTCACTGTCATACACCCACAACAAGTAGAGCAGCGTAAAGTCCCTAACTGCGTAAGGATTTTTACCATCATCAGTATTAGTGTATGTGCTCAACCTTGTTACAAATTTAGCGCTGTAATCGTTACCATCGTAATTCCAATTTAAATATATTGGTTTCTCATCGCCAGCTTTATTTAATCCCAGTTCTTTTAATACGTTTGTACACGTGATTGTTTGATTAGCACCGAAGAATGATAGCGCCCCATTCAGCATATCCTCAATGACATTTTTTGCCACTGGCGTTATCTCGGGATAATCATTCACTTCTTTCGAAATAGTTTTTAAGTTTTGAGTAACCGAATCAAAAACCGTCTCCACTTGTTCACTTGCAATTCCCTCCGCGTCCATCTCTTCCTTAGTAAGGCCTTTAATATTTTTAAAGAAATTCGCATCTAACAGAGCTATTTCACCTCTAAATATTTCTTCTGGTGATATTTGGTACATCGGCAGAATCATTTTATCCGCGTGCCATTTCAGCAACGCAATTGCCCCAACAACAATGCCCGCTTTCGCACCTATGCTTACCGCCGTCGTGAATAATTTACCCATCAGCTTTACTGCTCCACCCGCAGCTAAGACACCAACCTTCTGTAGAACCTTCACACCAAGTCCTCCTGTTTTATAAATAACGAATGCAACGGCTATGATAACGACAATCACTAATATTATGATACCTATAACTTTCCACACATTCGTTCCTTCAGGAGTAGCCTCTATAAAACTTGTTGACTGGTCAAACATCATTTTATGTATAACATCCATTAGAATATCTCCTAAGCCAATTAGCAGAGACACAACTGGTTTCGCGAGAGCACCAGCCACCCCGGTTAATCTATCTTCTTCCTCTTCCGCAAAACTCACTTTGGGCGGAATAATTGCACTAAATATCATAATTGCTATTATTACGATTATTAATTTCTTAAATAAACTTTTATTTGTAAAAATTTTCATTTTTACACCTCTTCATCTTCTATATTTTTTGTTCTATTTTTTATTAACTTATTTAAATTTGTCTCTACAAATTCAAATTCTTTTTGTGTAGGATTTATTTGTATTATTGCAGACTCTTGTCCAACTTTTAACAATCCTTCACCTTTTCCACAGGTTATTAAAAATCCTGCTTCTCCTTCACTTAATTTGAATACTTCTTTTAAATATTGTATTTCTGATTTATCTTGTGCTAAAAATAACTTTGTATCAGAAGATGTTAAAACTGCTTGTGCTTCTGGTTTCTCATAAAAGTCTTGGAATCTTTGAGAAACTACAGCTAAAGAAACATTTCTTTTTCTTGCACGTCTTGCCATAGTATTTAAAAAGTTTACTGCTTCTGGGTATGGAAGTAACATCCATGCCTCATCAACTATTACTCTCTTCTTAGTCGCTTTTTTTCTATCTTCACTATTTTTCTTAACATATTTTTCCCATATCCATGTTAATAGGATTTGTTGTGCTAGTGGTCTTGCAAATTTTTCTTCTAGTTGTGATATGTCTAAATTTATAAATGGTGAACTTTCTAATAAGTCAAATGTAGATTGTCCATCAAAATATGCCATTTGTCCATTATATTCTCTTATATATTGTTTCATTACTTTAAGTAAATAACTATAATGGAATCTATAGTCATTGTTTTGATTCTCTCTTGCTTTTTCTTGTAATCTCTTGTACCATGAGCCTACTGTTGGCATTTTCTTTTTCTCTCTATATAGTTTGTCTACTCTATTTAAATTATTAGATGCCTCATATAAACTATTAGGATCACTTGTTATTCCTAGTGCTTGGTATTCCTCTGCAACTGATTCTGCAATAATTTGTTTTGTTAACTCATTTACTTCTTCACTTCTTGTACTACCTTTTGCCATTGTTAGTAATGATTGTGTTACGTCTTCTACTTTGTTTTCTATATTTAATATGTATCTTTCTTTTCCTGTTATTTCATCTTTTGTAGTTTCTGCTTCAATATCAAATAAGTTTATAACCGTTTTAGAATTTGGGCTTAATACAATATTTATTCCACCTAAAGATTCTGCAACTATTGTATACTCCCCTTCTGCATCTAATGCTAAACTTTCAACACCCATTAATACAGATGATCTACTTATTAAGGTTTTCATTGTTACTGATTTACCAGCACCAGATTTTGCAAATATTACCATATTATAATTTGTTAATGAATGATGGAAATTGTCAAATAATATAGGTGTTCCTGTTTGTCTGTTAAATCCTAAAGGTATTCCTGTTTCATGTCCTACATCAGATGTAACAAAAGGGAACACTGTAGACATTGATCTTCTATCAAATGTATGTTGTTTTTTTATTTTATCTTCCATTAATGGTAAGTTAGATTTAAATGCATCATCTTGCATAGCCCATGCTGTTTTTATACCAACTAATGATTTTGCCATTTCTGTTGACAACATTCTTGTAATTCTATCTAAATCACTTTCATTATAAGCAAAAATTGTTGATATAACAGAAGCTTCATATAATTTATTAAATCCTGCTGCAATCTCATCTCTTAGCTGTTCTGCCTCAAATCTTTTTTGTGTTAATGTGCTTTCTCTATTTATATTACCTTTATCTGCCGCTACAATTCTTTCTGTTTCCAATTCATTTATTACTCTATTTAACTCACTTTGTGATCTTGCTTCTTGTATTGGTTCAATATATATCGATGTGTTTATATCTCCAAAGAAATACATATCTCTAAATAGTTCTGGGAAAGTACACATTCTTGGTAATGTTGAAACAAAGAAACTTCTTGCATATTTTTTAACATTGGATATTATTTCTAAATGGTCAATATTTGAAGCATTTATTCCTGATGGTGCTATTAATTCTTTAATTGTTTGCCTTTTTAGTATTTGTTTGTTTTCTTCATTATATTGTTGACTTTTTAGTTCTTGTTCTTGTTGTTTTTTTCTTTTCATTTCCTTTTCCTCCTTCTTTTGTACTTTCTTTATCTATTTTTTCTATTGCTTTTTCTTTTACAGCTTTACCTATATTTCTTTCATTTTCTTTTATAATTATTTTTGCCATTTCTGAAATTAATTCTTCTAAGTTTTCTTCTTTTTCTTCTACTTTTATTTGTAATTCTGTTTTAGCTTCTTCAACTTTTTGTTGAGCTTTTTCTAATGCCTTTTCTTCAATCATCTTGTCTAATTCTTTCATTCTTTTTTTCATAACATCTGGTGCTGTTACATACATTTCATCATATCTTGCTTTTAAAGCTCTATCTAAACTAAAGATTTCTGCTTCATCTCTGTTATAAGCCATATATAATAATTCTGCTAATTCATTAGAATTTAATACTTTTCCTCTTACATCACATGTAGCAATAGATCTAATAATTGATTGTGCTCTTGTATATAATTCTGAAAAAGCAATTCCTCTAAGTTCTTCTTTATCTAAGTTATCATTTCCTGCTTCTGAAGCATAATATGGAATTATTATGTAATATTTTTGATTTAGAATAGCTTTATTTAAGCTCATTCTTTCTGTATCTTGTAATACAGATAAACCATATTCATATAAATTTCGTTGCTTTGTAATCTCGAAAGATACTTTTGAGATTTGATCTTCTGTATATTCATCAGATTTTAGCATTTCATTATATTGCATTTGCATATAATTTAGTTTAGATTCAATTTCTTTAATTTTTTCTCTATATCCATTTAAACTTGATTCCAAATTTATTGGTCTTGTTTGAATATATATTTGTATTTTATGTCTTAATGCATTTAAAAATTGTACAAATCCTTCTTCTACACCTGTTTTTTCCATTCCAGACATTAAGTCATAGTTAATTCCTTGACATTCTATAGCCATTAAGAATCTTGTATGATTTTTTTGTATTATCATATTATCTGTTATTTCATCAAATTCCATAAATTTAAATATTGATTGTTTGTTTTGAATTCCTGTTGTTGTAGTGTCTTTGCTTAAATTTTTTTCTTTGACTTGCATATTATCTTTATTTTTGTTTTTGAAATGTGAAAAAATCAAATAAGCTACCAACCCCAAAATTAAAAATATAACTGGTATTAATATAATTACTAATGTGTTTGCTAATTCTATTTTTTGTTGACTATCCATTTTCATTTTCCTCCTTTGTATATGTATATATTTTGTTTTTATTTTGCTTAAATTTTATGTATCTTATTATGATTTCATCTATGTTTTCTCCACCTGTTTTTCTTGTCAAGTCAAATCCATTAGTTTCTGGTACTTTAAACATACCTATTGCATATCCTATAGCTGCAAATATTACTGTTATTACCATACCTATACTGCTTAAGCCTATTAAACTAAATATAAAATTTATAAAAAGACCTACTGCTCCTCCTATACATGTTGTTATTAAAGATTTTGTCGAAAATATAAATAAAATCCTTCCTTCTCCTTTTACATTTCTTGGAATATTATATGTTCCCATTTCTTCCTCCTTTGTTATAAATATACTTATTCTATTTTATTATAGCAAAAAAAATCGATAAATGGAAGTATTTATCGATTTTTTTTTATAATTTTTAATATATTTAATTATGCTTTAGCACTTTGTGCAATTTTAAATACAACGTTAGCTATTGTTGGTGCTATGAATATACATAAAGCACCAATTAGGTATGGTATCATTGTCTTTTTATAATCTGCTTTTTCTTCTGCTGATCCCATCATATATTTTATACCTAATATAATTAGTATTACTACAGATAAAACTACACCAGCAGTTTGTAATGCATTTACAATTTTATTTCCTAAGTCTGTTATATCCCCCATATCTGTATTAACACCTTCTCCATTTATTTCACTTGGTGTTAATCCTAATACTGTAGTTGCTCCTATTGATACTACTAATAAAATAGATGCTATCATTGTTAAAATTTTCATTGTTTTTGTACTCATGATTTTTTCCTCCTTTTTTATTTTTATTTTTTATTTAAACTTTCTAAAGTTAATTAGAAAAAGTTAATAACTAAATTTGTTGTTTTTAGATGAACGGTTGCTACATTTTTATAATTTGAAACTCTTTTATTTTTTCACTTGGCAATAAGGGCAGTAACCGCGTATTACTTCGTGACCGATATGGTCAGTTTTCTCTTCTTCCATAATTCCCATTTCGCATGTCTCGCATAAATACCAAGCGGATAAATCCGCCCCACACTCTGTGCAGGAATATACTACCGTTGTGTGTGTTCCTTGTCCTAAATCTATTACTATACTCCATATTCCAAATGCTCCAAATGTAACAACACAACCTATTACATATGGTGCAAGCATTTCTTTTATTTTTGCTTGTTCTTCTACACTTCCCATCATGAATTTTATTCCGAGTATAGCTCCAACTATTACTGAAAGCGCAACTCCAATGCTTAATAGTATATTATAGAGTTGTTTAACGGAACTCTCCAGTTCAGCATGGTTTATTTGTCTATCACCTGCTATCTCTCCCTCATATAAAAATTTATCTCCACCTTCTATTATATCATCTATAGTAAATCCGTTTGAAATTGGCACAAACATACTTTGAAAAATTATCATTATTATTAATATTTTTTTAATTACATTATTTACTTCTTTTACCAATATTCTCACCTTCTTTATTTAATTTCCTGTAGCAAATTTATATAATATATTTGGTAGCGTTGTTGATGAAAATAATAGAAATGCTCCTATCATGTAGTTTAACATTGTCTTTTTATATTCCGCTTTCTCATCTACACTGCCTAACATGTATTTTATTCCAACCATAACAATTATTACTACTGAACAAATAGTTCCAATTAGATTAATAATGCCAAGCACAAAATTAACTTTGTTTTTAAACAGATCTCCTCCTCCAATCATACTTGGAGCATAATCCTTTGTATTTATTACAGCAAGTGCTGGAATATTTCCAAATAACAGAATTATTGTTATTATAAAAATCAATATTTTCATTAATTTAGTTTTCATGTTTTTGTTTCCCCCTTTTAGCACTTACTTTCCATTCTATTATAATTATATAACATTTTGACATTTCTTGCAAGTTTTTTTGCTAAAATTTACAAAAAATCTGCAAACTCAGCTAAAATTTGCAGATTTTTGGTTTTTTATTCAATATTGAATGACATTGTAAATTCTGTCTCTTTGTCTAATTGCATTATAAAATTAACAACTTTTTCTTGTGAATTAGTTTGGTTTTTATCTGTTATTTTTGTTTTATAAATATATACATTTCCTTCTTGCACAAAATCCAAATGTTCTATATTATTAGTTTCAAACAAATTTGCTTTTAAGTAATTTCCCAAGTCTTGTTCTGTTGGGAAATTATTGTTTCTAAAAGATAGGTCTAATTTGTTGTATATATATCTATAATCTTTGTTATTTAATGCAGAAATCACTTTTTGTATATTCATTCCTACTTTTACTTGGTCATTTGAAGAGTTGTATTTTTCTGTAAAGCTTGGCAAATCTGCTGTATAAGTATCTAACATAACCGAATAATCCATAATAGCATTTTCTATAAATATATAATAATTACCATGTTGATCTATACATATATATTGTGTACTGTTATCCTGTGCTGTTGTTTGATATTGCTCTACTCTTATTCTTCCAATTTGTTGTTTGTTTGTTTCTACATACTTTTTAAATTCTTCTAAATTCCCAAATCTTTTTTCTCTATATTCTTGATCTAACAAATTATACATTTTTTCTGGATTTCCTAAAGTAATCCTTTTGTATAGATTTATATAGTCTTTAACTATATCTTCATAACCTGATGAAGATATTTCAAATTTGTTGTTATCATTTGCCTCTATTTTTTCTTCTAATTTTTCTACTTTTATTTCATCAATACTTGTATATTCTCCATTTAAAGGTTCTATTGAAAATCTATTTTGTGCAACATCAATATTTACAACAAGAAAGATTTCTTGTATTACTTCCATCTGCAACGATTCAACTAAGCCTTGTACTATAAAGCTCTTTATAGTATCGTTTTGTAAAACTTTTACATTTAAAGGCGCAAATAAAGTTTCTTTATCTATTGGTTTTGCATAATCATAAATGTTTTCTAAAGTTATATTGTTTTTACTAATATAATTTTCACTAAGTACATCATATATGTTTTGTTTAATTTCATCTTGTGGTGTAGTAATTACATAATTTCCATTTTCATCTCGGCCATAATATATACTACTCTTTGTATTTAATTTTTGTAAATATTGACCTACACATGTATTAATATCAAAATACGAACTTCTACTTATACTATTGTCTTCTGTTCTTATGTAATCATCCAAAATACTTCCTCCAACTTCTTCTGAAGGATTTTTGCCTAAGCTATTAGAATTTGTATTTGCATTTAATAATAATAATGCTATTATTATTATTGCTAAAATACTTAGCAAAATTATTATAGACAAAATTAATGTTTTCTTTTGATTCATATTTCCTCCTATTATTTTTCATTAACAAATATTACCCAATCTACAATTCCTCGACTTGTATTACTTCCATTATAGTTAAATTCATCTATTGGCCACCAACCAGAATTTCCCCATCCTGGATCTGACACAAACATCTGCTCTTGTATAGTTCCATCAATTTCTATTTCACGATATCCTAAAATCGCAACCCAATGCGCAGCACCAGCCCACTTGGTTCCTGATTTTCCAATTCCATCATATCCCATCCAGTGTCCTTTATTATAGATAATTGCATAACCACCATTTAGTAGTTGCGCTTTTAGTTTATCAGTATAAAGTCTATTTTGTGAATCTTTCATTGAAGGTTGGTCAGCATAAGTTAAACCAGTCATGTTATATACATTATTATCTCTAGGCGCATTTGATGTTACTATATCAATTAAATCAGTTGGGTTACCATCATAATATCCACTACATAACGATATTTGTGCAGCTCTATTACAACAATCACTCCATAGCCCATATGATGCTGTAGATATTTTCATTTGATTAAATATTGTAAATGTTCTTCCTGTTATATTAGAAGTGTATGTTCCTATTATTCTTTCATCAGAAGAAGTGTTTTTTTCAAATCCACCATATTCAAAGTCTTTATATTTTTCGTAATATTCTCTTGCCATTACACTTCTTTGTGCATCATATGCACCCGGATTTTCAAAAATCCAACAAAATGCTTCTGCAGCAGCTTCAGGTGTTTCTGCATTTAACCAGCCATCAACAGTATAACCTTTTCTGTTTGTTAACTGATATTTAGCATATCCTTCTGCACCACCTGAAGGGTTTAATTCTCCTAACATATATTCTATTTGCATATTTTCATCAGCAATACTAACCTCTTTACTTTTTGCAAATAGATATAAACCTTCTTTTCTGCTATAATAAGTCCATTGAGCTAATCCATATCCAGCTCCACAATTCTCGTTTATATGGTCAGATATAAACTGTTCTAATGTATACGAACCATCATCAACTGCGTTTGTATAAGTTTCATTATTATGTCCTAATATTGGTTCAAATGAGTCTTCTAGGTTATTTGTTACAAATCTAGATTCTCCCCAGAAATTTCCCATTGCTCCTGCAGCCGCTTCTTTACTATATCCCTCATTTATTAATGCGAACCATACTTTTACTTCTATGTTGTCTCCATAAATACCACTAATTGGTTTAAATTTACTAGGCCCGAATATGCTAAAATCATATTCTGTTACTCCGTAATCCTTATTTGATGCCACATAAAACAAATATTTTATCAAATCTATCATATCTGCTGTTTTTGAGCTTTTCTCTAATGCTTCAAAAAACCATTCCGAAAGACTTTTTATATTATTTCTTGCTTTTACTGACTTATTAAATATTTTTACAAAATTATCTTCTTCTGCTTTTTTATCTATTTTTTCAGTAACAGTAGGAGTTCCTTTGACAAACCTGTTTTTTGTTGTTATTTGAAGTGTATTTGTAATTTTTTTGTTTATAGTTCTTGAATATGTTCTGCATTCAATCTCACCTATTTTTCCAGATATTTTTCCTTCTTCTTGTTTTTTTCTGTATTCCTCTTCACTTCCACATAGTTCTATTTTATATTCTTCTAGTTTTTTATTTATATCTTCATCTGATTCTAAACTCTTTCCGCTTGTTAGTTTATATTCAGTATCTTCTATTTCTTCTTCGTTTGGCTGTTCTGGAGTCGCATCAGGTGTAGTGTTAGAATATTGATTTTCATACTTGGCAATCCATGTGTCTGCATATGTTAAATCTATATTTGTAGAACATAGTTCTGTTGTAATTGTTGTTTCAGTTTTGTACGAAACTGTTGTTGGAGGTGTTTCTACTCTTACCTGTTTAGTTTTTGATTTGCCTTCAATTTTTACAGTTATTGCAGCTTCTTTTCTGATTTTTTCTTGCTTATCATATTCTTCCACTTGGTTTTTGGTTTTAATTGTAAAATTTTCTTGTACTGTAAAGATTATTTTACTATCCAATGCCAACTGAGCTAGATTATAAGAAAATTTTTCATCTTCTCCATAAACTGTGAATGCCCACAAAAGGTCAAATGGTAATGTATATACTTCTACCATAGATTTATAATTTATAGAATTTTTTATTAGTCTATATTCTACTTTATCTTTTACGTTTTCGACATCAGGCTCATTTGATTCTACATTTGTAGTAATTCTTTCCCAACCTACGACAATTAAATTTCCAGATGAGTCTAATGTAAAATGATTTGTAGCAGTTGTGTCATTATTAGATATATATGTCTCAAACGTACTATTATCAACATATGTAAGCCTTTTTGTTTTACCATCAGATAGAGCTCTTTCTATTTGTATACAACCTTGGAATTCATCATCTCCCGTAGGTGTTCCAATTTTATCGTCACTTCTTAAGTCTGGGTATTGTGTGATATATTCTGCCTTGATAAATGCCCTTAATGTTTTCTCAAGATTCTCTCGTTTTATATATGTATTTAATTTGCCTTTCTCTTCTAGTATTTTTATTTTTTCTTGTAGTTTAGTTTCTATATCATCTATAGTTATTGGTCCATTATCTACTACTTCTTCAGTATCCACATCTGTATATACATCATTTTCTTGTACTTCAGCAAATCTTGGAGATATTCTTGCTACATTTAAGTTGAGTAATGCTTCTTCATTTAATTCATCATACAGATCCTTGGTATCATCCATTTTTATTTCTTTTACACATGCTGTAATTATGATTATTGCAATTACTATAATAGCTATAATCTTAAAGACCTTTATAATAAATTTTTTTAATATTCCCCCAAAAATTGCTTTACCGTTTTGTTTGGCTGTTTCTGCAAAATTTTCTTTTTCCATAATCTCCGCCCCCTTTTTTTATAAATCTATTGATATCTTTTTGATTTCGTTGTTTGTTTCATCTATAATAACATTTCCAAATACCATTTTAGAAATTTCTCTCCCAGAAATATATCTATTTGAAAAAGTTATTTTTATTGTTTCAGTTGAATATGGGTATATGTGCAAAGCCTCTTTTGACAATTCATGAGAATATGCTGTATGTTTTATGTCATTTTCATCAACAAGATAAATTGTTGATGTTTCTTCTAAATCATCTAAATATATATGTTTATCTCCATTATTTTTCACTTCTAGTGTATATGTTTCGTAATCCATAAATGTATCTGCTTTTATTATATTTATATTTACGTTTTCGACAGTTTCTTGTTTATTTAATTCCGTTCTTTTTATGTAATTATTTATGTTTAATTTTTCTTCTCTATCTTGATAAACAGTTGTTATATAGTCTTGTTTACTTTCATTTGTTATTTTTCCTGTTTGTAGCACATTTTCTTTTAAGTCAACTTTGTATATTGAATCAGACCATCTTTGTATATTATAACTTTTATTTGATTGGAAGTTGTTATTATAGTAGTTTTTTATAAAAGTCTCTAATGTTGGGTACATTGTTTCTTTGCATTCTTGTGATAACAAATTATATGCTTCACTTGTATTTCCCTCATTACAACATTGTACAAATTGTGATATTATGTCTGCTTGTTCTTTATGTGTAGCTTGTCCTTCACCTTCTCCCAATGCAGAATTAATATCAATAGAATTCACATTAGTATAGTTGGTTGTTGCATTTTCTACAGATTGGTTTTGAGTATTACTTATCAATTGTTCGTTTTTATTTGCTGCCAGCATATTAAAAAACTGAAGTACTCCAAATCCAAACAATAATACTACAGCTATATATACTATTTTTTCACGATTTTGATTAAAATACCTAATAATTTTATACATATTACACACCTTTTCCTCTGAATTCTACATTTTATTATATTTTATACTTTTTTTTACATTATGTCAAGATTTTTGGTTTTTTGTGCACATTCCTTATATTGTTTAATTCCCTAAGGTTTGTGGTTTTTGGGGAGTTGTGAACAAAAAAAATAAAGTACCAGTTTTTTCTGATACTTTATTTTGGCGGAGTAGAGAGGGTTCGAACCTCCGCGCCGTGTTACCGACCTAACTGTTTAGCAAACAGTCCCCTTCACCACTTGGGTACTACTCCATATATTAAGAAAAGTTAGATGAATTATCTAACTTTTGTTGGCGGAGAGGGTGGGATTCGAACCCACGGTACGCTACAAACGCACGCCAATTTTCAAGACTGGTGCCATAAACCAACTCGACCACCTCTCCGTGTCTAGCGACAGTAATTATATTAGCATATTTCACTGCCGCTTGTCAATAGTTTTTTAAAATTATTTTATTAAATTTAGCATTCTCTCTAAATCTTCATTGTTACTGTATTCAATAATGATTCTTCCTTTTCTTTTTCCTTGATCTAATTTTACTTTACTTCCAAAGAATCCCTGGAATTTATCTTCAATATCTTCATATAAATATCTATATTTAGGGTCTATTTTTTGTTCTTTTTTAGTTATTCTATTTTTACTTTCTGCTTGTCTTACAGATTCACCTCTATCTACCATTCTAAGCGCTGCAGCATATTGACGATCTGGATCTTCTATTCCAGCTAATGCTTTGCAATGTCCTTCTGTTAGTTTTCCCTGTTTTACTAATTCTAATACATCTGGCACCAAATATAACACTCTTACTGTATTTGAAATACTGCTTCTACTTTTTCCTAATTTTTTAGCCACTTGTTCTTGTGTCATTCCGTATTTTTCCATTAAATGACGTATACCCAATGCTTTCTCAAAAGGATTTAAGTCTTCTCTTTGTATGTTTTCTATAAGTGCTATTTCTTTATTTACTTGTTCATCATCTTCTCTTACTATTGCAGGAATTTCTGTTAGGCCAGCAAGCTTGGCCGCTCTCCATCTTCTTTCTCCTGCAATTATAGAATAATATCCATCTTTTTTTGTTACAACAATTGGTTGTATAATTCCATATGTTTTTATTGATTCTGCTAATTCTTCTAATGCCTCTTGTTTAAATGTTTTTCTTGGTTGCTCTCTATTTGGTTCAACTTCTGTTATTTTCAATGTTTTTAAATTTTCATTTTCTTCTATTATCTGTTCTGGCGCTTCATTTTGCTTTGGCATTTCTAGTGGTGAACCACCAAATAAAGCATCTAATCCTTTTCCTAATCCTGTCATCTTTGCCATATTATTCCCTCCTATTTTATATTAAGAATTGTTTTTTAAAAGTTCTTTTGTGAACTTTTCATATGCCTTTGCACCTTTTGATTTTGGGTCATATATTGATATTGGCATTCCATAACTTGGTGCTTCACTCAATCTTACATTTCTTGGTATTACTGTTTTATACACTTTGTCTTCAAAATATTTTTTTACTTCTTTTACTACTTGGTTAGAAAGGTTTGTTCTTGCATCATACATTGTTAATAATGCTCCTTCTATTTCCAAGTTTTTATTTAAGTGTTTTTTTACTAGATTTACAGTGTTTAATAGTTGTCCCAATCCTTCAAGCGCAAAGTATTCGCATTGTACAGGTATTAAAACACTGTCTGATGCAGTAAATGCATTTAATGTTATTAAACCTAATGATGGCGGACAATCAATTATTATGAAGTCATATTCATCTTTTACTACTTCTAATTTTTCTTTTAATCTTTGTTCTCTTGACATCATAGATACAAGCTCTACTTCCGCCCCGGCCAAACTAATGTTTGATGGGCAAACTGTCAGGTTTTTTACTTCTGTTTCTTGTACAGTTTCTTCAAATGTAGTTTCACCTACTAGAATATCATAAACTGATAATTCCACTTCTTTTGTAACTCCTAATCCACTTGTTGCGTTTCCTTGTGGATCAGTATCTATTAATAGTACTTTTTTTCCTTTTTTAGCTAGCAAAGTGCTTAAGTTTACTGCTGTTGTGGTTTTTCCTACTCCACCTTTTTGGTTTGCTACTGATATTACTTTCCCCATGTTTTTTACCTACCTTTCTGTAATATGTAATTATAATATAAAATAATCAAAAAATAGTCAATAGCTTTTTTAAAATTTATAACAAAAAATTGCTCCACGCGTTTGCGTGGAGCATTTCCTTTATTTAATTGGTTCTTTGCTTGGTGTGCCAGGCTTTCTTGGATATTTGCTTGGTGTTTGTTTATCTTTTTTTATTGTTATTACTGTTCTTCCAATATCACTTTCCGGTAAATTAAATTCTTCTATTTTTTCTATTTTGCCTCCAAGAACTTCTATTGCTTTTTTTGCTTCATTTATTTCTTCTTGTGTTTCAGATGCTTTCATACTTATAACTTTTCCATTTACTTTTACCAATGGAATTAAATATTCTGACAATGTTGATAAGTTTGCAACTGCCCTAGATGTAGATATGTCAAAACTTTCTCTATATTTTTTATTTTGTCCAAATTCTTCTGCTCTTGCATGAACAATTTCGATATTTTGTAATTTAAGTTGATTTACAACTTCTTGTAAAAATATCAGTCTTTTATTTAATGAATCTACTAATGTAATTTTAAATGTTGGATTCATTATGCTTAATGGTATTCCTGGAAACCCTGCGCCTGTTCCTACATCTACTATTTTTGAATCGTCTTCTATTTCTTTTAATATTGTAATTGAGTCTATAAAGTGCTTTAAGATGATTTCTTCGGGTTCTGTTATTGCAGTTAAATTCATCTTTTCATTCCATTCAATTAGCAAATTCATATATGCGAAAAACTGTTCTAGTTGCTCCACAGAAAAATGAATTTTTAAAAAATTTGCTTTTTCTTGCATGATCTTAAAAAATATTTCTTTTTCCATATTTCCTCCTTTATTTTCTTGTTTGCAAATATATTAACAATACTGATATGTCTGCTGGAGAAACTCCTGAGATTCTTGAAGCTTGTCCTATTGAATGTGGTTTATGTTTGTTAAGTTTTTGTCTTGCTTCTAAACTAATCCCTTGAACTGTTTCATAATCTATATCTTCTGGCAATAATTTTTTCTCCATCTTTTTAAATTTTTCAACTTGAGCTTCTTGTAATTTTATATACCCATCATATTTAACTTGAATTTCTACTTCTTCTTTAACTTGCTCTCCTAATTCTGGTCTTTTTTTGTCTATTTGAGCAAGTGATTCATATGTAATTTCAGCTCTTTTTAATAATTCTGAAAGCCTTGAACCCGTTGTTAATTCTGCTGTTCCTTGAGATTTTAAAAATTCATTAACTTCTGCCGTTGGTTTTACAATAGTATCTTCTAATCTTTTCTTTTCTTCTTCAATTTTTTTCTTTTTGTCAAGAAATTTTGAATATCTTTCATCAGAAATTAATCCAATTTCATGTCCTTTCTCTGTAAGTCTTAAATCTGCATTGTCTTGTCTCAAAAGTAGCCTATATTCAGCTCTTGAGGTCATCATTCTATATGGCTCATTTGTTCCTTTTGTTACAATATCATCAATTAAAACTCCAATATAAGCTTCTGTTCTATCTAAAATTAATGGTTCTTTTCCTTTTATTTTTTGCACAGCATTTATTCCTGCTATTAAACCTTGTCCTGCTGCTTCTTCATATCCTGAAGTTCCATTTGTTTGTCCTGCAAAAAATAATCCATCTATTTTCTTATATTCTAATGATAATTTTAATTCTGCTGGATCTATACAATCATATTCTATTGCATATGCAGGTCTTGTAAACTCGCAATGTTCTAAGCCTGGAAGTGTTCTGTACATTGCTATTTGAACATCTTCGGGCAATGATGAACTCATTCCTTGTATATACATTTCATCTGTATCTAGGCCTACTGGCTCTACAAAAACTTGATGTCTTTCTTTATCTGCAAATCTTACTACTTTATCTTCTATTGATGGGCAATATCTTGGTCCTGTCCCTTTAATTTCTCCACCATAAAGTGGTGATCTATGTAGATTTTCTCTTATTATTTTATGAGTTTCTGCATTTGTATAAGTTAACCAACAATCAACTTGTTCAAATTCTTTCATTTTATCTTCAAAAGAAAACGGTATTATGTCTACATCTCCTTTTTGAATTTCCATCTTTGAAAAGTCTATACTATTTTTATTAATTCTAGCTGGTGTTCCTGTTTTAAATCTTATCAAATTTATACCTAAATTCTTTAAACAATCGGATAGTTTGTTTGCTGCAAACACGCCATCTGGGCCACTTTCTTTAGTGTAGTCTCCTATGAATATTTTTCCTTTTAAATATGTTCCTGTTGCAACAATAATTGCTTTTACATTATATATTGCTCCAACATCTGTTTCTACAGATTTTACTTTGTTTTCTTCTAATGTTATGTTTACTATTTCCGCTTGTTTTACATCTAAATTTTGTTGTTTTTCTAGAGTATGTTTCATTTCCATTTGATATCTTCTTCTGTCTGCTTGTGCCCTCAAAGAGTGTACAGCTGGGCCTTTAGAAGTATTTAGCATTTTTATTTGTATCATTGTTTTATCTATGTTTTTTGCCATTTCGCCACCAAGAGCATCTATTTCTCTTACTAGATGTCCTTTTGAACTTCCACCTATATGTGGATTACATGGCATATTTGCTATTGCATCTAAACTTATAGAAAATATCGCTGTTTTCATTCCCAGTCTTGCTGCTGCAAGCGCTGCTTCACATCCTGCATGTCCTGCACCTATTACGACTATATCATATTCTCCTGCATAGTAGCTCATTTTTATTCTCCTTTCATTTTTATATTTCATATTATATTTTTATCTTATCCTATTTCTTTTTATTTTCTTCATATTTTAATTTTTGTTGTTTTTGTGTTAAATTATATGCCTAAATTTTTAAATTTGTTTATTTTTGATTTTCACGCGTTTATTTTCCTAGACAAAACTTTGAAAAGATTTCATTAATAACATCTTCACTTACAACTTCACCTGTAATCTCTCCCAAATCCTCTAAAATGTCTTTTATATAAATAGTTACAATATCAATCGGCATGTTTAAGTTTAATGCCTCATTTGCCTTTTTAACGTTTTCTAATGCGTTTGAAATTATATTTTTGTGACGAATATTAGTAATTAGTATTTCATTATCAAAATTTATTTCATTTAAATTAAACATTTGCAAAATTTTTTCATATAATTCTTCTATTCCTGTTTTGTTTAATGCTGAAATTTTTAAAATATTTTTTGTAACATTTTTTAATCTTTCATCATCTTCTATTATAACAGAATTTAAATCAGTTTTATTTAATAAAATTATTGATTGTTTATTTTTTATTAATCTTAAAATTTCCAAGTCTTCTTCTGTTAATTCTTTTGAACTATCAAAAATAGCAATTATTAAATCTGCTTCTTCTGCTTGTTTAATAGATTTCTCCACTCCTATTTTTTCTACTTCATCAGATGCTTGTCTTATTCCCGCAGTATCTACAAGTTTTAACGGAATTCCATTTATTGTTACAAATTCTTCAATAGTGTCTCTTGTTGTTCCTGCAATATCTGTTACAATTGCTCTTTCTTCTTTTAAAATTGCATTTAAAAGTGAAGACTTTCCAGCATTTGGCTTTCCTATAATAGCTGTTTTAATTCCTTCTTTAAGTATTTTTCCATTATCAAATGATTTTTCTAATTTTTCTAATTTTAATTTTACACTTTCTAGCATTATTTTCATTTCATTTTCTTGTACTTCAGGTGTATCATATTCAGGATAATCTATTGTAACCTCTATATTAACTAGCACATCTAGAATTTCTTGTTTAATTGTTTTTATCTCTTTTGATAGAAATCCCTCTAGTTGCTTAATTCCACTTTTTGCTTCTTTCTCTGATTTTGCATTTATAACATCTATTACCGATTCTGCTTGCGCTAAATCTATTCTTCCATTTAAAAAAGCTCTTTTGGTAAATTCCCCTGGTTCTGCAAGCTCTGCCCCATTTTTTAAACATATTTCAAGGATTTTTCTTACAATTACATTTCCTCCATGTGAATTTATTTCACACATATTTTCTGTTGTATAGCTTTTTGGAGCTTTAAAATATGAAACAAGAACTTCATCTATTACTTCCCCATTTTCTACTATATTTCCATATTTTATTGTATATCCTTTTATTTCTTCTATTTTTTGATTTGTTTTTGGTTTAAATATTTTTCCAATTATTTCAAATGATTGTTCTCCACTCATTCTTATAATTCCAATACCGCCAATCCCTGGGGCCGTAGATATTGATACAATTGTACTCATGTTATTCCTCCTTACAAAAAAGAAGTCAAAGTCGCTTTAATCTTATGTTTGATTAAAATCTGAACTTTGACTTCCGATTTTTATTATTTATTTTTTTGATATTACAATTCTTCTTCTAGGCTCTTGCCCAATACTTCTTGTTTCTACTTTTGGATTTTCTTGTAAGAAACTATGAATTATTTTTCTTTCATATGCTTGCATTGGCTCTAATGTTATCATTTTTCCTGTTTTTTCAACTATTCTCGCTTTTTTATTAGCAACATCTTGAAGAGTTTTTATTCTTTTTTCTTTATAATTTTCAATATCAAGTCTTACAATAACTCTATTTTCTGAATCTCTATTAGAAATTGCTTTTAAAATGTTTTCTAAAGCATATAGGGCTTCTCCCCTATATCCTATTAAATTTCCAACATTTTCTCCATTTATTGAAACATATAAACATTTTTCTTTTATTTCAATTGTAAATGCTGTACCATTTGCAAGCTTTCCTGTAAATTCAGTTAAGAATCTTTCTACTTTTATTTTAGCTTCATTTAATTCTTCCTCTGTTGTTTCAATTTCAAATTCTTCAGGCTTTTTAGCCTCTTTTTCTTTTAATTCTACTTTTACAACTTTTGGAGCTAATATATCAAAAAAGCTTTTTTTGTTTTCATCAATTACTTTAATTTCTACTAATTCTTTTGGCAAACCGATTGCTTTTAATCCTTTTTCGATTGCTTCTGCAGTTGTTTTTCCTTCTGAAATTATAGTTTTTGCCATTTAATTTTCCTCCTCGTCTTTTAATAGTTTATTTAAAGCTAATCTTTCTACCATCATTAATAAACTATTCATTAACCAATATAATGCTAACCCTAGTGGAGCTATAAGCGCTACGGCTAGGTACATTACAGGAAACATCATATTCATATTTTTGTTCATTTGTTCCATTGGATTAAATTCTTCTTCATTGTTTTCTTCTTTCACAACTGGCTTAGCTGTAGTTGTTGGATTAGTTATTCTCGTTGATATAACAGCAACTAATACATATAAAACTGGTATTATATATGCTTTCCAATCAGAGCTTTGTGTTGGTACTTGTGCTAGATTTAACCCGAAGAATTCCATATTTATACTCATTGAGTCTAATTCTTCATCTTTTATTTCTGATATGTCTGTTTTTTCTTCTGCTTGTTCTGTGTTTTCACTATTTTTTAAATTTCTAATATCTTCTATTTCTCTAATTAAATCAATTTCTGGATATGCACTATTTGTGCTTAAATCGTATTCATGCGCTATTTTTGTATATTTGCTTATTACATCTCCATCAACTTTTTTCATATATGTTAATGGCGATCTTACTAAATAAAATACTGCAAATAACAATATTATTTGCACAATTGCACTTAAGCATCCACTAAACGGACTCATGTTTTCTTTTTTGTATAATTCTAATGTTTCTTGATTTAATTTTTCTGGATTATTTTTATATTTTTTTTGTATTTCTTTCATTTTTTCTTGTACTTTTGCTGATTGTTTCATAGTTTTTTGTTGTTTTATTGATATTGGAATCATAACAACTTTTACTAATATTGAAAAAATTATAATTGCTAATCCATAATTTTGAACGATTTCATATATAAAATTTAATACGAAACCAAATATTTTTGCAAAAAATGCTATCATTTGCTCTCTTTCCTTTCTCAATCTATTTTAATGGATCATATCCCCCTTTAGAAAAAGGATTACATTTTAAAATCCTTACAATCCCTAACATACATCCCCTAAATACTCCATATTTTTTTATGGCTTGTTTTGTATATTCTGAACATGTAGGATAAAACTTGCATCTTATATTTTTGCTTTCTAAAAATTTAGATATATATTTTTGATATAATTCAATTAAATATATAAAAATTTTTCTCATATTTTCTCTTCTTCACTGGAAATATTTGCAATTTTAAATATCTTGTCCATTTCTTCTAAAACCGCAGAAAATGTAATGTTTTCTATTGAATAATTTTTATTCATTAACACTACAATACTATTTCCATTTATTATATTATCCTCTAATATTTTATAACATTCTCTTATAATTCTTTTTGCTCTATTTCTTTGAAAAGCTTTTCCGTTTTTTGTACCTATTGCAATTCCTAAAAAATTCCTTTTTTTGTTGTTTTTTAATATAAATATTTCAATTACTTTTTCTTTAAAACATTTTCCTTTTGTAAGTACTGCTTTAAATTCATAGTTCTTTTTTAGCATCGTTGTTTTCTTCATTTTTAACTCCCCAAGATTAAGAGCATTTATAAGGAATAACAAAACAACTAAAGGCCTAGACCTTTAGTTTTCTTGCTAAGCACAGATTTTTTTTCTTCCTTTTGCTCTTCTTGCTTTTAATACATTTCTTCCTGCTCTTGTTGACATTCTTTTCATAAATCCATGTTCTTTCTTTTCTTGTCTATTTTTTGGTTGGAATGTTCTTTTCATTCTAATTGCACCTCCTAATTTTTTTGTTATATATCAATTCCATTTTGGAAAATTGTTACAAAACAACAAGTATATCGATTATACACCATATTTATCACTCTTGTCAATACTTTTTGCGAATTTTTTGTTTTTTAATTTTAGTGTTGATTTTTGAAAAAAAATATTGTATAAAGATAAAAAATTTTTTAATTTTTTGTAATATTTTTGTCATAAAAGGGTAGTTTTCCACAAGATTTTTTATATTTATCCACAATTCTAAAAAAATTATCCACAAGTATCTTGACTTCTTATATGATATTTTGATATTATACAGAAAAAAGAAAAGATAGGGGATTTAAAAAAAGAATTGATTTAAAATATCTGTTCGTAGAAAATTCACTGTTTATTACATAATTATTACAAAGTTTTCCACAGGTGTGGATAACTTTGTGGATAACTTTATGATTTCTTAATATTATGAAAGGATGTTTTAATATGCAAATTGACAAAGATGAACTATTAAATCAAGCAAAAGATTTACTAAAAGAAGAAGTAACTCAAATTGCATTCCAAACTTGGTTTAGTTCTATGGAAATCGCTGAAATGAATGACAGCCATATCGTATTAAAAGCTAGTTCTCCTTATTGTGGTGAATTATTACAAACACGATATGCTGATTTAATTCTTAATACTTTTAAATTTATTACAAATAGGGAATGGACATTTTCTGTAATTTCTGAAGAAAACAATAAAACGGTAGAAGATAAATCAATAATTTCAAGTACACCTTCAAATGTACAAGAACAAGAAATTGAAATATCAAATAAAACACTAAATCCAAAATATACTTTTGAAACATTTGTTGTTGGTAATAATAACCGTTTTGCACATGCAGCAGCAATTGCAGTAGGTGATAAGCCAGGAGAATCTTACAATCCATTATTTTTGTATGGGGGAGTAGGGTTAGGTAAAACTCACTTAATGCATGCTATTGGAAATAGAATTTTACAAAATAACAGATCTGCAAAAATTTTATATGTAACTTCAGAAAAGTTTACAAACCAATTAATAAATGCTATTAAAGATAATAAAAATGAGGTATTTAGAAACAAATATAGAACAATTGATGTTTTATTAATTGATGATATTCAGTTTATTGCAGGGAAGGAAAGGGTTCAAGAAGAATTTTTCCATACATTTAATGCTTTATATGAAGATAAAAAACAAATTATCATTTCAAGTGATAAACCTCCAAGAGAAATTCAATTTCTTGAAGATAGACTAAAATCAAGGTTCGAATGGGGATTGTTGGCAGATATTTCTTGCCCAGATTATGAAACCCGTTTAGCTATTTTAAGAAAAAAGGCTCAAGAAGAAAAAATTCTAGTAGATGATTCTATATTAGCAAATATAGCTAATAAAATTGATTCAAATATTAGAGAATTAGAGGGAGTATTTAATAAAATCATTGCTACAGCTTCACTTACACATATGCCTATAACTATCGAATTGGCAGAAAATACAATTAATGAATTTAAGGCTGCAAGCGAAAAAGTTCTTTCATCTGATTTTGTTAAAGAAACTGTTGCTAAATATTTTAATATTAATAGAGATGATTTAGCTAGTAATAAGCGTTCAAATGAAATAGCTTTCCCAAGACAAATTGCAATGTATTTATGTAGGGAAGTAGCAAATATGTCTTATCCTAAGATAGGAGAGGACTTTGGGAATAGAGATCACTCAACTGTAATGCATGCTTGTAAAAAAATTGAAAAAGAAGTTAAAGATAAAAATAACACAAGATTAATTGTGGAAAGTGTGAAAAACATAATCATAAATGGTGAACAATAGAATCTTTAATAGTTTGGTTGCTGAAAAAAAATATCTGTTTGTGAAAATAATTGTTTGGTTATTTTTGATTTATCTTTACTTACGGAAGAGCTAGATTGGATATCCACACCCATGTGTTGAAATCGTGTTGATAAACTGTTTAAAACTTCAATTTCCACATTTTAATTTTTTGATTGTGGACAAATTGGTAAGTTTTCCACTAAGTTATACACACAATTTTTCCTTAGGGGTTGCATGTTTCCACATAGTTTTCCACATTATCCACAGCACCTAATACTATTACTACTAATAATATTTATATTATATTAAATAAATTATAAAGGAGAGAAGCAAAATGAAAATCGTTTGTTATAAGGAAAATATCCTTAAAGCACTAAATTCCGTAGTAAAAGGTGTAGCTTCAAAAACTACAATGCCTATATTAGAAGGAATACTTATACAAACTAATGATAAAGAAATTAAATTAACAACTTATGACTTAGAAATCGGTATAGAATATGTAATGGAATGTGAAGTTAAAGAACAAGGAAGTACTGTTGTAAATGCTATAATGTTTAGCGAAATTATAAGAAAACTACCAGATACAGAAATTCATATAACATTAAATGAAAATAATTTATTGGAAATAGAATGTGAGGGAGCTTTATATAAATTAACAACAATGAATCCTGAAGAATTTCCAGAATTACCAAAAATAGAAGTAGAAAATTCAATTGATTTAGAACAAAATATGTTAAAAAATATGATAAGAAGAACAATATTTGCAGTTAGCTCTGAAGAAAACAGACCAATATTCACAGGTTGTCTATTTGAAGTGGAAAACAATAAGTTAAATGTTGTTGCTGTTGACGGATTTAGATTAGCTTTAAGAAGTATATATTTACAAACAAAAGTAAATGACTTCAAAGCAGTTATACCAGGAAAAACACTGAATGAAATTAATAAAATTTTACAAGATTCATTTGATCATATAAAAATAGGCATAGCTAAGAACCAAGCATTATTTGAAATGGAGAATTGTAAAGTTGTAACTCGTATATTAGACGGAGAATTTTTAAATTACAAATCTGTAATACCAAGTAATTGGGAAACTAGAATTAAAGTAAATAAAAATAATTTACAAAATAGTTTTGAAAGAATTAGTTTAATATCAGCATCTTCTATAGAAAAAGAAAAAAAATATCCTGTTAAAGTTTCTGTTGATATTGGAAAATTAGTAATATCATGTACAAATCAAACAGGAGATGCAAAAGAAGAATTATATGTTTCTACAGAAGGTAAAAATATTGAAGCTGGATTTAATCCAAAATATTTCTTAGATAGTTTAAAAGCTATAGATGATGAGGATGTTTTTGTTGAATTTGGAACAAGCATTTCCCCATGTTTAGTAAAATCTGTGGAAAACAATGAATATGTTTATATGATTTTACCAATTAGATTAAAAGAATAGAGGTTTGGTCAGAAGTTTTCCTCTGACCAAATTTTTTCTATAAAACACCTAAAGATAAGTATACATAAATATATAAAAAATAAAATAAAAACAATTTTTTAAATAATATTTATAAAAACAAATAAAATAGAATAAATTAGAATAAAATAGAAAAAAAAAGAATAAAAAAGATTGGTTGTTTTTTGAAATTATTTTAAAAACAAAACAAAGTTTACTTAATATAAAACACAGAATATAAAAATATAAATTAAATG
>JAZSAX010000023.1:0-7101 GCA_045602065.1 Clostridia bacterium
CAAGGTAATATATTTACCTAAAAAAGAAATAGTAACATATGACTATATTGCAGAAAGTAAAGACTTACCATATGAAAGAATTGAAGCATTAAATAAAATTCAAGAATTAAAAACAGGAATAGTTGTAACAACAGTAGAAGCGGCAATTCAGAAAATGATAAGTAAAGAAGATTTATACAAAAACACTTTAAATTTCGAAGTTGAAAAAGAATATAAACTAGAAGACTTAAAACAAAAGCTTGTAGACCTAGGGTACGTAAGATACGACTTAATTGATGGAAGAGGTCAATTCAGTGTAAGAGGTGGAATTGTAGATGTTTCAATAACTGAAAAAACAGGCTTAAGAATAGAATTCTGGGGAGATGAAGTCGATTCAATTAGATATTTTAATATAATAAGTCAAAGGTCAACTGAAAACATAGAAAGTGCTACAATTTATCCTGCACATGAATATTTATTAGCTGAAGATATAGATGTTGTTATAAACAAAATAAAAAATACAATATATACTGATGAAATACAGGAACAAGTAAATCAAGATATAGAAACAATTAAATCTGGGAATTATATAAGTAAAATAGATAGATATTTAAATTCATTTTATGAAAAACAAGAAACAATATTAGACTATTTATCAGATAATTTTATAATTGCATTAGATGAAATAAATAAAATAAATCAAAGACTTGAAAATGTAAATTTAGACAGTCAAAATGTAATGCAATTATTATTAGAAAAAGGGAAAATTGTACCAGAGGCTTTAAAAAATATTTCAAATTACCAAGAGTTCGAAGAAAAACTTGAAAACAGACAAAAAATATATTTAGAAAAATTTGATGACGAAATAAAAATGCAAGCAGAAAAATATAAATGGACATATAAAGAAAAGAACTTTTATAAAAGTGAAATTGAAATATTATTTAAAGAATTATTAAAAGCGCAAGAAACCAAAAAGAAAATTTATATATTAGCAGAAACAAAAGAAAAAGCTAAAAAAATATGTGCATTATTAGATGAACAAGAAATAATTAATAAATATGAAGAAAAACTAAATCAAACAATAATAGTAAAAAACAATGAAAGCTTAGTTACAGTATCAGTAGGGAAATTGTCGGCAGGATTTGAATGCTTTGATTTAAATCAATTAGTTATAACATCACAAGAACTAATTGAAGGAGAAAAGAGAAAAACATATAGAACTTCAGCGTTTAAACAAGGAGAAAAAGTAGTATTTGCAGATTTAAAAATAGGAGACTATGTGGTACACAAAAATTACGGAATAGGAATTTTTATTGGTGTAAATACTATTAAAGCAGATGGGACGACAAAAGACTATATAAAAATAAAATATTATGGAGATGATATTTTATATGTTCCAACAAATCAACTTGACAGTATAAGAAAATACATCGGAGGAGACGAAGGCGGTTTAAAAGTAAATAAACTAGGCTCAAAAGAATGGTTAAAAACAAAAGCTAAAGTAAAAAATAACTTAAGAGAAGTTGCGAGAGAATTAATAGAACTATATGCAAAAAGAGAAAAGTCAAGAGGACATGCATTTGCTAAAGATACACCATGGCAAATGCAATTTGAAGATAGTTTTCCATATCAAGAAACAGATGATCAATTAAGATGTATAGATGAAGTCAAAAAAGATATGGAAGCAGACAAACCAATGGACAGACTATTGTGTGGAGATGTTGGATATGGAAAAACAGAAGTGGCAATAAGAGCTACATTTAAAGCTGTAATGGATGGGAAACAAGTAGCATATCTAGCGCCAACAACAGTGTTGGCACAGCAACAATATAAAGAGTTTAGTGATAGAATGTCTGAGTTTGGAATAAAAGTAGAAGTTTTAAATAGATTCAAAACTAAAAAACAACAAACAGAAATTATTAAAAAACTCAAAATCGGAGAAGTAGATGTAGTTGTTGGAACTCACAGAATATTGAGCGAAGATGTTGAATTTAAAGATTTAGGTCTATTAATAATTGACGAAGAGCATAGATTCGGAGTAAAAGCAAAAGAAAAAATAAAACAATACAAAACAAATGTAGATGTATTAACAATGACAGCGACTCCAATTCCAAGAACATTACATATGTCAATTGTTGGAGTAAGAGATATGTCTGTAATCTATGAGCCTCCATATAACAGAAAACCAGTACAAACTTATGTGTTGGAATATGACAGAGAAGTTATAAGAGAAGCAATTACAAAAGAACTTGAAAGAAAAGGTCAAGTATTTTACTTGTTTAATAATGTAGAAAGAATAATACAAAAAGCTGATGAAGTTGCTAATTTGATACCTGGTGCAAAAGTTGCATATGCACATGGCCAAATGTCTGGAAATGAAATTGAAGATATAATGGAAGAGTTCATAGAAGGAAAAATAGATGTACTGGTATGTACAACAATTTTAGAATCAGGAATAGACATCCCAAATGCAAACACTATAATAGTTGAAAACGCAGATAGAATGGGGCTTGCTCAACTATATCAAATAAGAGGAAGAGTAGGGCGTTCAGATAGACAAGGATATGCATATATAACATATAAAAGGGATAAACTATTATCAGAAATTGCGGATAAAAGACTAAAAGCAATAAAAGAATTCACTGAATTTGGTTCGGGATTCAAGATAGCAATGAGAGACTTAGAGATTAGAGGAGCTGGAAGTTTACTTGGAGAAATTCAACATGGACATTTAGAACAAGTCGGATATGATACATATTGCAATTTATTAGATGAAGTTGTAAGAGAAATTCAAGGAGAAGTGGTAATTCCAGAAATAGATGTACAAATAGATTTGGACGCAACGTGTTATATTCCAGATACATATATTTCAGATTCGAGTCAAAAAATAGAAATGTATCAAGAAATCGCATTATGCAAAAATGAAGAAGATATACAAAATGTAATTGATGAAATGATTGATAGATTTGGAGATATGCCAAAAGAAATTGAAAATCTGATTGAAATTGCAAGAATAAAAAATTTATGTAAAAAATTAAATATAAGTAAAGTACAAAGTAGAAGAAATTTTGTTGTATTTATTTTTGAACCAGGGGAAATAAATATAGATATTAATGAATTAGTAAAAAAATA
This sequence comes from Clostridia bacterium, assembly GCA_045602065.1. Taxonomy (GTDB): domain Bacteria; phylum Bacillota; class Clostridia; order TANB77; family CAG-508; genus CAG-269. The sequence goes on from JAZSAX010000023.1 coordinate 3,112, forward strand.
CAGAAACAAAATAAAATTTACTCAAGGAATTAAACCGCAAATTACATTAGCTCTTGACAATTCATCAGAAATAAAATTGCTAAATGAAGTTAAAGAATTTCTAAAACAAATTTAGAAGAGGAGGGAAACATGCAAGTTATATCAAGTAAAGACAATGAATTGGTAAAACATATTAAAAAATTAAAAGATAAAAAATATAGAGATGAAAGTAATGAATATATTGTGGAAGGTGTCAAACTAATCGAAGAAGCAGTAAAAGAAAATGCAAAAATAAAAAAAATAATTGTATGTGAAGATACAACAAGAACATATGAAATACCAACAAATGTTATGTTGGAAATTGCAAAATATGAATGTATATATGTAACAGACAAAATATTTTCAGCAATTACACAAGTAACAAATCCTCAAGGTATAATGGCAATAATTGAAAAAAGTAATCCAAATCAAGAAATTGATTATTCTCAAGATATAATAGTTGCTTTAGATGATGTACAAGATCCAGGAAATCTTGGAACTATTTTAAGAACTGTAGACAGTATTGGATTAAATCAAATCATTGTATCTAAGGAAACTGCAGATGTCTTTAATCCTAAAGTTGTACGTTCTACAATGGGAGCTATATTTAGAATCAAAATTATTGAAGTAGAAGATTTGAAGCAAACAATTAAAGAAATGAAAAAACATCATTTTAAATTAATGGTTACATCTCTACAAACAGAAAATAGTATATATGATATAGATTTTAGAAAAAAGATTATAGTTATTGGAAATGAATCAAATGGAGTTTCAAAAGAAATTCAAGATATGGCTGATGAAAAAGCTAAAATTCCAATGCTTGGTCAAACTGAAAGTTTAAATGCATCAGTTGCAGCAGGAATTGTAATGTATGAATATGTAAGACAAAAATTAAGTAAATAAATAGAAAGCACATCTAAAATGATGTGCTTTTTCTAATATTAGTAATCAGAAACAAAAAACAATTACTAATACGACTGAAAGAAGGAAATCCGGACTCATCTTATAATGTAATTATATCATATTTGTACAATTAAAAATGTAGAATGTTGTCGAGCAAATGGAAAATATTTGAAAAAACCGACAAAAAGTACTTGCAATTTTAAAAATAAAGTATTATATTAGATACTATCGCACAAAAGAAAGGGGGATGAAAGTGAAAAACTTTTTTGGAAGCATCTTTATAAATCGAGACGAGTTGAGAGAAGCGGGAATAGATTATCCAATAAAAGTAGAATATTATAAAATAACAAACGAAGAAGAAAAGATAAAGGAAAATAAATTAATATATGGAATACAAATAATAAAAACAGAATATAGAGACAAAATAGGAGTAGAACAACAAAGAATAGAACATATCACAAATGATGAAAATGAAATAACAAAAATGTTAAGCTTAATGAAAGAAAACGAAGTGACACCAATAGGTCTTGAAGATGTAATTTTAGAAATAAAAAGTAGGCAAGCTATTGCCAAAAACAAAAAATTGAGCTACAATACATAAGAAGATAAGCGGAGAAGGGAGAAAATATGACAGATAAATTAATAATAGTAGAATCACCAGCAAAAGCGAATACAATAAAAAAATTCCTAGGTGGAAATACCAAGGTAATTGCCTCAATGGGACATGTTAGAGACTTACCAAAATCAAAACTAGGAATAGATCCCAAAAATAATTTTGAACCTGAATACATAAATATTAGAGGTAAGGGAGACTTAATAAAAGAATTAAAGAAAGAAGCTAAAACTGCAAAAAAAGTATATCTTGCAACTGACCCTGACCGTGAAGGAGAAGCAATTGCATGGCATCTATCAAAAATATTAGATGTAGAAGGTGATAAAATTACAAGAGTAACATTTAATGAAATAACAAAAACAGCAGTACAAAAAGCAATAAAAGAACCAAGAGATATTGATGTAAATTTAGTAGATGCTCAACAAGCTAGAAGAGCTCTTGATAGGATAGTAGGCTACAAAATAAGTCCAGTATTATGGAAAAAAGTGAGAAGAGGCTTGTCTGCAGGAAGAGTACAATCAGTTGCAGTAAAACTAATTGTAGATAGAGAAGAAGAAATTGAGAAATTTATTCCAGAAGAATATTGGAACATATATGTAAAATTATTAGATGAAAAATCTAAAAAAATCTTTGAATCTAAATTTTATGGAAAAGACAACAAAAAGGTAGAGATTCATAATCAAGAACAAGTAAATCAAATACTTGCAGATATTAAAAATGCAAAATATATTGTAGAAGATATCAAAAAAGGAGAAAAGAAAAGAACTCCTGCACCACCATTTACAACAAGTACAATGCAACAAGAAGCATCAAGAAAATTGGGATTCACATTGAAAAAAACAATGTCAATTGCACAGGGATTATATGAAGGTGTAAAAATTCCTGAAAAAGGAACAGTCGGACTAATTACATATATGAGAACAGACTCTACAAGAATATCTGAAGAAGCAAGAGCAGCTGCAAAATCACATATATTAGAAGTATATGGAGAACAATACTATGAAAATAGATATTATAGAACAAATAAAGAAGCTCAAGATGCGCATGAAGGTATAAGGCCAACATATGCTGATTTAGAACCAGAAAAAATAAAAGAATCTTTAACAAAAGATCAATACAGACTTTACCAATTAATATATAATAGGTTTATGGCGAGTCAAATGTCAGCGGCTGTTTATGATACGATGGCAGTTACAATTGATGCTAATGACTATATATTTAAAGCAAATGGTCAAAACTTAAAATTCAAAGGATTCATGACATTATATGTAGAGGGAACTGATGAAAAGCAAGAAGAGGAAGAAGGAATGCTTCCTGAATTAGAGTTAAAACAAGAAGTAATAAAACAAAATATAGAACCAAAACAAAGCTTTACAGAACCTCCTGCAAGATATACAGAAGCAAGCCTTGTAAAAGCTTTGGAGGAAAAAGGAATAGGCAGACCAAGTACGTATTCTCCAACAATTACTACTATATTAGAAAGAAGATATATAGAAAAAGAACAAAAACAATTAGTTCCAACAGAGCTTGGAAAGATTACAAATAAATTATTAATAGAAAACTTTACTAATATAATTAATGTAGAATTTACAGCAAATATAGAAAATCAATTTGACAGTATTGCAGAAGGAAAAGAAAATTGGAGAAAAATAATAGGCGAATTTTATGGCCCATTTGAAGAAAATGTTGAAAAAGTAGAAAAGGAATTACAACATGTAGAATTAGTTGAAGAAGTTTCTGACGTGCCATGTGATAAATGTGGAAGAATGATGGTATATAAATATGGTAAGTTCGGTAAGTTCTTAGCTTGCCCAGGATATCCTGAATGCAAAAACACTAAAGCTATTGTTGAAACAATTAATGAACCTTGTCCAAAATGTGGCGCGACAATACAGGTTAGAAAAGCAAAAAATAAAAAGAAATACTATATATGTGAAAATAATCCTAAATCTTGTGATTATATTTCTTGGAATAAACCACAAAAATAATTCTGAAAGGAGAATAAAAATGTTAGTAGAAGATAAACATTCTATTTCAGCGCTTACTGAGCAAATATTATTCCCTAGATTAAGAGCTTTTGATGAAGATGATAGAATAAAACTAAAAGATAAAGAAGAAATGAAAAGAAGTGCAATTGAATTATTTGTGAAAGAATATGCAGAACAGAGTTCATAATTGAACTCTTTTATCTTTTTTGAAAGTTGGAAAAACTTACATATATATAAGTGTTGACTTTTGAACAAGGAGATGTTAATATAAAAAAGTACCGAGTAGAATAAAGTTGAAGGTTGAAAAAATCTTTAAAAAAAGTTTGAAAAAAATTGAAAAAAGATATTGACAAAAACCGACACTTGTGTTAAGATAATTTTTGTACCAAGCAACAGAAAAATATTTTAAATAGTACACAAGAAATTAGTATAAAAAGTAATAGCTTAAAATAAAAAGACACCAGTTAC
>JAZSAX010000024.1:0-15004 GCA_045602065.1 Clostridia bacterium
TTTGTTGTAAATCTTTTGTTTGTGATTTTCTTATTTCATCTACTATAGCATTTGCTTCTTCAATTCCTACTCCTAAATTCACAGTTCCTCTAGAAACATCTTCAGAACTCATTGTTTTAGATAATGCTTCATCTAATAAAGCTTTAAATTCATCATTTGAGAACTCTGCATCTGCCCAACTTGTTCTAACATCTTCCATTAATTTTGCTAAATCTTCTTCACCATATTCTCTTCCTGCTACTAAAGTATCAATTACATCATTTTGAACTATTGCATACAAGAAGTCCAAATCATTTTCATGTTTTGATTTAGAATCATCCACAGTTTCTCTAGTACTTTCCAAATAACTTTTAGCTTTTTCACTTACTACCTCAATCTCTTCTTTTGGAATCCCTAATTTTTTAAAAAATCCATCTCCATTTGCAAACAATTTAATTTTAGTATATAAATGAGCTTTCAAAGTTGCTGTTTTTTGTGCTAACTCTGGTGGCATATTTTCAATCATTGCATAAGTTTCAAGTAAATTATCTATTTGTGGCGCTTCAGTTTCAAAATATTGTGTATAATATTGCTTTACATCAGCTAATAATGAAGGAGTTATTGCTTCTTGTTGTTCTTGAGTCAATTGAACTTCTTTTCTTTCATCATTTTCACGAGTCAATAATAAAATTTGACCATCTTTCATTATTAGATTTCCTCCGAGACCATTTGCTTTCTCGATTTCTGCTAAAACGTTTCTCGAATTTGCTGTTCCATGATTTGTTCCTATATAATCAGCTATAAATCCATATCTTGAACTTGTGGCCTCAGCGAATTCCCCCATTTCTCCTGGTAAAATTCCAAGTTGTTTCAATAATCTTAATTTTATAATTGCTGATTTTTCATCTTCTAGACCATCCATAAATTTATCAACTGGTAAAAATTTTTTCTTTCTATCTCTATCAAAATTTCTAAAAGAATTTATTATCTTACTTCTTTGATTTATTGCACTTTCAATAACTGCATAATTTTCTTGAATTTCTTCTTCTGTAAATGTAGTTAAATCAAACACTGTTTCTTCGCTATCTCCTGAAATTTGATGTCCATATTTTTCATAAAAGTGTGGATCACGCCCAAAATTTCTAAAAGAACATTTTTCTCCATCATTTTTTGTACAATCCCATGTTACATCTATCCCTCTTAATTTTCCGTCTAATTCAACGACATTAAATGCATGCACACTTTTTTGATTTTGATAATGACATGTTATATTTAGTCTGTCCATCATTTCCTTAAATGTTTGAGCCATTCCTGCACATGTTAATTGATTATATAACACACCATTTAAGCCTCTTTCAGTTACTCCACTTGACAATATATCTTGTTTTAGGTCTTTGACATATTCAGTGTCTACTGCTAAAGCATTATAAGCATACATACATTTTTGAGTATCTGTCCATTCAGGATTTATTCCTTCTTCAATTCTTTCAAAATACTCTAAAATTTTAGTTAAACCTTTTGGTGCTGATTGAGTTCTTTCAATATAATTTGAATTATTAAATTTTTCTTTGTTATAGTAATCCAAACCACCTAAAATACTAAAATATACATTGTCAGTAGTTATTTGTCCTATAATTTCACTAGACTGCCCTTTTGTATTTTGCAATACCAAGCAAGTTCTAATTGGAAAAGCATTTATTTTATCTACATCTTCCCCGAGTAATTTCTCCTTCTACTCTATATGTTCCATCTTCTATTAATTCAAATGTAGCCATAATTACACCACCTATTTTATAAATAATCTTTTTATTTTATTTAATAACTTTTTAATAAAGTTGTCTTTTTTGTATTCAACCATTGCTGTAATTTCTTCTGTTATTTGCTCTACTTGTTTTTCTTTGTTTTTGAAAATATTGTCAGGATTATATTTTTCTCTTATTTCTTCATTTCTTTTTTTATCATTATTTGAATAAGCTCTTAGTAATTCTTGCTTTTCTTCTTCATTTTCACACCAATAATTAAGATTAAGCATTGCTAATATTGCAAGAGTTTTTCTTTGTAATTTTTGTTCTTCTAAAGCAGTATTTTTATCTATATCAGGTTCATAGCCTTGTAACTTTTCATTTCTAAACATTTCTCTCATTTTTTTGGGAACTTTTTCAACATACCTAATTTCCATAAATGATAATATTTTATCTATTTCTGCATATGCTTTTAATAAATTATTTTCCATAGTATATCCTCCAAATATAAAAAAATTTTATCATAACGAATTTCTTATGTCAATAAAAAATTCGCTTTATTAGCGATATTTTTATTGGCAAAAATAGTACAATTAATTCGTTAATAAAGCGAATGGGGTATAATAATGAAAATAACAAAATATAATGAATTTAGAAATATATCAGGAAATAAATTAACTGAATTAAGGAAAGCAAATAAAATGTCTCAACAAGATTTAGCTGAAAAATTACAATTAGAAGGAATTGATTTGACCTCTAAAGAAATCTCTAAAATTGAAAACAATAAAAGATTAGTACAAGACTTTGAATTATTTGCTTTTGCAAAAATATTTAAAGTTTCTGCAGATGCTTTCAATGGAATGAATGAATAATAAACGCCATTTCTCTAAATGGCGTTTTTAAAATCCTTTATTCTCTCTTTAAAATCATTGAAATCCATAAGTTTCCAAGACCAATTTTCATCCATTTCAACACCTGGAACATTAATTCTAGCACTATCATCTAAACCAAGTATATCTTGAACAGTTATAATAGCAATTTTAGCCTTGCATTTTGCACAATATTGCATAATTCCAATATTAACATTTATATCATAACATTCATTTCTTCTTAAAAACTCTTTTAATCTTTCTTTATACTCATCATTTAATGTTTTATACCAACCATGAATTGTTTGACAATCATGATTTCCTGGGAATACAAGAACATTTTCATCTTCATTATCTTTATCATAAAAATTATTTAAATCAATTGAAAATTGTAATATTTTTTGCCTTGTAAAATTATAATGTTCTCTTAATTTAACTGTTTCTTCCCTAATATCCCCCAAATCTTCAATAATTAAATTTTCTATATTTACCTCTTCATCTTTAAACAATTCATTAAAAAATCCATAGCTTACACCATCTGTATAAAATCCTTCTTTACCAGATTTCCCAAGTGGTATTTTGAAAAATGAATCATAACCTCTAAAATAATCTACTCTAACTTTGTCAAATAATTTTAAATGATATTTAAATCTTTTTACTAAATATGCATAATTGTCTTTTTTCATGTTTTCTACATTATATACAGGACTGTTCCATTTTTGGCCTTCACTATTGAAATAATCTGGAGGAGTACCTGCTTCAAATGTAAATTTCCCATTTTTCATTTCAAAACATTTTGGATTGCATTTTGTTTCTACAGAATTAAAAGTTGGATATACTGGCATATCACCAATTATCTTTACATTTTTAGAATTTGCATATTCTTTAAGTTCCATCCATTGTTTATATAATATGTATTGTAAAAACAAATAATATTCTTTACTTTCGCCTTTTTGACTACTCATAAATTTAGCATATTCATTAATTTCTTTGCACTTGATGAATTCTTTATATTCTTTATTTTTTATAAATTTACTAAAAGCTTCTTTATAATATTTTTCTTTATAATTGTCATAAATTACTCTATCTCTTAATTCTCTTTCTTCTGCAGATTCTATCAATCCGCATTCTTTTAGTTTGTCTAAAGATATGTAATCTTCTTCTAAAGCATAATAACTTAAAGGTGAATATGGTAATCTATTACATGCATTTATAGGCAAAACTTCCCAATAAGTCATACCATTTTCACTTAATATATCAATAAATTCATACGCCTCTTTTCCCAAATCCCCTATTCCATATTTGCTTGGAAGTGAAAATATTGGAAGAAGTATTCCTTTTTCTTTCATATTTGTCTCCTCTTTAGTTTTTATATTAATTTATCATCTTTCATCATACTCATTAGTTTGAGTAGTAGTGTTTTCGTTTTCTGTAATCTCATTTGTTTGTTCAACCATATTATAATAATGTTCTTTACTCATATTATCAATGTCAATTCTTCCTTTTACATTTGCATCTAATACAACTTGAGAAACCACAACATCAAATCCTTGGTCTTTAGCATATGATTTTTCGCTTTCGAAATTTGATGATTGTTTTCCATTTGTATCTATAGGTGAGCATAACCATAAATTTACATCATCTGGATTAGAAAGCATAGAATGTAAATCCTGCAAACTAAAAATCTGGTCAAGATCAGGTCTCATAACTCTCATAGGACCATATATTAGTACATTATCACTTAATCCCGCTTCTTGAATTCCATTTATTAAAGTTGCTTTTGCTCTTGTTTGTTCTTCTATATCTCCATCATATTGTCTATCATTTTTTCCTGATAATTCAACATCAACAACAATTTCTAGCTTGTTATTTTCCATATCAATTTCTTTTCGTAAATCAGTAATTCTTTTATTAATAACATCTAATTCTATCTTAGCTTCTTCAACTGTTGTAGAAGTTGAATAATAGTAAAATCCATATGGTATACCATATTCTTCGCATATTTGAACTTGTTCTTTATAAGAATCATAATCAAATACCTCTAAATCACCATTTCCGTACGAACTAGCCCCTAATTTTATATATGCAAATTTAACATTTCCTGCAACTCGAGTTGTGTCAATATTTCCATAAGTTGTAGAAACATTATTTGGAATTCCATTTTCTAAAAGCTGACGTAATTCATTAGGAGATATTGATGAAATATCTATTCCTGTTACATTTCCAGTTTTATTAGTTTTTATACCATCTGTATTTTGTTGTCCTTCAAAATACACTGTCAAATAATCTGTTGCTACCCATCCTCGTAACTTATATCCCTTTTCTGTTTCATATTCTATATGAGACCAAGACCTATTATTTTCCGATACTTGTTGATCTATCAAGCGTACAATAGAACCATTTGGAATCGTTGTCTTTATAGCTCTTTTGTCAAAGTTTTCTGGGCGAGTTCTTAAATTCAAGTTAATGTTTCCATCTTTTGATGTGTCAACTTTCATTAAAGTTTCATTTGCATTATCATATATCAAATTTAAATTACCAACTTCTTGAATTAAATCTTCTCTTATATACCCTTCATAAAGATTATCTCCATCTACAGATAATGTTGGTATCCATTCGCCATCATGCTCATTTGTAGTAGGTGAACAACCTAACACATAGTCTTGATATCCCACTGTTGATATTATGTTATTATCTTCAATTGTATTTGTTGTTCTTACATTTACTCCATCTTCATGAACAACTTGATAAATATTGTATTTAGCCATTTCTTCTTCTGTTATGGTAGATACTTCTTCAATCTCACCACTTACTCTACCTTTTTGAATGTTTCCCTCTTCATCATAAGCAAGTGCCTCATTGCCCGAAACAATTACAAATGAATTCGAATCTATTATGTATGTCTGTCCTCTATTTTCGAGTGTTGCACCTTCTGCAGGTAGTCCAATTATGTATGTTTTTTCAGATTCAGAATACTTATTATCTGATGCTGCAAGTACTGTATCTGCCACTTTAATACCACCTAATACAAATGTAGCTAAACCCGTCCATGCTTTTATTCTTGTTTTAGTTTTCTTGTCCATTTTGAAGATTGGTTTTCTTTGTTTTCTTCTCTCATCTTCTTTTTGTAGTTTATCAAACATTGGATTAGAGATTTTTATTTTTTTCTTATTTTGGGCCATATAAATATCCTCCGACATTCTTTTTTCCGGCGAAAAGCTTGATTACCCAATTTGGAATTTTGCTTAAAATGTATTTATAACTATTGTTTTCATCTTGAAGTTTTTTGTTATTTTCAGTTAAATCCTTTATTGTTTGAAGATTTTGTCTTTTTTCCAATTCTTGTTCTGTAATTTCTTTCTTAAAGTTTGATACATATCTCTCTATAAGTTCTTCATTTTTTTTATTGTTTTTTTCTAACTGGTGTATGTAGTTATTTTTTTTCACAAAATTTAACTTGGTTAAAAAATCTTCCATATTAAACTCTTCCTTCTTCATATGTTTTTATTTATAATATCATTAAAAATTTTATTTGACAATATTTTTAATATGAATTATAATTTTATTATAATAATTCAAAAGAGGTAAATTATGGAAAATATGCAAAGTACTCCTTTTAATAGGAGAGAATTTTTAAAAAGTAATATTGCTGGTTTGTTACAAAGTGAAACTAAAGGTTTAAATCTAGTTCAAGGACGTTTAAAGACTTTGAATCACCAGTCATTACTTCTTAGCAAAAATGATATTGAAAAAAGACAAATTCTTGAAAAGTGTTTAGCTTTATTTCGTAGTCAAAAATTTAAAGAACATGTAAAAAAAGAAAAAGCTGAAAAAGGAATTTTAGAACAAGAAGAAGTAACAAGAGAAACTCGTTTAGAAAACCTTCATAGAATTTCAGAATATTCTGAAGAACTTACTGATAGACTTTCTGAAATCCTTTTAGGAGACCTAAAACGTAAATATAATATGTCAGATAAATGTACAACTGGTATGTTAATGGCAGGAGCACCTGTAAGACTTGACCCTGTCTCAAATGGTTTAACTGCCACCGCACAAGATGGATTAGATAACACTGTAACAGTTCAACATATCGGAACTCTTCGATATGACACACTTGCATCAAATGAACATATTTGTCAATATAGAGTGACAAAGCAATCATCACAAAATGATTCAAAAACATATGATGTATTTTCTTACATCGATTTGAATGCATTTAGCGAAGATGCAAATTACCAAAATGCTGTTGTTGAAAATCTGTTAAGTGATAACAATCTTGAATTTGCCAATGCTAACGGATACATAGGTCAAGTGCATGACACTTCACATTCACAAAGACAATTAAATGTTGGTGAAGAAATAGATGAGGCTAGTTACTATAGATATCAAATATCTCCAAAATATGCTCTAGAATATAACGGAGAAAGAATTGAAGCAATTAGAACATATAATAGGCAACAAGAAAAAATGCAGGAACGTAAAAATAATGGCGATGGTCGTTAAAACTATTTAAAGCTAAGAATGAACAATTCTTAGCTTTTTGTTTTATTTTACTCCACCAGTCCATTTGCAAAATCCCATTTTGTAGTTTTGTGTTCCATTAACAACATATCTAACCATAGCTCTGTTATTAAAAATTCCAAAGCAATCACATTTTTCTCTTGGATTCAAACTTCCTATTTTAATTGTACAATTTGAATCTGCATATACATTTTCACTTGTGCTACCATTTTGATATACTCTCACTGGTTCATCACTCCCACCTTCTATATTGTTATCTATTGGTCTATCTAACATATATGTTTTTACCATATTTAAAAATCTATCCCACCCTAAATCAAGTGTTCTTTGAGGGCATCCTTTTTGTGGATAAAAGTCGTTGTGTTTTTTAACTTTATCTATTCCCCATCCATATTGTTTTAGCAAATAGGCTGTATACTCTGCTGCTAATCTTTCTGCTTCTGTGAATCTCTCTCCTCCTGATTTAGAATAACAAATTTCTAATGCAATTCCTTTTCTATTTCCATCTCCGTTGGCACCATCAGTTGCATTCCAACTATTTCTTGTAAATGGTATTCCTTGAACAATTCGGTAATCATCAATAGCACAATGAAAAGAAACTTTTTTATTATTTCCTATCATATATGTAATTTCATTTATTGCTGATGCATCATTTGCTGTATTATGTATTATTATAAATTCCGGTTTCATTTGATACGGACATTTTATTGAATATTTACTTTCAGGCATTAGCATATTAACTATTTCCATTAGATTCATCTCCTATCCCATGTATATAATCTTCTTCAAATAAATTTTCCTCAAGTGTTTTTTTATACATTTCATCAGTAAATTCTAAATCTTCAATTATTAAATTATCATTCATTTTTCCTCTCCTTTATTTAATATTATATTTTCATTTTAATTTATTATGATAATTATTGACAAATTTTTTTATTTAGATATAATTGATTTGAATTGATTGATGTTTTATAAAAAATATGTATGTATCCCCAAAAAACTTTTAGGAGGTATAATCGCATGTGTGACAAAGTTGCTAAAGCTGCAGCAGAGTGGTGGATTGAACAAATGAAAAAGAGATGTACTATTTTATATCCTGATCGGATAGTTAAAGACAAAAATGGTTTTCTAATTATTGACCATTCTTTGATAGAGGATTTAACTCGATTCGAAAAAGTCTTGGTTTGTAAAATTCGGGACTCTCTTCAAAATTTCAATTATTTATATTTAGGTTGTTGTTACTCTCCAGATTCAATGCTTTTAGAAGTAGCAACACAAACTAAAACCCCCATCACATATTTTCCAATTCATGCCGATATGGAAATTCTCCATACTTCGATTCATGTCTCCACAGGAGAAAATGATTTGCATGAATTACGCATTTCAACTTAATATGTTAAAACACATCAAAAAACCTATCACTTATTGTGATAGGTTTTTATTATTTATCTTTATTTAAAAATGTAAATTCAACATATAGTTTATCAGCAACTGATTGAACAACATTTTTTAGTAAATACTGTTCTTCAGTCATTTTTTCTGTATTAGGAAATTCTTTTCTTGTAAATACATTTTTTACTGACACCTCTAAGTTCGCACAAAATCTATTATATGCTTTACTTAATTCAAAATATTGTATTGTTAAAGAAATTAATTTGCCAATATCATTTATACTATAAACTTGCTTTAATACAAAAATTACTATTAAATATGCGATGTGTTCTCTCGAATACTTTTTCTTTTCAGGTGCTGGCATTATTCCAAGTTTTACATAGTTATTTATCATTGTTTTAGTAATTATCTTATCTTCTTTATTCACATTATATTGCCCTAAATATTTTTCAAGATAGTTTACTACTTGGTCTAAATATAAATCTATCTCTGGTAATTCACTCCATCTTGGTATATGGATTTTTGTTAAAATTTCTTGTTCTGTTTGTTGCATATTTTTTCACTTCCTTTATGCAACCTATTTTAACACGTTTTTGAGAAAATAGCAATAGTACATGGTTAAAAAGGGACCTGGTCCCTTTTTACGCAAAATCAGACCCGGTCCCTTTTTTTCTTTTTTGCATATTATAACTAATTTTTGCAACTAGATTTGTTGGAGCAATTTTACAACCTAGTTTTGCTAATTTAATTTTCCAACCAGGGACAATATAAAATTTTCCTTTTAACATTTTTTCTACTGCATATTTTGCAACATATGCACTTGATAATCCTTTTAATGCAAATTGTACATCTGCCACCTTATTAAAGTTTGTATCTACTGGTCCTGGGCATAAAATGCTAATTTGAACTTTAGATTTTTGTTTCTTTAATTCTTCTTTTATTGCCTCTGATAATCTCACAACATAATTTTTTGTAGCATAATATGTTGCCATTAATGGTCCAGGCATAAATCCTGCAATTGATGCAACATTTAAAATTTTTCCTCTATCTTTTTCTTTCATATCTTGTAAATATAGTTTAGTTAAAACGTGGTAGGCAACAATATTTGTATTTATCATTGATACTTCTTTTTCTAAATTTGTTTTTGTAAAATATCCACAATCCCCAAATCCCGCATTATTTACAAGTATGTCTATATCTTTATATTGTTCGTGTAACCTTTTACAATTTTCAACTTCTGATATATCCATGCTTATAACTTCTACATTAGTCTTTAATTCTTGTTTAACCTCATTTAGTTTATCTAAGTCTCTCGCAACCAAAACTAAATCATATCCTCTTTTCGCTAATTCCCTAGCAATATCTCTTCCTATTCCAGAAGATGCCCCAGTTATTAATGCTCTCATCTTAGTAATCCTCTCTTTTTAAAATTTTGTTGTAAATGTATTTTTAAACATATCAACTATTGCTTTAAATATATAATTTTCATTATACAATTCTTGAAAGAAGTGTTTTATAGGTGGAATTTGATATATTAAAATACACATCAAAATTGTTAATATTATTGCCACTAATAATTTCAAATAATCTTTAAAGTTGAATTTGTATATTATATTATTTTCTGTATTTTGTTCAAATGAATCATTATATTTTTGATCCCTTGCTGCTCTTATTTGTTCTCTTAAGACTCTTCCCATATTACCAATTGACCCCTGGTCTACTGATTGATTTGATTGGTTCGTTTGTCTTGACTGCATATTCCCCATTCTATTTATTTGTTGTTTAAGAGCATAGTTCTCTCGTAATATTCTTTCTTGTTCTTCTATTGATATTGTTTGATTTTGCGTTCCTTCACTTGGTAATAATTCATCATATTGTGCTCTTTTAAAACTATTTGATAATGTATCATATGCATCATTTATCATTTTCATTTTTTCTGCAGATTCTTGGTTATTTCCCCCTTGCTGTAAATCTGGGTGATACTTTTTTGCTAATGTTTTATATGCTTTTTCAATTACTTCTTGTGATGCATTTCTATCTACTTCTAATATCTCATAATAATTTTTCATAATTTTTCTCCATTCTTTTATATTATAACATTGAAATTATAAATTTGTTTCTTTTATAATATGCCCATCTACATCTTTTAAAGTAATTTTATTTTCATCAAATATTATATAACTGTGTTGTGTATTATTTTTAGGTAATGAGATAGAACCCGGATTTGCAAAAATAATTCCATTTTCTTTTTCAATGAAACCTGTATGATAATGACCATAAAACATTATATCTATTGGTTTTTCAGGCAAATTATCCATATTATATATATGACCATGTGTGAAAAACACATTTTTACCATTTACTTTCATCTCTATGTTTTGGTCAAATTTAAAGTATGATATCATTTCATCCACTTCTGCATCACAGTTTCCTCTTACGGTTCTTAGCTTTTCACCAAAATCATTTAATATTCCAGCAACTTTCATAGGATTATATTCTTGTGTTAAATCATTTCTTGGACCATGATAATACAAATCTCCTAGTAAAATTATTTGATCTGGCTCTTCTCTTTCATCTATTTCTTTTATTTTTTCAGCATAATAGCTTGAACCATGTATATCTGATATTATTAATATTTTCATTTTTTACCTCCTTATACAATATATTATATTTTGTTGGAATTTTCAAGATTTTATGCTATAATTATAGCATTATGGAAAATATAGAAAGATATAAGCATTTAAATAAATATTTAAAAAATAAATTTGGTGAAAGAACACTAAAAATTTGTATTGATGGTGGTTTTACTTGTCCTAACAGAGATGGAACTTCTGGCTCAAAAGGATGTATTTTTTGCAGTGAAAGAGGTTCAGGCGAACATATAAAATGTTCTTCTATTTCTAAACAAGTTGAAAATTATTTTGCCAGTTATAAAGCTGAAAGAGCAAATAAATTTATAGCATATTTTCAAAATTTCACTAATACTTATGCTCCAGTTGATGTCCTAAAAGAAAAATATGATGCTGCTTTAATTGATGATAGAATTGTAGCTTTAGCTGTTGCCACTCGCCCAGATTGTATTAATGAAGAAATTTGTAAATTATTAAAATCATATACAAATAAATATCATGTTTGGGTTGAACTTGGATTACAAACAGCAAATAATTCTACTGGTGATTTAATAAATAGAGGTTATTCAAATGCGCAGTTTTCTGAAGCTATAGCATTACTTAATAAATATAATATTGATGTTGTTACACATATTATGATTGGGTTACCTAATGAAAACGTTGAAGATTTGAAAAATACTGTTGATTTCATTAATTCTCACAATATACAAGGTTTAAAAATTCATTGTACTTATGTTGTAGAGAACACTATTTTAGCTGATATGTATAAAAACGGAGATTATGAGCCAATTTCTTTAGATTATTATTTAGATTGTGTAGCTTATGTTTTAACACATATTAGTCCTGATGTTGTTGTTCACAGAGTTTCAGGAGATGCGCCAAAAGATTTGCTTATTGCACCAGAATGGAATTGTCATAAAAAATGGATTATTAACGGTTTAGATAAATTGTTGCGCGAAAAAGGTTTATATCAAGGTATGTATTATAAAAAAACACGGGGATGAATAGAGATTTTTACCATTATCTCCGTCCCCGTGGTAACTTTTTTTATAAATTATCCATTTGTTCTTTTCTGTGTTGTTGCCTAGCTTGTAAGTTTTGTAAATCTTGTGGTGGCATTGTATCTTGATTTGCTTCAATATATCTTTGTGCAGCCTCGTAATTGTCATGTAAATTTTCAATTTGTTGCTCTACTGTTTGATGTTCATCTTCATCTAATATTTCTTGTTTTAATTTGTGCATGTTTTCTTCTCTTTTTTCTTGTTTTTCTCTTGCCATGTCTTTGAATTGTGGATCACCAATTTCTGAATATTGCTCTAGATGTCTTTTTGTTCTTGTATGATTTTCAACTAGATTTGTTAAATTGTCTAATTGTCTTTCTTTTTTATCTTGATCACCATTATTTTGCATAATATTACCTCCTATTTTGTAGTATCGATAATATTATTTCCCGTTTATTTATAATTTATTTTAATCTTTATGAATGGTATGAATTGGAAATTTTCCATTTTTTATTATTGGTATTATACCTTCCGGTCTAAGTGGTTCGTTTTCTAAATTGTCAATATCAATCCAATTATATTGTAGATGTTCTTCTCCTTCTATATTTTTTAATGTATGTTCTATTTTTTTATCTTCTTCATTTACAAATTCAAGTTGATAAATGAACATTATCTCGTGGTATTTTTGTGAGTCTACTGTAAAAAAGTTTTCTACTGTTCCAACATAGCCTGTTACTTCTACTTCTTTTCCTATTTCTTCTTTAAATTCTCTTTTGACTGTTTCTTCTGAACTTTCTCCTATTGCTATTCTTCCTCCCATTAATGCATAATGGTTTTGTTTACTGCTGTTGTGTACTAGTAATTTGTTATTATGTATTATGATTCCTGTAGCCCTTACATTTAATTTGTAGTCTTCTACATTAATACTTAAATCCATAATTCTTTTTTACCTCTACTTTCTTTTATATTTTCCACAATTATACCATCTTTTGTGGATAATTCAAGTGTTTTTCTTAACTTTACGCATTTTATTTTCATTGACTTTATAAACGTATTATATTAAAATATTTTCAAAGGATGTGATGATTATGGCTAATTTATATATAATTACTGGTCCTGCAGGTTCTGGTAAAAGTACTATTTCAAAAAAACTTGCTGAAAATTTAGATAAATCTGTTTTGATTGAAGGTGATGACATTTACCATCATGTTGTTGGCGGATATGTTTCTCCTTGGAAAGATGGAAATCATTTATCTACTTTTTGGAATGTTTGTATAAAAATGATCGAAACTTATCTAGCTGATGGTTTTGATGTTGTTTTTAATTATATTATTGATTTGAAAGATTTAGAAATTTTGCAAAATGCTTTTAGAAATTATAATATTAAATTTGTTGTATTATTAGTAAGTGAAAAGATTTTACTTCAAAGAGATTCTCAAAGACCTCTTGATTGTCAAATGAAAGAACGTTGTATTACTCTTTTAAACAGTTTTAAAAACACAAATTACGACTCAGATAATATTATAGATACATCTGATTTATCTATTGATGAAACTTTTGATATTATTAAAAATGATAATAGATTTTGGTTAAGAAAAAACACCTTATAAGCTTTATACTTATAAGGTGTTTTTTTATTTTATTGTAACTTCATTTTCGCGATATGATATTACTTTGAATTCATTCTTTTTATCAAATTTTATGATTATTGCTTTTGTATAATTGTCTTTTGATGGTTCATTGAATTCGTTTATTATTAAACTTGCCTCACATTTTCTTAATGTATCAAATGTGTTCATAAATCCCATTCCTGTGCCACCTTCATCTTTATGTGTTGTACTTGGTTTCTTACCTAAGTTTTCTAGTGTTTCTTTTTCGAATTCAATACCAGAATCATATATGTATAAACTGTAAATTCCATCGATTTCTCCTAATCTTACTAATATGCTTCTGTTAATATTTTCCGTATGATTTATTGCTATAATTGCATTTTTGATATGGTCTGCTAATAATGTTTCTAAATCTTCTTTAGGAATTAAGTTGTTTGTCATGTAATGGATATTTCCGTTTATTTGTAACTCGAAGTCTATCTTGTTTTTATTACATTCTGATTGCATATATTCTAACATGTCATCTATTTGTTGTATTCCAGTTTTGTCTAATTTGACTGCATTTTTCTCTTTATATAAGTCTTTTTCAATTTCTTTTAATCTTTCTCTTGCTTCTGCCGCTTCTTCTGTACTTATTTCTGTTTTATTTAACATTTCTTCTAATTTATATTCTAATGATTTTTGCTTGTGTGTTAGTGTATGACTTTTCTTACTTATCGTTAAGTTTTCTGCTTCTAATTCTTCAACTTCTTTTATTTTCTTTGCTAGCTCTTCTTTTGTTTCATTTAGGTCTTTTTCTAGTAATTTTTGTTTGTAGTATAGTTGTAGGGATTTTTGGATGGTGATAAACATTATTGTGGCTAACATTACCACACCAACAAATAATCCTCTTGTCAATTTCATATTAGCATCTATAAATAATATAATGGATATTAATATTGTAACGCTTATATTAAGAGCTAGAATGTCTCCATAATCGTTTTTCAATTTTTCTTTCAAGAAAAGAATGCCATGTTTAAATTTTTTCACACTCAAAAATGAAAACAATATTATTATGTATAAAGCAAGAATAGATATTAGACTTATATAATCATTTTTTATATTTAATATAACAATAGGAACATATGATAAAATAATCGCACAAAAATAACAAACATAATTTACACTTAATGCGATTAAAATTATAATAATTGAATATGCTATTCCGTTTTTTATATTAATACAAAAAATTGCAACCAATAAAAATATTAATAATATTAT
>JAZSAX010000025.1:0-14663 GCA_045602065.1 Clostridia bacterium
AAAATAGAAGATAGTACATTAAGAAAAATTGCTGATATTGCAAATGGAGATGTTCGAACAGCGCTAAACGGACTTGAAGTGGCAGTATTAACAACAAATATGGAATCAGATGGATATATTCATATAACAGATGAAGTAATAAAAAATAGTATTCAAAATAGAAAAGCAATATTTGATAAAAATGGAGACACACATTATGACAATATAAGTGCATTTATAAAATCAATGAGAGGCTCAGATCCAGATGCAACATTATTTTATTTAGCGAGAGCTTTGAATGGTGGTGAAGACCCTGTATTCTTAGCAAGAAGAATTGTAATATGTGCATCAGAAGATGTAGGGCTAGCAGACCCACAAGCACTTATACTAGCAACATCAGCAATGCAAGCTGTACATATGATAGGAATGCCAGAAGCAAGAATATTGCTTGCGGAAGCGGCTGTTTATGTAGCTAATTGTAAAAAATCAAATGCTACATATATGGGGATAAATAAGGCTTTAGAAGATGTGGCAAATAATGATACTGGAGAAATTCCAATGCATATAAGAAATGCACCAGTTGAAAAAATGAGAGAATTAGGATATAACGAAGGATATTTATATCCACATGATTTTCCAGGACATTGGGTTGAACAACAATATTTGCCAGATAAAATGTTGGGAACAAGATATTATATTAAAGATGAGAATATAAAATAAGAAATTGGAAAAAATAGAAAAGAAGTTTACTTCTTTTCTATTTTTTTGGAGTTGGTGAAATAATGATAAAAAAGATAATTATCGGATTATTAGCTGGTGTGACGTGTGGTCTTTTTGGTACTGGAGGAGGTATGATACTTGTTCCGGCTTTTGTTTATATGTTAAAAATAAACCCCAAAAGAGCAAGAGCAACATCTTTATGTTGTATGCTAGTTTTGGTTATAACAAGTGGTATTTTTTACTATAAAAATAATTATATAAATTGGCAAGCAGGAATATTATGTGCAATAGGTGGAATTGCAGGAGGCTATTTAGGAGCAAAACTTTTAAAAAAAGTTCCAGACTACATATTGAAAATAGTTTTTATATGTTTTCTAATATATGCTTCTTATAGTATGATTTTTTAAAACAGGAGAAGAGATGAAAGAGATTTTAATAGGAGCGTTTTCGGGAATATTTAGTGGAATTGGAATGGGTGGAGGAACAGTATTAATTTTTTTATTAAGTGCATTCTTGGGGTTAGAACAACATATTGCACAAGCAACAAATTTAATATATTTTGTTCCAACAGCTATTTCAGCAATAATTGTAAATTATAGAGATAAAAATATTGATATAAAATTAGCAAGATTTATTTCAATTTTCGGAATTATAGGTGCTATTATAGGTGCTATAATTTCAGTGAATACAGATGTACAAAGACTTAGAAAAATTTATGGGATTTTTTTAGCAATAATAGCTATACACGAAATATATACTTTAATAAAAGAGTATAAATTGCGTAAAAATAGAAATACTAAATCTAGTTAATTAAAATTCAGGAGGTAAGGCTATGAAATTTATTAAAGGATTAGTAATTGGTGGATTAATAACTACAGGTGTTTTAATGATGTGGTCTGATAATGATATGAATACTAAAAAAATTGCAAAAAAAGGTAAAAGATGGGCTAAAAAAATGGGCATGATGTAATGAAAAAAGACTTCAATTTGAAGTCTTTTTTCATTACAAATTACATATAATCTGGTTTGTAATCATCTTTGTCTTTGCATTTACATTTATCTTTATCATCATGCTTATCATCGTGTTTATCATCATATTTATAATCATCTTTGTAGTCATCTTTATAATCACAGTCAATGTCTATACCTTTTAGACATTTACCTTCATGATGACATTTAGCGCAAACTTTAACATGTTTTACATCATCTTTCCAGATTTGGATAGCGTATTTTTTACCTGGACAAAGAGGTCCAAAAACAAATTCTCCTTCTTTATCTGTAAAAGTATGAGAAACTGGTTTTAAATCTTTTTTACCATACTTATAATCAACTTCAACTAATTTAACAACAGCGTCTTTAACTGGTTCTTTAAAGCAATCTTTAACAACTCCATAAATAACATCTCTGTGATCATTAGCTAAAGTAATATCTAAATCAAATTGTTTTCCATCAGCAATTAAACCATCAATATCAACAAATGGATGCATTGGTTCAGGTTTTTTTTCATTCATTTCCATATTAAAACTTCCTTTCTTGGCTTTCGCCTTATTAATATATAATATGAAAAAAAATTAAAAGGTTACCCGTCCATACTGGTAAAATTAAAAAAAGTGTTATATAATAATAAAGCAAGGAGGCATTTATGAATAATAAAGCAATAGGAATATTTGACTCAGGAGTTGGTGGACTAACTGTTTTAGCTGAAATACGAAGAACTCTACCAAATGAGAATATAATTTATTTAGGGGATACAAAAAATTTCCCGTATGGAAATAGAACTAAAGAAGAAATAATACAATTTGCTATACAAAATGTAGAAACATTAATAAAAAAACAAGTAAAAATAATAATAATAGCATGCGGAACAGCTACAAGCCAAGCGCTTGATATATTAAAAGAAAAATTTGATATTCCAATAATAGGAATTATAGAACCAACTGTACAATACATAAGAAATCAAAATTATAAAGAAGTTGGAGTAATTGCTACAGAAGGAACTATAAGAAGTGGAGCATGGGAACAAAAACTAAAAGAAAGGATTCCAGAAATAGAAGTTATAAATAAAGCGTGCCCAATGCTTGCAACAATTGCAGAAGAAGGTAAGGCACAAAGCCCAGAAGGTAGAAAAGTAATAAAAGAATATATGACACCATTTAAAGAAAAACACATAAATAAGATAATTTTAGGGTGTACTCATTATCCAATTTATGAGCAGATAATTAGAGATGAACTAGGATATGAAGTAGAACTAATAAATACAGGAGATACTGTTTCAAAATATTTAAAAAAATACTTACAGGAAAACGAATTAGAAAATAAAGAGGAAACAAAAACAGAAAAAATTTATCTTACTAAACCAGAAAAAGAATTTGAGAAAATTGCGAAAAATATTTTGAATGAAAACCTTGACATACAGGCGATTTGAGGCTATAATAACAATATGAGATTAAGGAGGCAACATGTTTTCGATTAATGAAAGTGAATACACACTAATGACAGACGAAAAGTTAATAGAAAATATAAAACAACAAGACCAAAAAGCTTTAGACTGCTTGATAGAAAGATATAATGATGTAGTAAGTATGAAAGCAAATAAATTTTTTATGGTTGGCGCAGAAAAAGAGGATATGATACAAGAAGGAATGATTGGGCTTTATAAAGCAGTAAAATCATTTAATACAGAAAAACAAAACTCTTTTAAAACTTTTGCAAATATGTGTATAGAAAGACAACTAATAACAGCTGTAAAAAATTCAAATAGACAAAAACACATACCGCTAAATTCATCTATATCTTTAAATGCTGCTGCTTATGATGATAATGAAGATATGGATAAAATGGATGTACTTGATGTGAAAGTACTTAATGATCCATCTGACATAATTGCTGATAGAGAATATTTTGAAAGCATGGAAAATAAGATAAAACAAAATTTAAGTGATTTTGAATTACAAGTTTTATATGAATATGAAAAAGGTAAATCTTATGCAGACATTGCTGTAAAATTAAACACAAAAATAAAATCAGTTGATACAGCAATTCAAAGAATAAGAAAAAAAGCAAATAAAATCAAAGATAATATAGAATAAAAGTACAGTTATGCTGTACTTTTTTGAATTAAAAATTTTAAATAGGTGTTGCCAATATAAAAAATAATTGCTATAATATCCAAGACACGAAAAGATAAAAATATGGAGATGAAAAAAATGAAAAAAAATAAAGAAATAGATGAATTACCAAAAGCATTGCAAAAAAAACAAACTGGAAAAAAAGTTTTATTTGTACTAATAATATTAGCTATAATAGGAACATTTTCAGGAGGATTTCTATTATATGGACCATGGCCAGGATTTAGGGATTGGCTAATTACAACAGCAATGACAACAATGACACATCAATATTTTGCAACATGGTTTTATGATGATGATACAATACAAGATTCATTGAACAAAAATAAAGTACAAGAAACTGATGAAATAACAGATACAGATACAATTGTAATAAATCAAACAGAAAAACCTAAAGTATATGCAAATGAATATGAAAAACAAATACTTGCTAAAAATCTAGATAAAGAAAAATATAATATTTATGCAGATGAAGAAGACTATAGAATAATTAAAATCAAAGGAAAAGGATATAGTGGGTATTTAGCTGCAATATATGATCCGGCGAGAATTAAAACAGTATACACTAAAAAACTGGGAACAAGTGGACAATATTTAACACAAATGGCAAAAGACAATGAAGCTTTAATTGCAATAAATGGAGGAGGGTTTGATGATCCAAACTTTAATAGCAATGGAGCTAATCCTCTAGGAATAACAATATCAAATGGTAAAGTAGTAACTGCAAAATCTTATAAAGGTTCAGGAGGATTAATTGGTTTTACAGAAGATAATAAACTTGTACTTGGCAAAATGACAGTAAAACAAGCACAACAAATGAAAATAAGAGATGCAGTAACATTCGGACCATTCTTAATAGTAAATGGAAAATCATCTGAGGTATTAGGTAATGGCGGATGGGGAACAGCCCCACGTACGGCTATAGGACAAAGGCAAGATGGAATTGTACTATTTTTAGTAATAGATGGTAGAACTATAAAAGAACCAGGTGCAGATATGAATGACTTAATTGAAATAATGGAAAACTATGGGGCATATAATGCAGCAAACCTAGATGGTGGAACATCAAGTGTAATGGTTGTAGATGGTGAGATAATAAATGACCCAGTAGATAGTTCGGGTGCGCATAGAACAAGATATATATCAACAGGTTTCATTTTAACAAAAGAGTAAAAAAATAAGTAAGAAAGGGAGTATTAAAATGGGATTTATTGTAGCAGTAGATGGAACAGCAGGAAGTGGTAAAGGAAGTGTAACAAAAGTAATTGCTGAAAGACTTGGATTGATAGCAATCGATACTGGAGCAATGTACAGATGTGTTGCTTTAGATTGTATAAACAGAAAAATAACATGTGAGGAATTAGACAAAATTAAAGAAGTTCTAGAAAATATTGATATTGAAATAAAAAGAGAAGGTTCAAATCAATTAATATTTTTAAACGGAAAAGATGTGACTAGAGACATTAGAACAACAGAGGTTGATAAAGTAGTTGCTAAATTTGCCGCAATAAAAGAAGTTAGAGAAAAAATAACACCGATACAAAGAAAAATGGCAGAAAATAATGATATAATTATGGAAGGCAGAGATATCGGCACAGTAGTATTTCCAAATGCAGATGTTAAAGTGTTTTTAGATTGTTCAGTAGAAGAAAGAGCTATGAGAAGATACAGACAAAACATAGAAAAGGGAATACAAACAACATATGAAGAAGTGCTAGAAGGAATAAAAGAAAGACATAGATTAGAAACAGAACGTGAAATAGCACCATTAATTCAAGCTCCTGATGCTGTATATATAGATTCAACAGGGATGTCAATAGAAGAAGAGGTGCAAGCTGTTATAAAAGTAATAGAAGAAAAAAGGAAATAGATTATGAAAGAAGAATTTTTAAAAATATTAAAAACAGTAAGAAGAGAAGGAATAGAGGATTTAATAAAATTTCTAGAAAGCACAGATTTCTTTACTGCACCAGCAAGCACAAGATTTCATGGTGATTTTGCAGGGGGATTAGTAGAACATAGCATGAAAGTATATGAAATACTAGCCCAAAAAGTAAAAACAGCATCTAAACCAATAGATGCTTCAGAAGATACTTTAAAAATAGTTGCATTATTACATGATATATGTAAAGCCAATTACTATAAAATAGATTATAGAAATGCTAAAAATGCTTTAGGTGTATGGGAAAAAGTACCTTATTATACTGTTGAAGATACAATTCCTTATGGACATGGCGAAAAATCTGTAATGATGATTACTGAATATATGAAATTAACAAGTGAAGAAAAATATGCTATTCGTTGGCATATGGGATATACTGAGCCTAAAGAATTGTATAATACAATTGGTGCAGCTTACAAAAAATATCCATTAGCACTTTTATTATTTGAAGCAGATTTAGAAGCTACATATTTCTTTGATATATAAAATAAAACATATGGACTCGGTACAAATACCGAGTCTATTTTATGGTAGTTGACTTTTTATCAAAAATATGGTAAAATTTAGGATGTTTCGTAAATTCGAACAAGTACAATTTCAAGAAACAATTGTTAAAGAAAAGGAGAACTAAATGAGTAAAGAAGATGTAATCAAGCTGCAAGGCGTAGTAAGAGAAGTTTACCGGGGCTCAAAGTTCAAGGTGGAGATTTTAAGTGACAATGGCAAGCCTACCGGAAACAATGTAAACGCTACGATTTCAGGAAGGCTACGGACCAATATCATTAAAATTCTAAAAGGAGATACAGTAGATATTGAACTATCTCCGTATGATTTATCTAATGGACGTATCGTTTGGAGATACAAATAACTCATTTAAACGGTGATAACATATGTTATCACCGTTTCCTTTTTATAAAATTTAATAAACATATTGCAAAAAGACAAAAAATGATATATAATAATGCATCATAAATAAAGGGGAAAAAGATGTTAGTAAATAAAGAAATTGAAAACGAATTATATTATGATGCAGGAGATGAAAGAGTACAAAAAGCAAGGCTTTATGTAAGAACAGGTAGAACCAAAATTGAAAAAATCAATTATAATGATGAAAACAATTTTGAAATAACAGGAAAAGTAACAGGACAAGAAATCTACAGAACTCACATATGTATAGAATCTGCAGAAATATCAGATGTAACATGTGAATGTATTGATTATCAAAATAGATATGCAGCATGTAAACATATAGTAGCAACAATGATGGAATTTGCAAGTAATAATAAATATGAAGATATGCTAAAATCCAAAGATTCAACTGATGTAAATAAAATGTTAAGAACTGATTCGAAATATATAAGTTTCAAGCAAATAGTAAATGAATTATATGCAGAAGAAATGCAACAAATAGATCAATCAAATGTAAAAGAAGAATGTGAAAAAATAAAAATCGAACCTAAAATAATATATGATAAATATACTAACAACTTAAGAATAGAATTTAAAATAGGAAATCAAAGAATGTATAAATTAAAAGACTTGACAGAATTTTATGACAGAATGAAAACAGGAGAAAAATACAAATATGGAAATAAGTTAGAATTTATACATCAAAAACAAAACTTTGAAGAAAACGATCAAGAATTATTAGAATTTATATTAAAAGAAGCTGAAATAATAAGATTTGTAAATTCAGATGCAAATTCAAATTATAGATATTACGGAAAAGCAATGAATGATAGTTATATCTTATTAAATAATAGTGGATTAGATGAAATATTTGAAATATTAAAAAATAGAGAAGTTATATTTCAAAAAGAGTATACTGAAGAAAAGATAGAGCTAACAGAAAATGAACCTAAACTACACTTTTTTATAAAAGCAAAAGGCAAAAATGAATATCAAATAGTACCAAATCAAGATATAGATATCTTTAGAGAAATAGAGATATTAGAGGGAAGAGAATATAAATATCTTTTATTAGAAGATAAATTATATAGATGTAGCAATAAATATGAAAAAACAACATTAAAACTATTGAAAAAGTTAAAAGACAATTTTATAACGGAATTAGTTTTGGGAAAAAAAGAATTACCAGAACTATTTTCTGTAATACTTCCAAGATTAAAAGATGCATTAGAATTCAAAGGAATTGATGAAAAACAAATAGAACAATATAAACCTAAAAAACTAAATGTAAAGATGTTCTTGGATTTTGATAAAAATGACCATATTATTGCAGATGCAAGATTCTGCTACGGAGAAGAAGAATTTAATCCTTTACAACAAAAAATAGATATAAAATATCCAAGAGACGTAATTGCAGAAAACAAGGTTATAAATAAATTAAGAAAAACAGGTTTTATGTATTATGCACCAAAAGAATGTTTTATTCTTCCAGATGACGATAAAATATATAATTTCTTGTCAAATGATATAACTGAATATATGCAAACATTTCAAATAATGGTAACAGATGAATTTAAATCTAAAGAAATCAAACAACCTAAAATTGGAAGTCTAGGGGTAAGAGTAGAAAACGATTTGCTAACAATAAATTTAGAAAACTTAAATATTGATATTACAGAATTAGAAGAAATAATGACAAAATATAATTTAAAGAAAAAATATCATAAATTAAAAGATGGAAGTTTCATAAATTTAGAGGAAAATCCAGACATGGAATTTATTGATAAAATGATTTCTGGTTTAGATATAAGTTACAAAGATTTAGAAAAAGGTAATGTAAAGTTACCGGTTAATAGAAGTTTATATTTAAATCAATTGTTAAAAACAGTATCAAATACACAGATAAATAAAAATACAGAATACAAAAAAATAGTAAATGGACTAGACAAAGATAATAGTGAAGATGAAATAAAAATTCCATTATCAGTGGAAAACACATTAAGATATTATCAAAAAACAGGATATAAATGGCTGAAAACATTAGATAATTATAAATTTGGTGGAATATTAGCAGATGACATGGGGCTTGGAAAAACAGTTCAGATGTTATCAATCATTGCTGGATATGTTGAAGAAAATGAAGATAGAAGAGCGTCGATTGTAATATGTCCAAGCTCCCTAACATTAAACTGGCAAAATGAAGCACAAAAATTTACAAATAAATTAAAAACACTAGTAATTAGAGGGAATGCCGCTGAACGTAAAAAACAAATAAGTAAAGCAAATGAATATGATCTAATTATAACTTCATATGACTTACTAAAAAGAGATATTGAAGAATATAAAGAAAACAAATATAAATTTAGATTTGCAATTGCTGATGAAGCGCAATATTTAAAAAATAGTAATACACAAAATGCAAAAGCTGTAAAAGAAATATTGGCAGATACAAGATATGCATTAACAGGAACTCCAATAGAAAATTCATTAGCTGAATTATGGTCAATTTTTGATTATATAATGCCAGGATATTTATTTAAATATAAGAAATTCAAAGCAGAATATGAAACACCAATTGTAAAAGATAATGATGAAAAAACAATGAAAAAATTGAAAATGCTTATAGAACCATTTATATTAAGAAGAACTAAGAAACAAGTATTAACCGAATTGCCAGAAAAAACAATAACGATTCTAAATAATCAAATGAAAGAGGAACAAGAAAAAATATATTTGAATTATCTTGCACAAGCAAAACAAGAAGTTGCAGATACTATAAATATAAGAGGATTTGAAAAAAGTCATATTCAAGTTCTTGCAGCACTTACAAGATTAAGACAAATATGTTGTCATCCAAGTTTATTTATAAAAGATTATAAAGAAGGAAGTAGCAAATTAGAACAATGTATAGAAATTGTTAAAGATGCAACAGATTCAGGGCATAAAATATTATTATTCTCTGGATATACTTCAATGTTTGAATTAATTGAAAATGAGCTAAGGGAAAATGGAATTACATATTTCAAATTAACTGGTTCGACAAAAGTTGATGAAAGAATTAGAATGGTTGATGAATTTAATGCAAATAAAGATGTTAAAGTATTTTTAATTTCACTTAAAGCTGGTGGTACAGGTCTTAACTTAACAGGTGCAGATATGGTAATTCATTATGATCCATGGTGGAATGCATCTGCTGAAAATCAAGCAACTGATAGAGCATATAGAATTGGTCAAAAAAATAATGTTCAAGTTTATAAATTAATAACAAAAAATTCTATTGAAGAAAAGATATATGAACTTCAACAGAAAAAGTCTGAATTAATAGATAATATGCTTGATACAAAAACTTCATTTATTAGTAAACTTTCAAAAGAAGATATACTTAAACTTTTTGAGTAAAGAAAGGAAAACCATGAAAGATTATATAACAATAATTGGCGGTGGATTAGCGGGTTGTGAAGCTGCATATCAAATTGCCAAAAGAGGAATAAAAGTAAAATTATATGAAATGAAACCAGTAAAATTTACTGAGGCACATAGCAACAAAAATTTGGCAGAAATAGTATGTAGTAATTCATTTAAATCAAATTTGCATACAAATGCATGTGGACTTTTGAAAGAAGAGCTAAGATA
Source organism: Clostridia bacterium (assembly GCA_045602065.1). Classification (GTDB taxonomy): domain Bacteria; phylum Bacillota; class Clostridia; order TANB77; family CAG-508; genus CAG-269. Next base: position 10,312 of record JAZSAX010000025.1, read on the forward strand.
TCTAGATTCTTTGCTTATAAAAATTGCAGATGAAACACAAGTTCCGGCAGGACAAGCGTTAGCCGTAGATAGAGAAATATTTGCTGAGAGAGTAACAGAACAAATAAAACAAAATTCACTAATAGAAGTAATAAATGAAGAAGTAACAAGCTTAGACAAGATTGCTAAAGATGGAATTGTAATAATTGCTACAGGCCCTTTAACATCTGAAGGTATGGCGCAGGAAATATCAAAAATAACAGGACAAGATAAATTGTATTTTTATGATGCTGCAGCTCCAATTATTACTAAAGAAAGTATTGATTTTGGAATAGCTTTTTATGGAAATAGATATGAACAAGAAAAGAAAAAAGAAGAGACAATTGAAGAATGGAAGAAAAGATTGGAAAATCAAGATGCAAGTTATATAAATTTACCAATGAATAAAGATGAATATGAAAATTTCTGCCAAGAGTTAATAAATGCAGAAGTAGTGACATTACATGAGTTTGAAAAAAGAGAAATCTTTGAAGGCTGTATGCCCGTAGAAGTTATGGCTAATAGAGGGTTAGATACATTAAGATATGGACCACTTAAACCTGTTGGATTTGATGATCCAAGAACAGGAAAAAGACCTTATGCAGTTGTTCAATTAAGACAAGATGATAAAGATGGGTTAATTTACAATATTGTGGGATTTCAAACAAATTTAAAGTTTGGTGAACAAAAAAGAGTATTTAGCATGATTCCAGGGCTAGAAAATGCAGAATTTATAAAATATGGTGTAATGCATAGAAATACATATATAAATTCAACTAAATTATTAGATAATACATATAATTTAAAGAGCAATCCTAATATATTTTTTGCAGGACAAATAACAGGAGTAGAAGGATATGTGGAATCAATTTCATCAGGGATGTTAGCCGCGATAAATGCATGTGCAAAATATAAAAACGAAGAAAAAGTGATATATCCGGAAACAACTATGATAGGCGCTCTTGCTAGATATATATCAACAGAAAATGATAAATTCCAGCCTATGAATGCTAATTTTGGAATTGTTCCTGAATTGGGGGAGAGAATAAAAGATAAAAAGCTAAAATATGGGAAATTAGCAGACAGGGCGATAACTGATTTGAAAAATATTATTTAAATATTAAAAAAGTCGTGACTAAATTACTAGTTGCGATTTTTTGTTACAAAAAATGAAAAAATTTTACAAAAAATGCTTGTGCAAAAAAAAACGTTATGTTAGAATATAGAGTGTATAACAGTATATAACAAAAGAAAGGAGTTTATTGAGTAATCACATTACTTGATAAAGCTAGGGAATGAACGGATTAGAAGAAATACAAGGATGTATTAAAGATTTCATTTTTGAAAAAGGACAGTTGAAAACAAAAATTGCTGGAATTGAACAAAAAAGAACGCAATTAGCGCAAAAAAGAAATGAAAAAAAACAGCATATTGGAAATAGTGATGATATAGAAATAAAAGAACTTGCTGCACAAATATCTGAACTAGGAAATCAAAGTCAAGAATTACAAAATAAACTTGACTTTAGTTTACATGCTTTAAAAACACAAATAAACCTAATTATAGATAATTTAGTTTCTGAAGGTATAAGAAAAATTCGTAAAATAGAAGAAGAAATACATGAAATAGAAGTTAAAATTTCAAATTATGAAGAAAGAAATGCAAAATATGAATTACAAAAACAAGAATTCTATTTAAGATTTGGAAGAATGCCAGAACTATCTGAAAATGCAATAAAAGAAAGCAAGCTTCAAGAAAAAGAAACCTTAAAAAATAAAGTGGAAATCAGAAACTTTACATTACAAATAGAATTAATACAACAAGAAATGACAGAACTTGCTACAATAAGAAAAGAATTTAGAAAAGGAAATTGGGACTATATAATAAATTCAGTTGAAGAGATTCGTATTGAAGAAATTGAAGTAGAAGAACTTGGAACGATACCAGGACTTGAAGTTGAAGAATTTGGACCAATAGAAGAAGTGTATGTAGAGGAATTTAAACCAATAGAAGAACTACAAGTGGCAGAATTTGATGAGGATGAAGAAGAGGAATCAATAGAAATAAGAGTAATTAAAGAAACAGATGATGAAATTGAGAAAATTGCCAGAGCTATAGTGGAACAAATTGTTGCAGAACAAGAAAAACAAAATAATATCGCAAAAGTAGAGGATATTGCTGTACCTGAAGAAAAAGAAGAGAAAAAAGAAAAAGTAATAATTCCACTATTTGGACAAAGACCTACGATATCAAATATAACAATAAAAATTGAAGATGGAGAACTTGTATATAAAGCATATATGAGTGATGATGAGGAAATTAAATTATATCCATCAAAAATCAGCAAAGAAAGTGTATTATTAAGAGATAGACAAAACAGAAAAGAATGTCAAGAAATTTTAGAAAAGTATGCTAATTCTGAATATAAAGTTTTTGATAAAAAAGTTATAAACAAAATTGATCCATTAATATGTGAATTGTTGATTGAATGTGCAGAAAACTATTCTTATGATGCACAAGAATTAATTTACAATTATGCAATGTCATTTACACATGCTGAAGAATCAGATACAATGCCAGCCATAGTATATAATCTTTGCTATATTGAAGACTCTAATCTAACTGGAAAAGAAAAAACAATAATAAATAAAATCTGCAAAAATGCTAGAAAAAATAGTAGAATTGAAATAATAGAATCATTTACAGGTTTTAGAAAAATTAAATATATATTAAAAAGATTATTTGCAGTAAATAATGTAAATGTATTACCAGAGGCAAAATATTAATAAAAATCAAAGAAAAATATTGACATAATAGGAAAAAAATGATAAAATATGAACCGCGATGAAATACGCTACAAAGTGGCAATTTCATAGCGGTTTTTATATTATAAAAAGAAAGAGGTGAAATTTAAGTGCCAACAATCAATCAATTAGTAAGAAAAGGAAGACAAACATCTAAGGCAAAATCTACAGCACCAGCATTACAACATGGATGGAACTCTAAAAACAAAACATTAACAAACAATAGAGCTCCACAAAAAAGAGGTGTATGTACAGTTGTAAAAACAGTAACACCTAAAAAACCAAACTCAGCTTTAAGAAAAGTTGCCAGAGTTAGACTTTCAAATGGTTATGAAGTAACATCTTATATCCCAGGTATAGGACATAACTTACAAGAACACAGTGTAGTTCTAATCAGAGGAGGAAGAGTAAAAGACCTTCCTGGTGTTAGATACCATATTATCAGAGGAACACTTGACACAGCTGGAGTAAAAGACAGAATGCAAGGTCGTTCTAAGTATGGAGCTAAACGTCCAAAAAAATAAAGTATAAAAATTAAGATTAGTGCACACAATTTACTAAATTAAGGTACTTAAATTTAGGATAGATTATGTAGCACTATACGGGAAATACGAAATTTCCAGAGTAACTTAGATACCCTATAGGTATCATTAATTAGAAAAGGAGTGAAGAATAGTGCCAAGAAGAGGATTTATAGCAAAAAGAGATGTATTACCAGATCCAATATATAATAGCAAAGTTGTTACAAAATTAATAAACAACATCATGTTAGATGGTAAAAAATCACTTGCTCAAAATATTGTATATGATGCATTCGAAATCGTAAAAGAAAAAGAAGGAAAAAATCCATTAGAAGTTTTTGAAGCAGCATTAGAAAATATTATGCCAGTTCTTGAAGTTAAAGCAAGAAGAGTTGGTGGAGCAACATACCAAGTACCATTAGAAATTAGACCAGAAAGAAGACAAACTTTAGGTTTAAGATGGTTAGTATTATATGCTAGAAAAAGACATGAAAAAACAATGGCTGAAAAACTAGCTGGAGAAATTATTGATGCTATTAACGGAAACGGTGGAGCATACAAGAAAAAAGAAGATACACACAGAATGGCAGAAGCAAACAAGGCTTTCGCACATTACAAATGGTAGAATTCAAAATCTAAGCTTTGCTGCTTAGACATTCTAAAATATAAGGAGGATACAATGGCTGGAAGAGCATATCCATTAGAAAGAACAAGAAATATAGGAATCATGGCCCATATTGATGCTGGAAAAACAACTACAACAGAGAGAATACTTTTCTACACTGGAAAAACTCACAAAATAGGTGAAGTTCATGACGGTGGTGCAACAATGGACTGGATGGTTCAAGAGCAAGAAAGAGGTATTACAATTACTTCTGCTGCTACAACATGTTTCTGGAATAATAATAGAATCAATATCATTGATACTCCAGGACACGTTGACTTTACTGTTGAAGTTCAAAGATCTTTAAAAGTTCTTGACGGAGCTGTAACAGTTTTAGCAGCTAAA
>JAZSAX010000026.1:0-3991 GCA_045602065.1 Clostridia bacterium
CGACAAAAAGAAAAATTAATATTAAATGCTGCAACGAGTATAACTCCTAGAAGTATATTAGAAATACAAGGTTCAATTTTTGACAATATAGATGCAGAAGGCTATATTCCTAAGTATATAAAATATCAAAGCATAGAAGAATTAGAAAATATAGATAGACAAATAGAATTATATAGAAAATATAAAGATAATAGATGTAACAAATGCTGTGAGTATGCAAATATTATAGAAGCTTTAGCTCAAAAAAGGTTGGCAAATGTTTTTGAAAATGAAAATACAAAAGGAAGAGAAATTTTTGTCAATGTTCAAGTTCCCACTGGAGCAATAGCTAATTATATAGTATGCAATGCATTATTAAATGACAATGATACAATATTATCTTTAGGAGTTAATGATGGTGGGCATACAACGCATGGAGACAAAGAACATAAAATAAGTGAAAGATATAATATAATAAATTATCATATTTCTATAGAAAAAAATGATATAGATTATGATGAAATAGGAGAATTATTATTAGAACATAAGCCAAGAATGTTAATTGCAGGAGCTAGTTCGTTTCCGTTAAACATTGATTGGCAAAGACTAAAAAAATTGATAAATTCTAATTCTGCAAACACACTATTAATGGCTGATATTGCACACACTGCAGGTCTAGTTGCTGGAAAGGTTTTTAATAATCCTGTAGGGGTAGCAGATGTTACAACTCTTGTTACATATAAGACATTTTGTGGACCTAGAGCTGCAGCAATTATATCAACAAATGCAGAAATATCAAAACAAATTGATGAAACAGTTTTCCCTAAAATAATGGGGTCTCCATTATTATTAGGCATAGTTGCAATTGCAGTCGCAAGCAATATTGCCCTAACAGATAAATATAAAAAAATGCAAAAGCAGATTGTAGAAAATTCACGTTTTTTATGCAATGAATTGTTGAAATTAGATATTCCAGTAGTTTATAAGACTTCGGATACACATATTGTGTTATTAGATTGTTCAGAATATGGATCAGGACAAGTAGTTGCAAACATATTAGAAGATTGTAACATTCTAGTAAATAATTGTTTAGTTCCATCTATAAATGGATATCATGAAGGAATTAGAATTGGTACTACTTGCATAACACAAAGAAATATATCAAAAAAGAAAATAAAAAAAATTGCTATGATAATTGCTGACGTCCTTACAAATTTAAAAAACAAAGAAGAAATTGATTATATTAAAATAAAAGAAAAAGTAAAAAAGATAAACATTGGGAGGTAAATATTTAAATGACGGTATTTGATAAAATAGGAAATACACCATTATTTAAAATAGATGATAAAGAAAATGACATTTATCTTAAATATGAAGGAATAAATAGTTTCGGTAGTTCAAAAGACAGAGCAGCATTTTATGTGTTAAATAAATTATATGAAGACGGAAAAATTAATAAAGAGACAACAATAATAGAATCATCTTCTGGAAATATGGGAATAGCTTTAGCTATGATGTGTAAAAAGCTAGGAAATAAATTTATATGTGTAATTGACCCACATATTTCTCCAATAAATGAATATTTGATTAGAATGATGGGAGCAGAAATTATAAAAGTGACAGAAGTTGATAACAATAATAGTTATTTAAAAACAAGGTTAAAAATAGTAAAAGAATTATTACATGATAGAAATAATTCATTTTGGTTTAATCAATATGGAAACCCATTAGTATGTGAGGCATACAAAGAAATTGGAAAAGAAATAATAAGAGATTTAAAAGATGTAGAATATGTATTTGTGGCAGTAAGTAGTGCAGGGACAATTACTGGAATATCAAAAGCACTAAAAGATTATAATTCCCAAATAAAAGTTATTGCAGTTGATGTAATTGGTTCTAAAGTATTTGACCAAAAGACAACAAAAAAAAGATTTTTAAGTGGAATAGGTTCTAGCATTCAATCTGATAATTTATCTGAAGCAAAAATAGATGATATAATTTTAATAAATGAAAAAGATGGGATAGAATGTTGCTATGAATTACTAAAAGAGCATTTCATTTTTGCTGGAGGTTCTAGTGGATGTGTTTATAGAGCAATAAAAGAATATATAGAGAAAAACAATTTAAAGAAAGCAAAGGTTGTTGGATTATTAAACGATAGAGGAGATAGATATTTCAAAACCGTTTATTCAGAAGAGTGGGTAAAAGAAAAATTTGATATGGAGGAATAATTATGTTATATGTAACAAATAAAGAGGCAGAAAAAATAGAACTGAATTGGGATGAATTAATAAAAATAATAGAAAAGACAACAATGATAGATGAAGCAGGAGATTCAAGTCAACCTGAACATCCATTTGTGGATTTTCCAGATCCGTCAAATAGAATAATAGCATTACCAGCATATGTTGGAGGAGAAATAGACACAGCAGGAATAAAATGGATAGCAAGTTTTCCAGATAATATAAATCATGGAATACCAAGAGCAAATAGTATTACAATATTAAATTCTACAGAAACAGGAATACCGTTTGCAATATTTAATACCACTTTATTAAGTATTGTTAGAACAGCTTCTGTAACAGGAACAGTATTAAAAAAATATTTTGAATATCGAAAAGAGAAATTAAATATAGGAATAATTGGATTTGGACCTATAGGACAAATGCATTATGAAATGTTATGTAATGAATTTAAAGAATATATTAATGAAATAAAAATTTATGATTTAAGAAAAATAGATTATAAATTGAATAAAGAGATAAAAACAGTGTTTGTAAATAGTTGGCAAGAAGTATATAAAACGTCAGATGTATTTTTAAATGCAACTGTAACAAAAGAAAGATATGTTGAAGGCGAACCAAAAGAAAATACTTTATTATTAAATGTTTCATTGAGAGATTATAAGATTAGCATATTTGAGTATGTAAAAGATGGTATTATAGTAGACAATTGGCATCAAGTTTGTAGAAGAAATACAGATATAGAAAGATTTCATATAGAAAAGAATTTGCAAAAAGAAAATGTATATACTATAGCAGATGTTATACAAGATAAAGTATTTGGAAATGTTAAAGCTAAATGTTTTATGTTTAATCCATTTGGGATGAGTACATATGATATAGCAATTGGAAATTATTATTATAAAAAGATAAAAGAAAATAATTATGGAAAAATATTGGAAGATTAATAATAATGAATATAAGGGGGAAATTAGTATGTATTATGTAAAAAAAACAATAGAGATTAGTGCAAGTCATAAGTTAAAATTATCTTATGAGAGTAAATGTGAGAATCTACATGGACACAATTGGATTATTGAAATTTATATGAAAAGCAAAGAACTAAATAATGATGGAATGGTAATGGACTTTACTCACATAAAAGATAAAATAAAAAATAGGTTAGACCATCAAAATTTAAATGAAGTTTTAGATTTTAATACAACTGCTGAAAATATAGCAAGATGGATTGCAGAACAATTAGGAGAAAAATGTTATAAAGTTAGTGTGCAAGAGAGTCTTGACAATATTGCGGTATATGAGGTGGATGAATAATGAAAGTAAATGAAATTTTTTCAAGCATAGATGGTGAAGGAATAAGAGCAGGAGAATTAGCTACATTTATTAGATTAGCTGGCTGTAACTTGAGATGTAATTATTGCGATACTAAATATGCTTTAGCTCAAGATTCAGGAAAAGAAATGACAGTATCAGAAATATTGGAGAAAGTAAATGAGTTTAATGTAAAGAACATTACTTTAACTGGTGGAGAACCGCTAATACATAAAGATATAGAAAAGTTAATATATAAACTTATAGAAAATGGATATAAAGTAAATATAGAAACTAATGGTTCAGTCGATATAGAGAAATTTCTGAATAAATGTTTAATAACTATGGATTATAAATGCCCATCTAGTTTAATGGAAAATACTATGATGCTTGAAAATCTAGAAAAACTCACAGAAAACGATGTATTAAAATTTGTAATAAGAAAGGAAGATTTTAAT
>JAZSAX010000027.1:0-11551 GCA_045602065.1 Clostridia bacterium
ATATATGCTTTTTTTATTTTATTATTACTTTGCAAAAATTTTTACAAATTTTTTAAAAAAAGACTTGAATATTGTAAAATTTAATATTATAATATCACTAACAAAAGATGAAGGAGTTTTTAAAAAATGGAGCTAACTAAAAACATATTTTTTAACACAGACAAATTAGTTGAAAATAGTAAAGTAAAAATTTCATATACAGGTGATTTATTTCAAAATGCATCTACAGATGTGTCTATTCATTATGGTTTTGGACCAAACTGGGATAATGTAAGTGATGCAAAAATGGAAAAAACAGAACTTGGCTTTCAAATAGAAGTCGAGCTTATTTCTAGTGATTTATTTAATTTCTGTTTTTATAATGAAAATGGAGAGTGGGATAATAATTCTGGAAATAACTATGTATTCCAAATCGAGAAAAAACCTGTAGAATTAATAGTATTAGATGATGAACCAGTATCATTAGGAAGTGCAAGAAAATTAAGAAGATCATATATTTGGAGCAAAAAAGTACGTTTGGCAGTATATAAAATTATTACATATCTACCAAAAATAATTTCTGGAAATTATAGAAAAAAAGCTTCAACAGAAACAAGTGAAAATTAATTGATAAAACCGGAACTTTGAATGTTTCCGGTTTTTATGTTTTTTAAATTATTACCCAACCGCCATTTATAGAAATAACTTGGCCTGTTGTATATTGGTCGTTAATTAACCATTCTACACATTTAGAAATATCAATTGTTTTACCCACTTTTTGTAATGGAATTTCATTTTTAATATTTTCAATATCCTCTTGTGTTAAATTTTTATTCATATCTGTGTCTATTATTCCTGGCGCAATAGAATTCACCCTTATATTAGAAGGCCCTAATTCTTTAGCCAAAGATTTGGTCATCGCATCAATTCCTGCTTTTGCAACAGAATAAACTGTTTCACATGATGCTCCTACAATTCCCCAAACTGATGAAATATTAATTATACATCCACATTTATTATATATCATGTTTGGCAATACTTCTTGTGTTACACAAAAAGCGGAATATAAATTGGTATTAATTATTTTTTGCCAATCTTCATCTGTAACATCTGTAAATAGCTTACTTTCAGCTATTCCCGCATTATTAACTAATACATCGATTTTTCCATATTTATTTAAAATATATTCTACCATTTGTTTTACTTCTTGTCTTTTTGATACATCTGCTTTATATATTTCTATATTTTTATTTTCTCTTTGCAAATTTTGAGCTTGTTCTTCTGATTTATTGTAATTTGCAATTACTATATTTCCATTTTGCGCTAAGTTTTTTGCAATTTCTCGTCCAATTCCTCTTGAAGCACCTGTTACAAGTATTATCATATTAAAACCTCCAAATTTAATTAACACCCATTATTATATCACGTTTTTGTTGATTTTTCAATGTTTATGCTATTGTTTTTTACATAATATTGTGTTATAATATTTTCATTGGGTTTATCCCAAAATCTTTGAAAGGTTTTTCAATGCCCAAAGGAGGAAACAATATGCCATTAATTTCAATCACACCTAAAAAGAATGTCGAACTCCTGCACAACACAATCTTAGAACTTCAGCAGAAATGTGAATCTTGTGATTTACTTCGGGAAAAGACAGTAAAAGAAATCTTTACATATGCTGTCAGCAACGATTATGTCACAGATGACGGTCCGGCAATGGTCGCTATTGCAAGCTATGATAATAATATCTATGCCATCCATGCCCCAGAATATCTTACAGATAAGCAATTCGTGGTTTTCGAATTTCTTCTCTGTAATATCGAACCCCAAGACGAAATCATTGTATTTTCTCAGAGCGCATATATTGCAGTTAAAAAGTACACTAACGGCAAAGTCAAACCCTATAACATATATTTATGTGTTTAAAAACTAAAACTCTCTCGGAATATTTCTGAGAGAGTTTTGTTCTTTGTTTTGAGCAAAATAAAAAGTCAATAATTAAGAGTATCCTCAAAACTATTGACCTTATATGGAGCCACTTCCCAGATTCGAACTGGGGACCCCCGCATTACAAGTGCGGTGCTCTGGCCAGCTGAGCTAAAGTGGCGTTGTGGTGACCCCTACGGGAATCGAACCCATGTCTCCGCCGTGAAAGGGCGATGTCTTAACCGCTTGACCAAGGGGCCATATGGAGAATTCTAGTATTTAATACTAGAATTCTTGGTGAGCTATCCGCGACTCGAACGCGGGACAACTTGATTAAAAGTCAAGTGCTCTACCACCTGAGCTAATAGCCCATATGTTTGTGTCACACAACGCTTTTATATATTACACTATTTTTAATCAATTGTCAATACATTTTTCGAAATTTTTTTATTTTTTAAGCATTTAATTTTTCTACAACTTCATTAACATCTATTCCATGAACTTCACAAGCTTCTTCTAAAGTTTCCATTTGAGATGCAGGACATCCAATACAATGCATTCCACATTCCATTAATATTTCAGCTTTTTCTGGAGCAATTTGTAGTATTTCTCCTATTTTTGTATCTTTATCAAATTTCATTTTAACCTCCCAATATTTATATTTTAAAAAATTTTATCATAATTTTTTAAAAAAGTATAGACATTTTTAAAAAATTATTGTATTATGTTTATCGAAAAAAGGCGGTGATGATATTTAGCACATTAGTAACAATCTTTTTTATCATTTATATTATTAATTTTTTTATTACTTTATATTCAATTTATACATTTTTTGATATGAAATTTTTTCATAATCTACAAGGTTCTAAATTAAAAATCAAACAAAAAACGGAGGTATAATTATAAAACGCTTTATATTTACTATCATATATTTATGTATGACTTGTTTTTGTGCATGGCAACTTTTCTTTCCTATATTTAAGTCAGAAGAAATTATTATTTCATTAGGGATTCATCCATTTGATATATGTTATGACAACCCTATCCTTTGGAAGTTTATTGAAACCAGTTTTTTTATTTTCTATATATTTGCGAATTATATAATAATAAACTGCATTATTTTAAGATTTAATTTTTTCCCAAAACCTCATGAAATTAAAAAAATTGAAAATGAATATAATTCATCTTTACAATTATTAATAGGTAAAGATATTTCTTCGAACAAAAAAGTTTATATTCCAGAATCTGGTTTATATCAAAATTTTTTAATAACGGGAACTATAGGTACAGGAAAAACAAGTTCTGCAATGTATCCTTTTACAGAACAATTAATTAAATACAATTCTTTACATCCTAATAATAAATTGGGTATTTTAATATTAGATGTAAAAGGAAATTATTTTAAACAAGTTCAAAAATTTGCATCAAAATATAAATTAGAAAAAGATATTATAGAAATCGGATTAAATTCGAAAACTAGATATAATCCATTATATAAACCGAATCTAAATCCTCTAATTTTGGCAAATAGATTGAAAACGATATTGCTATTATTTTCAGAAAATAATAGTGAAAGTTTTTGGCTTGATAAAGCAGAACAAGTCTTAGCCGAATGCATTAAACTTTGTAGATTGTATAATAACGGCTATGTCACTTTTGTAGAGCTACACAAATTAATTACACAACCAGATTATTATAAATCAAAAATAGAAGTATTAAAAAAATTATTTTGTGAGTCTAAATTTTCTCACAAGCAAATTTATGAGTTAAACACCGCATTAGAATTTTTTGAAAAAGAATTTAATTCACTAGATAGCCGTACTTTGGCTATTTTAAAATCAGAAATCTCTCGAATAACTAATGTTTTTATTTCCGATTACAATATTTGTAAGGTTTTTTGCCCAGACAAAAAAGATTTAAATTTCAAAGGTTTTAGTTCAATGTTGCAAAAGGGGAAAATAGTAGTTTTAAATATGAATATTGCAGAATATAAAAATCTTTCAAAAATCATTGCAGCTTATTTAAAATTAGATTTCCAATCAGAGGTAATGTATAATTTGTCACATTCAATTGTGCATCCTTCAGCTTTTATTTGTGATGAATATGCAGAATATGCAACAAAAACTGATAGTGATTTTTTCTCACTTAGTAGAGAGGCAAAATGCATAAATATTGTGTCAACACAAAGTTATTCTTCTTTAAAAAATGCTTTAAAAGATGAAAATGCTGTAAAAGTGATTGTTCAAAATCTAATAAATAAACTGTGGTTTAGGACTGATGATATTTTTACTATTGAAGAAACACAAAAACAGTTAGGCAAAGAAGAAAAAACACATACTTCAAGAAGTATTTCTGAAAGTGCTAAAGAAACAAAATTTAACTATATAACAAATTCTTTGAATTCACAAAATTCTAGTATCACAGAAAGTTTTAACACATATACCCAGAAAGACTTTATCTATGATACAAATTTTTTCACACAAGACTTGGAAACATTTTCAGCTCTAGCTTTTCTGTCAGATGGAACTCATATATTAAAACCTTCAAAATTGAAAATGTTTCCATATTTTAAAAACTAGAAAGGATGATTTTATGAAAAAAATATTGTTTATTTTTATTTTATTTTCTTATATTATTTTAATTTTATCAACAACAGTTTTGGGTGCAACACCTAAATTAGTAAACAAATTAAATTCCGCTTTTGAAGATATTGAAAGCTGGATAATAAAAATTTCTACACCAGCTGCCGCTGTCGCCGTTTGCTCAGGAGCTCTTATGAGAAAGTTTAGTTTTGGCGATGAAGAAAAAATTAGAACAGGAAAAAAATTGATTACAGGTTCGTTATTTTCTTATGGCTTTATTTTGGCTATAGATTTGATATTATCTGCAATTCAGTCACTAATTGGATAGGTGATTAAATGGAAAATTATTCAAATGTTACATCTACAATTCTTGAAACAATAAATACAATTCTAGGTAATTTATTTTCTTCAATAGATAATAACGTATATACAGTTTTAGATGATATTACTTTTATAAGTTCTGATATAATTTATGATTCTTATTTTGAAAAAATTCTAGGAGCATCTGCTTCTAGTGGAATATTACTTATTGCAAATTCCTTAATTTCAGGTTTCATTTTATATTACTCAATTAAATATTTGTTAGCTCATTTTACTTATAAACCAACCGAAAGCCCTATGCAATTTTTATTTAAGGCAATCATATTTGGAATTTGTATTAATTTTTCATATTTTTTCATAGAAATATTTTTAGACCTAGTATCTAATATAACTCTTGCTATTAGAGGAATTGGCGAAGAATTATTTCATAAAAATATATGTTTTTCTGAATTGATTTTAGAAATTAACAATACTATTTCTGTAGGTTCCTCTTCACTAGATGTTTTTTCACTAGATGGATTAATGAAGGCATCTCTTACAATATCATTATTAAATTTAGTTTTTACTTATTCTTTCAGATATATAATGGTTAAAATATTTATTTTACTTAGCCCTTTTGCACTTTTATCTCTAATGCTTGATTCAATGTCTTGGTTTTTTAAGTCTTGGTTAAAGAACTTGTTTTCTTTATTATTTATACAAATTATAGTTTCTATTGTTTTGTTAATATTGTTTTCTATGGATTATTCATCTAATAATTTAATGACAAAATTTATTTATGTAGGTGCTATTTATGCACTTATAAAATCAAATTCTTTTGTCCGTGATTTTGTTGGTGGTGTTTCCACAACTTTCACCCAAAATGTGGAAAACCTTTTTAGAAAATAAACTTAGGAGGTGCTTATGAAATTTATAATTCCACAAAACTATAATTTTAAAAATAAAATTTTGGGTATTATTGATTATTCAACAGCTTTTTTTAATATTATTTGGTATATTATTGTTTTTATTATTCTACATTTTTTATTTAAAAATTGGAATGTCAAAATATTTTTGCTTATTTCTTTTTGCTTCCCAATAACAATATTTAGTATTGTTGGTTTTAATGGAGAGCCTATTATTTATGTTTTTAAATATCTGGCAAAATATTTTTTAAGACCCAAACTGTACTTATATAAAAAGTTTTAGACATTATCCCCTAAAAAAATTTAAATTTAGACTTGATTTTATTTTCTAACATGATATAATTTGACTTAACTTATAGGGGAAACTAGTTCATTTCTTTTTGAACTAGATTCGTTCCTTTTGGGGGAGGAATGAAAATGAAATTAGAACAGCCAGAAGTGCCTTTATTATTCTCTGAAACAGTTGTCCCTGACATCTTTTTTGCAGAGTACTTGTCACAGATGCCAGCTAATAGTGTAAAAGTTTATTTATATATGGTATTTTTATCAAAATATAAAAAAGATATAAAATTAAATGATATGTCAAAAAAGTTAGCATTGCCTTTAAAAGATTTAAATGATGCTATCTCTTATTTGGATTCAAATGGTTTTATTACCAAAAAAGAAAATGGTTACATTTTAGCCAATTTACAAGAGATGACTCTTCACAAATTATATACACCAAATTTAACAGCATCACCAGAAAAAGTTGCTGATGTAGCTAAAAATCAAGCTCGTGCTAAAGTTATAACACACATTAATAATGCTTATTTCCAAGGAATTATGGGACCTTCGTGGTATAATGATATTGACTTATGGTTCACAAAATATAATTTTGACGAACAAGTTATGATTGCACTTTTTGAATATTGTTTTAGTCGTTCTGCATTACACAAAAAATATGTACAAACTGTTGCAGAAGCTTGGGGTAATAATAAAATTCAAACCTGGAGTGATTTAGATTTATATTATCAAAAACAAGAAAAATTAGTAAAAATCAAAAAGACTATTGCTAAAAAACTTGGAAAAACTACACTTACTCAATATGAAGAAGCTTATATTGAAAAATGGGTCATTGATTTTGGCTATGAGTTAAATATAATAGAAATTGCTTTAAAAAGAACAACATTTAAAGCAAATCCAACATTTGAATATTTTAATAATATAATTACAGACTGGCATGATAGAAATTTAAAAACAGCAAATGAAATTCTTGCTTTTATAGAACAAAGAAATAAACAAAAGAAAGATACAAAACAATTAGAAAAACAAGTTGCAAAAGCCTCTTTTGAACAAAGGCATTATGACAATTTATCATTTTTATATGCAAACTCTGCTAATGCCGTAGTAGATTTTTCAACCAATTTAAATGGAAGTGAACCAAAAGTTGCAGCATCAAATTTTGTAAATATAGAAGGAGATATGAATGTCTAGTGAAATTTTATCTACATTATTATTAGAATATGACCAAAAGAAACGTAAAGCCGAACTTGATTTAGAAAAACGCAAACAAGAGCTTTATGCAAAACTTCCACGCTTACAAGAAATTGAAAATGAATTAAATAATTTTGCTATTAATGCTGCTAAAAATATTTTAAAAGGAACATCATCCTCTTTAGATGATTTAAACACCAAAGTTGCAGAATTAAAAACAGAAAAAGCAAAATTATTAAAACAAAATAAAATCGACAGTACATTTTTAGAACCTTCTTATGAGTGTGGTTTATGTAAAGATACTGGTTATGTTCAAGTAGAGAATTCAGCCTCTAGCTTATGTTCTTGCTTAAAACAAAAATTGTTAGATATTTCTTATAATAAATCAAATATATCTAACCTTGGAAAAGAAAATTTTGATACATTTAATTTGAATATTTTTCCAGATAAAATTGATCCAAAAAAATATAAAATGAATATTTCACCACGCCAGAATATCCTTACAATAAAAGAAAAATGTATAGAATTTATTGAAAATTTTGACAATCCTGATACTCGTAATTTACTATTTACAGGTAACACTGGGCTTGGGAAAACATTTATGAGTAATTGTATTGCAAATGAATTAATTAAAAAAGGTAAAAATGTACTTTACCAAACAGCACCTGTTTTATTAGAAACAGTTATTGATAATAAAATGAATAAATATAAAACATCAACTCAAGATGATTTTTATAAAAATGTTTTAGAATGTGATTTATTAATAATAGATGATTTAGGTACAGAGTGTTTGAATAGCATGAAATTAAGTGAATTGTTTACAATTTTAAATACTCGTTTACTTAACTTAAATAATAAAATGACAAAAACTATAATTTCTACTAATTTACATATTAATAATATTTTTACAAAATATGAAGAACGTATAGGCTCTCGTATTGCCGGATTTTATGAAATGCATTATTTTTTCGGAGAAGACTTAAGATTTAAAGATAAAAGATAAAAGAGAAGTTTAAAAACTTCCCTTTTATTTTTTATTCGCCTTCTTCTACTTCAGCAATTTCAGGAGTTAAAGTTTCAATACTTACTACCTTTCCTCCATCAGTTGTTCTCATAAGAGTAACACCTTGTGTTGGACGTCCTAAAATGCTAATATCTTTAACTTTTAATCTAATAATTGTTCCTGTATCTGTTATAAGCATTACATCTTCATCATCTGTAGCGATTCTTGCTCCAACTAATTTACCAGTTTTTGGTGTAATTTTATATGTTACAACACCTTTACCACCACGAATTTGAACTCTATATTCATCAAGTTCTGTTCTTTTTCCAAATCCATTTTCAGTAATTGCAAGTAATGTAGCTTTTCCACCAGCAATTATTGATTCCATCCCTATTACTTCATCATCATCATCAATTCTAATTCCTATAACACCTTGTGATACTCTTCCTATTGGGCGTACATCTTTTTCGTCAAAAGTAATACACATACCATTTCTTGTTACAAGAACAACATTATCTTCCCCATCTGTTAGCCTTACAGAAATTAATTCATCATCTTCTTTAAGAGTAATTCCTTGAAGACCTGTTTTACGTGAAGAATTATATTCAGCTAATGCTGTTTTCTTTATTAATCCATTTTTTGTTGACATTAATAAATATTTTCCTTCTGCAAAATTTTGAATTGGTATAACTGCAGAAACTTTTTCACCAGCATCTAATCTTAATAGATTTACTATTGCTGTACCTCTTGCAGTTCTTCCTGCTTCTGGAACTTCATATCCTCTTAATGTATATAATTTACCTTTATTTGTAAAGAATAGAATTGTATCATGTGTAGATGCTGTAAATATTTGTTTTACAAAGTCATCTTCTCTTGTTGCAATTCCTGTAATTCCTTTACCTCCACGTTTTTGGCTTCTATAAGTATCAATTGGCATTCTCTTAATATATCCGAAATGTGTTAAAGCAATAACTGTTTGTTCTTCTTTAATTAAATCTTCAACATCAAGTTCTCCTTCAGATGCAACAATTTTTGTCTTTCTTTCATCTCCAAACTTATCTCTTATTTCAATAAGTTCTTCTTTAATAATATCAAATACTAATCTTTCACTGTTTAATATTGCTCTTAATCTTTCGATTAATTCCATTAATTGTTTGTATTCTTCTTCTATTTTTTCACGTTGTAATCCTGATAAAGTTTTTAATCTCATATCAAGAATAGCTTGTGCTTGGATTTCTGTTAATCCAAATCTTTCCATTAATCTTTCTTTTGCATCATCATAAGAGCTACGGATTATTGCAATTACTTCATCTATATTATCAATTGCTATTTTTAATCCTTCTAATATATGTGCTCTTGCTAAAGCTTTATCTAACTCAAATTGTGTTCTACGTAAAATTACTGTTTTTCTATGATCAATATAACAATCTAAACATTGTCTTAATGTTAATATTTTAGGTTCTCCATCAACAAGTGCTAACATGATTACACCAAATGTATCTTGCATTTGAGTATTTTTATATAATTGGTTTAGAACAACTTGTGGATTTGCATCTCTTTTTAGTTCCATTACAATTCTTACTCTATCATTTCTATCTGATTCATCACGTAATTCTGAAATTCCTTCAATTCGTTTTTCCCTAGTTAATTTGGCAATATTTTCAATTAAGCGAGCTTTGTTTACTTGATATGGCAATGAAGAAACGATAATTCTTTGTTTATTTCCGCTCATCTCCTCTATCTCAGCTTCAGCTCTCATTATGATTTTTCCTTTTCCTGTTTTGTAGGCTTCTTTAATTCCTTCTCTTCCTAAAATTAAACCTTCTGTTGGAAAATCTGGACCTTTAATTATTTGCATTAAATCATCATCAGTTACATTATCATCATCAATTATTTTTATTACACCATTTATAACTTCTTTTAAATTATGTGGTGGTATATTTGTTGCCATACCTACGGCTATACCAGATGAACCATTTACTAATAATGTTGGAATCTTTGCAGGTAATACTGTTGGTTCTTGTAATCTATCATCATAGTTTGGCATAAAGTCTACAGTATTTTTTTCTATATCAACAAGCATTTGCTCTGATATTTTTGACATTCTTGCTTCAGTATACCTCATTGCTGCTGCTCCATCGCCGTCAATTGAACCAAAGTTTCCATGTCCATCAATTAGCATATATCTCATTGAAAAGTCCTGTGCCATTCTTACCATTGCATCATATACAGATGCATCTCCATGAGGATGGTATCTTCCTAATACAGAACCTACTGTGTTTGCACATTTTCTGTAAGGCTTGTCTGATGTAATTCCATCTTCATGCATAGCATATAAAATTCTTCTATGTACAGGTTTTAATCCATCTCTTACATCTGGCAATGCTCTTGATACAATTACACTCATTGCATAGTCAATGTAAGCAGTTCTCATCTCTTGTTCAATGTCTCTTTTAATTATGTTTCCATCTTGTCTTTCTTCCATTGTTTTCGACCTCTTTCTTTTTTACATTTACAAGTGTATTATATTATACCAATCCTTATTTTGCAAGGCTTTTAGCGAATTATTTTGGAATTTTTATACTAATTTATAGTACAATTTTTAGGTCTTTTGCGTTGATAAATTTTCTATTAGTTGATTTTCTAAATTTGTAATTTCAAAATTTTGTCCGTTATTTTTTATTAAATTATGTATCATTTCTACTTTTCTTGTTTCCTTTAAAATATTCTCTAGTGGAACTACATTATCTAATTGATTTTTTATTTTATTATATTCTTTTGTCATTCCTTTAAAATCTTTATTGTTATAGTATTGTTTCCAATTATCAACATATCTTCCTAATTTCTCAACAACATTAGTCTGTTCATCTAATTCGTTTTTTATATTCCTTGAAATATTTTCTAATAATATATCTTTTCCATTTTTTATTAATGTTGTTACTGATCTGTTTATATATCCTGATTGATAAGTTTTATCAATAACTTTATCTAGTACATTTGACATTGTATCTATAATTCCGCCATCTGCTACTGCATTTCTTACTTGAGTCATATTTTCGAAATTACCTGTAAATATTCCTATAGCACTTTTACCAAAATCAATTGCAGAATCAACTGCAGTTTGAATTCCTTCTTTTAATCCATTTTTTAATAAGGAATCTTTTATTTCAATAACTTGATTTTCTATTAAATCTGGTAAAATAGATTTTAATCCTATATCAATAGCATTATTTATTGTTTGTCCAATTGCTGTATTCAAAAAATTATTTTTTTCTTGTTTTATATTATTATTTATTTCATTTTGTATTTCCATTTTTATTTTCCTTTCTTTTTTTATTTATTTTTAATTATTTTTATTTAAT
>JAZSAX010000028.1:0-34161 GCA_045602065.1 Clostridia bacterium
AAAGCATACCAAATGTAGAGCTCATGCTCGTTACTCAGGCGAGAACCTCTTTCATGTGCATACTCTTTCGCCATCTTACTCCACTGGTTACAGGAAAATCCTACGCCTACAGCATTGCCTTCAGCATAATAAATTTTCCCACCTGTAACAGATGGTTCCAGATTCGCAATCCAGTAGTCATAATTGACTGCTTTGACAGCCTCTCTGACTCTTGTCAGAAAACTTTTTTCTCGGTCAGTTTTTCCCTTTTGCTTCGCCAACCAGTTCTTCACTTTTTCTCTGTCTTCTGCAGTAATTTTAGTGAAGAATATGGCTTTGTCCACAGAGCAAATAGCCTTGTCCTGAGATTTTTCCGAAAAATTATGAACCAACCGTACAATCAGTTCTCCATTTTCTCCTTTGGCTGTGGTATAGTACATACCTTCAGGTGCTTCTAACACAATCTTTCTTAACTGCTCCATTGTTTTCCTCCTTTTGTTATAATCGTCAGTTTTTCTACATAGCATTTGCTAGTATGTAAATTATTATATCACGGATTTCCTTATTTTTCAACTATAATAGTTACAGGACCATCATTTAATAATTGTACTTTCATATCAGCTCCAAATATTCCTTTTTGAACCTCAATTCCATTTCTAGCACACTCATCGCAAAAATATTCATATAAAGGTATTGCTTCTTCTGGCCTTGCAGCTTCAATAAAGCTTGGTCTATTACCATCATTGCAATTACCATATAAAGTGAATTGTGACACTATAAGCAATTTTCCATTTACATCTTTTAAGCTTAGATTCATTTTGTCATTTTCATCTGTAAAAACTCTTAAATTGCAAACCTTTTTTACAAGATAATCAGCTTGTTCTTTAGTATCTCCCACTTTTATTCCTAATAATACTAAAAACCCATTTTCTATTTGTCCTACTGTTTTTTCGTCTACTTCTACACTTGCGTTTTTTACTCTTTGTATAACTACTTTCATTGTTACATCTCTCCTAATACCAAAAACGTAAAAAGGGACCTGGTCCCTTTTTTATTAATTTTCTTCTTTTTTTGATTCTTCTTGTGTTTCAACTGCCATTACTTCTGTAACTCTTTCTAAATCATTTTCTGTTACAGTTTCTTCCTCATGCTCTTCTTCTGCTGGTTCTCCAGAAACCTCTTCTTCAACAATTCTTGCTTCTTCTTGATTGTCTGGTTCAATTTCTGAATTTGCCAAATCGTGTTTTATAACTTCTGCATTTAGAACTTCTGCTCCTGGTTGTTGAGCTCCACATTTAGGGCAAAATGCATTATTTGCCTCTATTTCTGCATGACATTTTTCACATTGTCTTTTATCTTTTAATTCTAATATAGATTTTAAACAAGTTTCTATTTCTGCTGATAATACATCTATTTTTGTACATTCTTCTTCTAGCTCAGATTTTATATCAATGTTTTCTTCTCTAACATGTTTTTCATAAACTTTTCTTCCAATTTCTTTATATAAGTCATTAATATCAGATTTATTTTCATTGATTTTCATTCTAAGTTTTGCTTCTTTTGCAAGTTTCCCTGTTTTTTCAGCTGTTGCATCATAAGCAGCACTTGCTTTTTTGCTTAAATTATCAAAAAATCCCATATCTTGTTCCTCCTATTTTTCTATATTATTTACAAATTTTATATATATATTCTTAATCTTCGCTTTTTTTAGCTCTGTTCATTAAGATGTTTACTGCATCTTCTGGTTTTAAGCCTTCATATAAAATTCCATAAACAGCTTCAACTATAGGCATTTCTATATTATGCAATTTTCCTAATTCATGTGCAACTTCTATATTATCTATACTTTCAATTACCATTCCAACTTCTTGTTTTGCTTCGTCAAGAGTTTTTCCTTGTCCAATTAATTTTCCAGCTCTTCTATTTCTACTATGTTCACTTAAACATGTAACAATTAAATCTCCAAGTCCACTTAATCCATATAATGTATCTCTTTGTCCTCCAAGAGCAACTCCAAGTCTTGTTAATTCAGCTAACCCTCTTGTTATCAATGCTGCAAAAGTATTATCTCCTAATCCAATTCCAGCTGCAACTCCTGCACAAAAAGCTATAATATTTTTTAAAGCTCCTCCAAGTTCAACACCTTTAATATCTCTTGATGTATAAATTCTCATTTTATTACTCATAAATGCATCTTGAACTAGCTTTAATACTGCATTATGTTTTGATGCCACAACTAATACTGTTTCTAATGCTACTGATACTTCTTCTGCATGGCTTGGTCCTGATAATACTGCAATTTTTGCATTTGGAATTTCTTCTTGAATTACTTCATCTAATGTTAATAAACTATCTTTTTCAAATCCTTTTGAACATATTACAATTGGTTGATTTGTAACATATTGTTTATATTGTTTTACTACATCTCTTGTAAATTTTGATGGTGTTACATGTATTATAAATTCACTACCTTCAATTGCTTCTTGATGTGAAGTTGTACATTTTATTCCTTCTGGTATTTCT
This sequence comes from Clostridia bacterium, assembly GCA_045602065.1. Lineage (GTDB taxonomy): Bacteria > Bacillota > Clostridia > TANB77 > CAG-508 > CAG-269. Next base: position 2,503 of record JAZSAX010000028.1, read on the forward strand.
GCATTTGGTAAGAACTTACATTTTTTTTCATTATTTATCATGTCACATTCTTCTTGAGAAAATGACCACATTTTCACATTATGTCCTTGTTTAGCCAAGTGAATTGCAAGTGCAACTCCCCAACTTCCACTACCTATAATTGCTATATTTTTCATCTATTGTTCCTCCTAATCTTTCTTCTTAAAACTTAATTTGTTTTCTGTTCCATTTAAAATTCTTTGTATATTACTTCTATGGTTAAATGCTACAATCACTGCTAAAATTATACTATATACAAAATATCCGCTTCCTTCTGATACTATAAAGTTAGTATTATTAAATAATACTAAAACTGGGAATAATATTGCTGCTCCTACTGATCCCATTGATACCATTTTTGTCAAGGCCATTAGAACTAGTGCAAATACTAAACATATTAGTCCAATTTTCCAGTTTGTCATTAATAATACACCTAATGATGTAGCAACACCTTTTCCACCTTTAAATCCAAAGAATATTGGGAATGTATGTCCAACTACTACAAGAATTCCTGCTATTTGTACTAATAATGCTTTATCTGAATTTTTTGCAATAGCTCCAACTATCACTGCTACTAGTATTGCTGCAACTCCTTTTAGCGCATCTCCCAATAATGTTAATGCTGCTGCTTTTTTTCCAACTGAACGCAACATGTTTGTTGCTCCTGCATTTCCACTTCCTTTTTCTCTTACATCAAATCCTGCCATTTTTTTGCTTATTATTATTGAAAAACTTATACTTCCTAATAAATATGCTACTAATCCTACTATTATATATGCTGCCATTTTAATTTCCCCCTATTCTGAATCTTTCTCTAATTTTTCTCTTACTATCACCCTTACAGGTGTTCCTTCTAATCCAAATTCTTTTCTTATTTGATTTACTAAATATCTTTCATATGAAAAATGGAATAGTTCTTTATTATTTACAAATATTACAAATGTTGGTGGTTTTGTGCTTGCTTGTGTTCCATATAATATTTTTAATCTTTTTCCTTTATCTGTTGGTGGTTGAACTATTGCAATAGCTTCATTTATTACTTGATTTAATACTGATGTAGAAATTCTCATTGCATTTTGTTCTGCTACATGATTTATCATATCAAATAACTTGTCCACTCTTTGTCCTGTTTTTGCTGATATGAATATTACTGGAGCATAAGATAAATATGATAATTTCTCATATATTTCTTTTTTGTATCTTTCTAATGTTCCTGTTTCTTTTTCATATTCATCCCATTTATTTACTACTATAATTATTCCTTTTCCAGCTTCATGTGCTTCTCCAGCAATTTTTGCATCTTGATCTGTTACCCCTTCATTTGCATCTATCATCATCAAACATACATCTGCTCTTTCAATTGCTAAAAGTGTTCTCATTATACTGAATTTTTCTATTGATTCTGTTACTTTACTTTTTCTTCTAATTCCTGCTGTGTCTATTAATACATATTTTCCATGTTCATTCTCATATTCAGTATCTATTGCATCTCTTGTTGTTCCTGCAATTGAACTTACTATTGTTCTATTTTGTCCTAATATTTTATTTATTAATGAAGATTTTCCTACATTTGGTTTTCCTATTACTGCAACTCTTATTCTGTCATCTTCATCTTCACCTTCTTGTTTTTCAGGGAAGTTTTCATATATTGCATCTAAAACATCACCTATACCTAAAGCATTTGCTGCTGATACAGGATGAGGTTCTCCTATTCCTAAATTATAGAATTCATATATTTCTTCTCTGTCTTTACTCATATTGTCTGCTTTGTTACATACTAATACAACTGGTTTGTGAGATTTTTTTAGCATCATTGCAATTTCTTCATCTGCAGCTGTCACACCTTGTTTTATATCTGTTAAAAATATTATTACATCTGCAATGTCTATTGCAATTTTTGCTTGTTCTCTCATTTGAGAAATAATAATATCATCTGATTCTGGTTCTATACCTGCTGTATCTACAATTGTGAAGTTTCTTCCTCTCCAGTTTGTTTCTGCATAAACTCTATCTCTGGTTACACCTGGAGTATCTTCTACAATTGATATTCTAGTTCCTACTATATAATTAAAAAATGTTGATTTTCCTACATTCGGTTTTCCTATTATTGCTACTGTTGGTTTTGACATTTTCTACCTGCCTTTCTTTCACAACTATTTTACTATTTTCCTTGCAAAATAGCAAGAGTTTTGTCATTTTTTTCTTGTAAAACAACACTCCATAAAAAGATACAAACTAAAAATATTGCAATATTTTTGTAGTAATATACCGCTATACTACTTATAATAGTTATCAGTATCATAGTTATACTTGAAATTTTATTCATAATATTTTCAGTTTGAATTATTCCCATTTTTGTATATATAATGCCTTTCATAATTCTCCCTCCATCTAGTGGATATAAAGGTATTAGATTAAAAAACAATATTAGTAAATTTGCATAGACTGCTTCTTGTGTTGTGATATATGTAAAATTTATGTAATTACATAAAATCGCTAAAAATAAGCTTGTAACAGGTCCAGCCAATGCTAAAACTATTTCTTTAATCTTAAATTTTTTGTCATCAAAATTGGTATAAAAAGCAGCAGACAATCCAAATGGCATAATTTCTATTTTATCGAGTTTCATCTTTAAAAATGTTCCAGCAATAATATGTCCTATTTCATGTAAAAACGCAAAAAACATTACAATTAAATAAATTTTTAATTGTTTTGTAAGATAAAATATAATTAAAAATATTAAAATTTTTAAATCTATTCTGATTTTCAAATTTACCTTCCTTTCTTATAACTCTAATATTAATTGTGGATCTACACATCTATCTTGATATCTTATTTCAAAATGCAAATGTGGTCCAGTTGTATTTCCTGTTGCACCTACTTCGCCTAGTTCTTGTCCTTGTTTTATAGTATCTCCTTCATTTACATATATTTTATTACAATGTGCATATAAAATTATCACATCATTTGTTTGTATCTTTATATGATTTCCAAAATCGCCTTTAGATGATTTATATATTACTTTTCCATCTGTTGCAGAAACAATTTTAGTTCCCGTTACTGCCGCAATATCTGTTCCTGTGTGATTTTTAGGTACAGATTGTGTTGTAGGATTTCTTAATCCAAACATTGAACTAATAACTCCTTGAACAGGTTTTATAAAACTTATTGTACTTTTTATATAATTAGCATCTTGTTCCATTTGTGATAATTCTACAACTGGTTCTGTTGTTGGTAATTCTTCTGCTCCGCCAATGTTTTCATCATTATTTTGAATTTCTTCGTTTAATTGTTCTTCTTGGATTTCAGTTTCATTTTGATTTTCTGTTGTTTCTGGTGTCTCTTGTTGTGTTGATTTGAATTTTTCTACAATCATATTGTATATTTCTGGCAAATTTATGTCTTGAGATAAAATTTCTCTAGCTTTTTGAGCAAAATCTTCTGAAAATATGTAATTATTATTAATAATAAGATAACAAACACTATATATTAATAAACATATAATTATTTGCTTTATCATCTTTTTAAATAATTTTATATTATTTTTGTTTTTCTTTACAGTCTCTCTATATGGCGCTTCTTGATTTTTTCTTCTATAATAGATTTCTTCAGCTCTTCTTATTTTATCTTCAATAGACATAATTCTCTCCATACATTTTCCTCTCTTTCAAACAAAAAACACTTTATACAATGCATTACTAATGTTTATGCATTTATAAAGTGTTTTATGTTATTATATGAAATTAATGATTAAACTGATTGCTAGAAGAATTGATGAAATCAAGCTATATTTTTTTAATTTTTTATATTTGTGCATTAAGTCTCTACTGTTGTCAGTTTTTTTATTTTCAATTCTTTTGATATAATCTGTAACAAGCATTTCCGCTTCTTTTAGAATATATTCTCTTGATTTAGATTGAACTTCAGATGAGTTTATTTTTTTACCTTTATCAATTAATTCTTTCTGTTTTACTTTTTGTGTTTCTTTAAATATTATTATTGCCTCTTCTACCATATTAGATGGAAGATTTTTTAATACAACCATATTTTTCATGTCGCTTGATTCCATTATATCACTCCTTTGAAAGTCTTATATTCTAATTTTTTCCATTTGAAAGAATTTTATACAACAATTTACATACCTGTTACTGGCAATTTAGGCAATTCTATTATAGGTGGTTCTTCTACAACAGGTGGTTCCGGTATTTCAATTTTATTATTTTTTATTTCCACTACTTCTTCTTCATTCATTTTAATATGTATTTCTACTAACTCTGAATTCATTTCATATCCCTCTGGAGCTTGAATTTCTCTAATATAGTAAATTCCAGGCATTATATGCTCTAATACAATTTTCCCTTCTTCATTTGTTTCTTGTATTGCAAATATTTCTTTTTGTTCATTTAAGATTTCAAATTTGGCACCTTTTAATATTTCTTCTGTTTTACCGTCTTGCTTTTCAATTGTAAGTTTTGTTTTATTTTCTTCATAATCTTGTGTTATTCCTGTGTCTATATCTTCAAAAGAAAATGCGGTTAATGCATAATCTTGTAAGTCTGCATTTGGAGCTTTACCAAAAAATATTGGCTTTGTTTCCATTTGAGTTTCAATTTTTATTTTAAATTGCCCTGATTTTTCTAAACTATTAATAGGTATTAGAATTTTAAATTTTTCATTTGAACTAAATTCGTTATTTTCTTGATTTTCTAAATTAGTTATTTTACATCCATTAGGTTGTCCTTCTAAGCTGACAATGTATTTTGAAATATTTATATTGCTTTGAATTTCATATTCTTTTGATATATATTTATTTTCTTCTTTCCACTCTTCACTGTTTTTCACTAAAATATGATTATCAAAACTTTCTGTTGAATTTCTTGCGTTTTGCAATATGATATTTATTGCATTTATAACTCTATTTCCAGCCTCTCCTATTGCCGAATACCCTTCAGTTCCTCTGTCATATATATAGCAATACACTGCTTGTTTAGTTGCAGTATATGCTTCACCTTCATCTAATACACCTAATTGTTCAATGGTTTTGTATGGATATCCATTTATAATTACTTTCCATAGATTAACATCTGTTATTTTTCCTTGATAGGTTACATCATATGTTGCAATATGTTCACCAACACCATGTACATCTTTATTTAAGCAATACGCAGGATATTCTATTCCATTATGTTGATATACTGCATGCGCTGTTTTTACAATAATTCCATTAAATCTAATTATTCTTTTAAATTCTCCTTTTGTGTATATATTAATTTGACCATGTTCCACTGCTTGTACTGTACTTACTAATAACATACAATTTAAAATCATTATTAATAAAATTACAGTTATAATTTTTATTGCTTTCTTCAATATATTTCCTCCTCTTTTTCTATTGCTTGTATACATCTTCTGTATTCTGGCTGATTTTCTACACATGTTATTAGTGTTAGCATATTTTCTTCTGTTTGTTCTAAATATTCCCATTCTGTATCTTTAATAATTCTGCATTTGTCAACTTCATATATTTTTTCAAATTCATTGTGTTTATATATTATTTCATCTCCTTGTTTTAATAATCTTAAATCTTGAAAATAATTTACTTCATATCCTCTATTATGTGCTGCCAATCCCACATTTCCTTCTTCTTTGGCGGTTTTCCCAAAATGTCCAACATATTTGTTTAAAATTTCTTTTGTTGTTCCTTCTGAAATATCTGCCACTAAAGAAATTACCGGAATTTCTATTTGCCATATCTCACATTTATCTGTTACCTCTATTACTGGATTATCGGTAATTTCAATTACTTCCATTATTTCTTCATTTATTTCTGTTTCTATTTGATATTTATAAATAAATATTTGAATTAAACAAAATATTATTATAATTGATATCACAAATACACCAGTTTTAGTAAATTTAAACATACATCTACTATCACCTCTTTTTTATTAAATTAACTTTTTTGGATTTTTTCGAAAAAATTTTTTGATATAAGTTTTTGAATTTAAATTTCGAAAATATGTTAACATGGTTTATACCATTTGTCAAGAAAAATCGTTCGACATAATGTGACAAATCACTTGCGCATTTGATTGTTTAATGTTATTATTAAATTAGATTAATTAAAGGAGATAAATACAAATGAACCCTAATATAGAAAATTTTGATTTTTTTAACCAAACCTATATAAAATCTTATAATCTTGATAAAGCAATAAGATATCAATTAAATTTGCTTGGTTCATTAGATGTTTTTACTAGAAAACACTGTGAAAATGTTGCAACAATAGTTTGCAACTTATGTAAAAAGCTACATCTTTCTAGAGGTTTTACTGAATATTGTATTATTTGTGCATTTATGCATGATATTGGGAAACTATTTATTCCTTCAGAAATACTACAAAAGCCTTCTCAATTAACAGATGAAGAATATGAAATAATGAAAAAACATACAACTTTAGGTTATGAATTATGTATGAAAGACCCAAAATTGAGACCATATTATGCAGGAGCATATTATCATCATGAATGCCTTGATGGTACAGGTTATCCTCAAGGATTATTTAAAAGTGATATTCCTCTTGAAGCACAAATTATTAAAGTTGCAGACGAATATGAAGCTATTGTTAATAAAAGACAATATAAGTCTCACGTAGGTATTTCTGATGCATTAAAAATTATTATCGAACATACTAAGCCATCTCCAAACGCAGCACCAAATACCGGATATACTAATGCAGGAAAAAATAATAAAAAAATTGTAAAAAAATTATTAAAAGTAGTTATTGAAGATATTGAATATGAAATCTCTTATTCTCATGACTATGTAAAATATTTAAAAAAAGAAATAGAAAGATATGAAAAAGTGGCTAGTTACTTAGAAAAAAAGGCTGCTACTGATAATGAAGAAAAAAAATTATATTATAATGAATATATAAAAATATATCTACATCCAAATGAATCTATAGATGAATTTGATCAGCTTTATAAAGAAGCCATCGATGCCTACAACATAAGAAAATCTGAATTAGTTGATTTATACCAAGAAATAAAAATTATCAAAAAACTTTCTGTATAAAAAGAACCGGTTTTATTACCGGTTCTTCATTTTTATTTATTTACAAAATATCCAACAACTTTTTCTAAAATACTTGTTTCTTCTTCTTTTATAAATTTGTTGCTTGTCTCTACATTATCAGTTTTTTCTAAATCTACTGGTATTGCTTTTTTTACTTGCATTCCTAAACTTTCTGTTGCTGTTTGATAAATATCATTCCAATTTAATGTGCTTTCTACTTCTCTTATATTTTTTTCTACTTGTCCATTTTCTTTTTGTATCGTTGATAGTTGGTTTTCTAAATTTTTCTTTTGATTAAACATTTCCATTATAGCAATTTCTCTATAACTTAAAGCGAGTAACATACCAAATATAGTCAACACAATTACGACTTGTGCTGTTTTATTTTTTCTTTCTTCTACTTTTTTAGCTCTTTGTTTTTCAATACGTTTTTTAGCATCTGATTTTTTTGGTTCTACTTTTGTTGTTGTAACTTTTTTTGTAGTTTTTCTAGTTGTTGTTCTTGGTGTGTATTCTGGTTCATATTTTCTTGGACTTGTTCCGTATTGATATGATGCTCTTGGCATGTTCTCACCTCCTTAGTAACTTATATTTTTTCGAAAATCCTTAGTTTTGCACTTTTCGATCTTGAATTTTCGTTTTGTTCTTCTTCTGTTGCAATTATTGGTTTTTTATTTATTATTTTTCCTTCAGATTTTGCACCACATACACAATATGGTAAATCTTTTGGACATCTACATTTTCCTATGCTGTCTGCATACGCATTTTTTACTGCTCTATCTTCTAGTGAATGGAATGTTATAATACATAATCTTCCTCCACTTTTTAAATGCTTTATACAACTTTTTACTGTGTTATATAATGGTCTTATTTCATCATTTACTTCTATTCTTATTGCTTGGAAAGTTCTTTTTGCTGGATGTCCTTCTTTTTTTGCAAATGCTGGCATTGATTTTTCTATAATGCTTACTAATTCCTGTGTTGTTTCAATTTCTTTATTTTTTCTATGTTCACTTATGTTTCTTGCAATTTGTCTTGAGAATCTTTCTTCTCCATATTCATAAATGATGTTAGCTAAATTTTCTTCACTATATGTATTTACTACTTCTTTTGCTGTTAGAGTTTGAGTTTTGTCCATTCTCATGTCCAGCTCATTGTTTCCCAAATAGCTGAATCCTCTTTCTCTTTCATCCAATTGATATGATGAAACTCCTAAATCTAATAATATGCCATCTACTTCTTGTATTCCTAATTGTTCAAATATTTCTTCTATTTCATCATGATTTCCATGTACATATTTTACATTTTGAAATTCTTTTAGATTTTCTCCCGCTGCTTTTAAAGCTTCTGTATCTCTATCAATTCCAATAAGTAGTCCTTCAGGTGATAGTTTTTTTAAAATTTCTTTACTGTGTCCAGCTCCCCCTAAAGTTCCATCTACATATATTCCATTTTCTTTTATTTTTAGTCCTTGTATTGTTTCTTCTAGCAATACTGGTTTGTGCTTAAATTCCAATTTCCCACCTCTTTTTTATCGTTTACAGCTGGAGTTAAGATATCCACCCCAGCTGCTTATCTTATGTTTTTGCATCTTTTGTTTCTTGGAATTTATCTTTAGCAATTTTATCTTTAGTTTTCTTTAAAATTTTTTCTTTTGTATTTTTGTCTTTTGTGTGTTTTTCTTTTGTACTTTCATCTTTAGTATCTTTATATAAACTTTTGCAAGTTATATACCTAACATTGTCATGTTTTCTGCAATTTCATCTGCTGAAATATTTTCATCACATTTTTGCCAAATTTCTTTATCCCAAATTTCTAATCTTGTTCCTACACCTACTATTACAGCATCTTTTTCAAGGTTAGCAGCCTCTCTTAGATTGGCTGGTATTAAAAATCTTCCTTGTTTGTCTATTTCACATTCTGTTGCTCCTGATAAGAAAAATCTAACAAAATTTCTGGCATTTTTGTCTGATAGTGGAAGTGCTTTTAGTTTTGCTTCGAAATTCAACCATTCATTTTCAGAAAATACGAATAAACATCCATCTAATCCTTTTGTTATTATAAATTTTTCTCCTATATCTTGTCTTAATTTTGCTGGCATTATTAATCTGCCTTTAACATCTAGAGAATGCTCGTATTCACCTATTAACAATTGAACTTCACCTCTTTTCTTTTTCTACCACTTCGCACCACTTTTCTCCACTTTGATACCATAATAATACATTTCTTATTATTTTGCAAGCCTTTTTTATAATTTTTTTAAAATTTTTACTAGATAATCAATTTCGTAAAAAGTATTGTTATCACAGAAGGTAGTTCTTATTGCCGAGTTCAAATATTCCTCTGGAACATTAATAGCTTGTAAAACATGTGACGCACTAGTTTTGCCCGAAGAACATGCAGATCCACTAGAAACGCAAATTCCTTTTTCATCTAATTTAAAAATTAGTTCAGAGCTATTAACACCTTCAAAAGAAATATTTGCATTTCCAGGTAGCCTATTTTCCATGGAACCATTAATTCTAATTTTATTAGGCATTTCTTTTTGCAATCTTTTTATATAATAATCTCTTAATTTGGTTAGATATTTTATATGTGTTTCTAGATTTTGATTAGCAATTTCACAAGCCTTGCCAAGTCCGACTATTCCTGCTACATTTTCAGTTCCAGCTCTTTTATCTTTTTCTTGATGTCCTCCATTTATGAATTTTTCTACCTGTATCCCATTTTTTATATATAATGCACCTATTCCCTTTGGAGCATGTATTTTATGTCCAGACAAAGATAACATATCAATTCCCATTTTTAACACATCTATATGCATATTCCCAACCGCTTGAACTGCATCTGTATGAAATACAATATTATGATTATGAGCTATTTCTGCAATTTGTTCTATTGGTTGAATTGTTCCAATTTCATTATTTGCAGTCATTACACTTATTAATATTGTTGATGGTCTTATTTCTTTTTTTAATTCATCTATTTTTATAAATCCATTTTCATCCACATTTATATATGACACTTCAAAACCTTGTTTTTCTAGTGTCTGGCATGTTTCTAATATTGCTGGATGTTCTATTTTTGATGTTATTATATGATTTCCTTTTTCTTTGTTTGCATATGCAAATCCCTTTAACGCAATATTATCACTTTCTGAGCCACCTGCTGTAAAAAAGATTTCATTTTGATTACAGTTTATTAGTTGTGCAACTTGTTTTCTTGCTCTTTCTATTGCCCTTTTTGATTTTCTTCCAATTGTATATAAAGATGATGCATTTCCAAATTCTGTTGTCAAAAAAGGCATCATCTCATTTAATACTTCTGTTTTTATTTTTGTAGTTGCACTATTGTCAAAATATATTTCTTTCATGTTTTCACCTAACTCTCTCCAATATTATATGTATATAAAAAATAAAAAGTTATCACAATAAAAAGAAAAATATAACTATTTCATAGCCAAAACATATTCTGTGTCTTCGTCGGGGGTCTTGTCTTTATTCAATAGTTATATTTTTCTTTTTAATTCTAAGACAAGATTTTTTGTATTTTTTCTAAATGTTGAATTACTGTGTCATATCCGAATTTATAACATTTATCTAATTTTTCTATATCAAATAGTCCTGCTCTGTCTGTTGGAACAGTTAGTAAAAAATCACATTGTTCTAAAGCTTCTTCTGAAATTTTATTCCCCATAATATCAAGTGTTTTCATAAGAATATCCATAACATCGCTATCTTCTTCTACTGGGTCTGCTGCAAAATTTACAGCCATTATTTTTTTATCACAAATTCTTTTTAAAGCTATTACAGGAATATTGTCTAATGTTCCTCCATCCATAAACATATGATTTTTAAATTCGCATGGGCAAAACATTGCTGGAAAACTGCAACTTGATCTTACCGCTTTCCCTATTCCTATTTCAGTTATATAATTATCATATGGATTATTTCTTGGAGCACAATTTGTAAATATATATTCTTTTGAATCTAATATATCTACAGCAGGAATTGCTAATGGCATTTTTATATCTCCAATTACTTTTATGTGTTTTTTTAATGCTACTTCATCATACATTTTTTCAAATGCAATACCATCATTGATACCTGAAAATCCTATTTTTTTGTTTCTTACAAAATTTCCTATTCCATTTACTATAGGGGCATTTCCTATATTTATTATTTCTTGTGCATATTTTTTAAATAATACATATATATAATATGGCTTATATCCCATTGCATATAGAGCAGCAACAATGCTTCCTGCGCTTGTTCCACTAATTGCATCTATTTGTATTCCATTTTCTTCTAGAGCTTTTAAGACTCCTGCATGTGCAATTCCTCTAATTCCTCCACCGGCTAAAGCAATACCAATTCCCATAAATACCTCCAACAATAAAAGAGTAAATAATCTTAATAGATTATTTACTCTTTACTATGTTTTTAAACATTATTTTGTGATAATTTCTCCATTATTATCAAGAAAGCTTTCTTGTTCATTATTATAAATTCTAATTCCATCATCTAAAATTTCTATATTAGCATTAGTCATTTCAATTGCCAAGTCAAATTCATTATCATAAATATCAGTTTTATTTGTAGCGAAATCAATGGCTTGAACTATGTTTTTTCCTTTTATAAGTTGAATTAAATCATAATTAAGTTCAACTATTATATTTTCATCCAAATCAATCATTCCTATTTTATCTTGTTCATTTGTAACAATAAAATAAGTTTCATAAGCATGTTCTATAAATTTATAATTTTGATTTGTAAGTTTTTCAAGTTCAGTATTTACTATTGAATAATTACCAGCATCGTTTCTAATAAAATATTTTGAATTAGAAGTTTTATTTATAACAGTATCAAAAGGAATATTTATTTCATTTCCTTGTTCATCAAAAACTTTTTGTTCTCCATTTTTGATGCTATATAAATAAATTCCATTTATATTTAATTCAGAATATTCTGTTTCTAAAATTTGCACTCCTTTTAAATTAATGGCCCCATATTTCCCTGTCTTTTCAACTATAAACATTCCTATGTCTATATTATAAGTTATTTGTTGATATTCTGTATTAATTATTTTACTATTATTTACAAACACACCATATTGACCATTTTGAGCAGCAATTAAATAAATATTATCACTTTTAATTTCTGATAATCTTGCTACTTGATTATATTCTTCGTTTAAGACTTGAACACCATTATAATCATAATATCCATATCTGTATCCTTCTGCTGTAGTAACTTTAACAATATAACCTGCTTTTTGATATCCATTTTCTTCTGTATAGTATTCATCTAGTTGGATTTCATCATATTTGTTTTTTATTATTGTGTTTCCATTACCATCTAGAATTCCATATTTACCATTTTGCTTTGATAATAGTTGTCCTTGCTGATAACCCAAACTTGAAATTTCCTCATATTTTGCATTTGTTATTGTTTCTCCATTAATGTTTAAAAGTCCATATTCTCCTTCTTTTTCATATATCAATATATGGTTCTCATATGTTCCGTTAGAAATTTCTATTGGTTGTACATTATCATATTTTTGAAATATTTCTTGATTTTTATTGTTTACAATTTTTTGTTCTTCATTTAATTGACAAACAAACACTGCTTTATGTGGATTAATAATTATTATTTTCTCATATTGTGGTTCTATCACAATATTTTGATTTTGGTCTATAACCCCGATTTTTCCATTTTCCTCTATTGTTGAATAATTTATTGAAATATCTTCATTTTCTATTTTTCCTCTGTTAGGAATGTATATTGATAAAAATAAACTTATTAAAATTACTATAGCTATTAATATAAAACTTATTTTTTTCGACATTTTTCTACCTCTTTCGATATTGATATTTTTATTTTACTATTTCTATGCTACTTTTTCAATATTTTTTCGCATTTTCCTTGTTTTTTTTGGTATACTATTGTATAATCTTTACATAATAAAATCAAGAGAAAGAAGGAATTTTAATGACTATAAAAGATTTATTTAGAAACACATCTGAATATGCAAACAAAACTGTTACACTTGAAGGATGGGTTAAAACAGTTAGAGATTCAAAAACATTTGGATTTATTGAATTAAATGATGGTTCATTTTTCAAAAATGTTCAAATTGTTTTTACTGATAAATTAGCAAACTTTGATGAACTTGTAAAACTTACTATATGTTCTACTATCAAAGTTACAGGAACTTTAATTATTACAGAAAACGCTAAACAACCTTTTGAAATACAAGCTGATGAAGTTATTATTGAAAGCTTAAGTCCAGCTGATTATCCACTTCAAAAGAAAAGACATTCTTTTGAATATTTACGTACAATTGCTCATTTAAGACCTAGAACAAATACTTTTAATGCTGTATTTAGAATTAGAAGTGTTGCTGCATTTGCAATACATGAATATTTCCAATCAAATGGATATGTATATGTAAATACTCCAATTATCACTTGTGCTGATTGTGAAGGCTCTGCTGAAATGTTTAAATTAACAACTTTAAACACTGATGCCCCACTTCCTACAAATGAAGATGGTACAACAAACTATTCTGAAGATTTATTTGGTAAAAAAGCATTTATAACAGGTTCTGGACAATTACATGGAGAAACATATGCACAAGCTTTTGGAAAAATTTATACATTTGGTCCAACTTTAAGAAGTGAAAATTCAAATACTAAAACACATGCAAATGAATTTTGGATGATAGAACCAGAAATGTCATTTTGTGATTTAAATGGTCTTATGGATGTTGAAGAAGATTGTTTAAAATATGTAGTTAAAACAGTTTTAGATAGATGTCCTGAAGAAATGGAATTTTGTGATAAATTCATTGAAAATGGATTAATTGAAAAATTAACAAAATTAATTAATTCGAATTTCGTTAGAATTGACCATAAAGATGTTATCGATATTTTGAAAAAAGCTGATAGACAATGGGAATTCCAACCTGATTATGGTGAAGATTTAGCTAAAGAACATGAAAAATATATTACTGAATATTTCAATGGTCCTGTTTTTGTTAAAAACTGGCCAAAAGATATAAAATCTTATTATATGAAAGTAAATCCTGATGGAGAAACTGTTGCTGCAGTTGATCTTGAAGTACCAGGTGCTGGAGAAATTATGGGTGGTTCTCAAAGAGAAGAAGATTATGATAAATTAGTTGCTCGTATGAAAGAAATGGTCATTGAAAGAGACCCATTATATTGGTACTTAGATCTTCGTAAATATGGTACTGATATACATTCAGGTTTTGGTCTTGGTTTTGAAAGATTACTTATGTATATTACTGGTATTGAAAATATTAGAGATGTTATTCCTTTCCCAAGAACACCTAATAATTGTGATTTTTAATTAAGCATATAGCCGGTCATTTTCATGACCGGCATTTTTTACATCTCAACTTCTACATTAAAAACTTTACCACTTCCATTTAGAAGTATCTTATTTTCAGTTTCAACTCCATCTAATATAACTTTACTAACTCCCCTATTTTTTCTGCCAATATTTTTAACTTTAATATTATAAATACTTTCTCCAAATTTATATCTAATAGAAAACTCTTCCCAATCTTTTGGAATACAAGGATTAAAACTCATACAATTATGATGAATGTTTAATCCAAGAATATATTGAATTCCAGCTAGATAATACCAACTACTTGAACCAGTATACCAAGTCCAACCTCCTGAGCCTGCTAAATTTTGAGTTCCATAGACATCTGCCGCAATAACATAAGGTTCAACTTTATATTTGTTTGCTGATTCTTTAGTACGAGAATGTTCAATAGGTGTTATCATTCTATATAATTCAACTGCTTTGTCTCCTTTTCCTAACATTGCTTCTGCTATAACAGCCCAAATTGCTGAATGTGTGTATTGTCCTCCATTTTCTCTAACTCCTGGTAAATATGCTTTAATATAACCTGGCTCTAGCTTTCCTTTCACAAATGGTGGATCTAATAATTTGATTATTCCATTTTCTTTATCTACTAGATGATTTTCCAAACTTTCCATTGCTTGTATTTGTTTTGTTTCTTCTCCTGCTCCTGAAATTACTGACCAGCTTTGTGCAATACTGTCTATTCTAGATTCTTCATTTTCCATACTTCCATATACATCACCATTATCTGCAAAAGCTCTTTTAAACCATCTTCCGTCCCAAGCATTTGTATTTAAACTTTCTTGAAGTTGAGCTGCAATATTTCTATATCTTTCTGTCAACTTTTCTTCCTGCTTATAATATGCAATTCCAGCAAACTCTTGTAA
This sequence comes from Clostridia bacterium, assembly GCA_045602065.1. Lineage (GTDB taxonomy): Bacteria > Bacillota > Clostridia > TANB77 > CAG-508 > CAG-269. The sequence continues at coordinate 17,885 of JAZSAX010000028.1, forward strand.
AATCTGATATAAGAAAAATCCTAGCCATACACTTTCACCTTTTCCTTCTGGTCCTATCGTACTGAATCCATCATTCCAGTCACCTATTCCTATTTTAGGCAATCCGTTTTCACCAAAATTACATACTACCTCACCATCTTGAGCCTCTTTTACACCACCAAAGTTACAAGCTCTACTTATTGCTCTTTTACAATGTTCATAAATACTTTCTTCAACATCACTTGGTAAATATAAATCATATCGTTCTTTCTCGGCTTCAGTCAACTCTGTTCCTTGCAAATATGGTGTTTTTACATCTAAAATACTGTAATCTCCAGTATGTGAAATATATTGAATTACCATATATGGAAGCCATAATAAATCATCAGAAAATTTAGTTCTTATTCCTCTATTATTTTCTTCGTGCCACCAATGTTCAACATCTCCTTCTAAAAATTGATGTTTACTGTGTCTAATTATTTGATTATATAAAATGTTTGTATCTAAAAACTTAGTTCCAAATGCATCTTGTAATTGATCTCTAAATCCAAAAGCTCCACCTGATTGATAAAATCCGCTTCTACCAAGTAATCTACTAGTAATTGTTTGATACATTATCCAACCATTTAACATTATATTTAATGATTCATATGGTGTGTCTACTTGAACTTTAGTAAGTGTTTCATTCCATTTATTTTTAACTTTATCTAATTCTGTTTTACAATTTTGAATTTTAGAATATTTATATGCTGTATCTTTTGCAACCATCATATTTTCATTTGCACCTAGAATTATTGAAATCTTTTTCTCAGAAAAGCTTTCAATTTCTACTTCAATTTCAATTGCTATACAAGATTTTTTTCCAATGCCACTATCATTGTCAAGTCTCATATGATGCATTGCATCTGGATTCGAAACTCCTCCTTTTCCTAAAAAGTTCTTTTTATTGCCTGTAAATGATTTTATTTTTTCACTACTTGAAATATAAATTGTATCTTTAAATTCATCAACATTGTATAAATTTTTTGCAATTACAATATTAGAATTTTCCTCATATTGAAGCTTTATATATGAATCAGATTTTATTTCATCTTCTCCAATTACAGGTTTCGCATAATAAACAATTCTTAATTTTTTCTTCTTAGGAGCATTATTTTTTAATGTTAATATATTAATTTTTACACAGTCCTCTTCTGGAACAAAAACTTCTACTTCTTGAACTATTTCATCACTTGTATGGATATATTTTGCATAACCAAATCCATATATTACATTATAGTTTTTGTCATCTGGCATAGGCATTGCTGTAGATGTCCAAATTCTACCATTTTCTTCATCTTTTAAATATATAATTTCTGATGGTATGTTGGTTGATGCGCTGTTATGCCAACTTGTTACTCTATTTAATCTACTATTTTTATACCAAGTATATCCTCCACCACTTTCTGTAACAACCGAGCCAAATTGGTCATTTGCTATAATATGACTCCAAGTTGTTGGTAATTTATTTTCTTTGTTTGTTCTAATTATATATTCTTTTCCATCTTCAGAAAAGGCTCCATATTCATTGTAGTACTTAAGGTTTTCTAGACCATTTAATATATCTGTATCTTTTGTGCTGTCTTCTTCTGCAGCAGTATTTTCTATTTTTTCAATTGTTCTATAGTTACTAAGAACATCTTCTTCCATATCTTTAATTATATTTTCTAAATTACCTAAATGGCTATCAATTACTAAAGTAGATACAAATTTTATTAAATTAACATCTTGTATATCCATTTCACTTTTTGAAAGTACAAAAATTCCACCTTTAATATTTTTCAAAAATGCTTGATGACTATTTAATATAGCACTTTCGATTTCATCTCTTATATAATTTTCATAACTATAATTTTCTTCATTTATAATTACAAGTTCAACTTTTATATTTTTTGTTCTGAAAAATTCATAAGCTTTAAGAATTTGCTTAATTACATATATATCATTTATATATTTTATTGTAACTGTTATAATTGGCAAATCTCCTGAAATGCCATATTTCCATAAATCTGGTTGTTCATAAACTTTATATGCCAATTTTGCATTATTTCTTACTGGATTATCAAACAATATATATGATAAAATTGTTTGATAAATATCCATATCTTTTCCCTTTATTTCAAGATATCTTGATTCTGCTTCTGTTTTAGCTTTTACGATTTCAAATTCTCTTGTTACATTCTCCATTACCTTATATTTTTCTATATTTTGAATTGCTAAGTCTCTATCATATTCGACAGAAACAAGTAAATCCACATATACTTTTTCATCAGGTTTTACCTTAATTGTATTTTTTAATGCAACAACACCTTCTGTCGTTAATCCTGTTTTTCTAGATAATGGTGTCGAATATTTTATTGCATCTGGTATTCCTAAATTGTTTCTTCCTATGAATTTTGTTTTATCTATTTCAAATTCTGTTTCACCTATTTTTTCAGAATTTGTCTGCATTTTTGCAGCTAAATATATTCTTTGACCATATCTTTCTCTATTTCTTCTCTTAACTACAATTGCATCTTCTGCTTCATCATATTTATATACTAAAAACAAATTGTTAAATGCTTGGTGTGCATAGTCTTGTTCTTTTTTAGACATTACCGGCTCAAAATATGATGTAATTTCAAATATTTTTTCTTCTTCACTATTGTTTTGAATTTCTAGTCTGCGAATTTCAACAGGCTCATTACTATCTACTGTAATTTTTAGTTTTGTTTTTATATCTCCATTTATCTTTTCAAATTTATCTTTATCTGGCATAAATTGTGTAACAAATGAATCACAATTATCTTCACCTGTTGCAGACCAAATTTTATTTGTTTGTATATCTTTTATATAGAAAAAGATTCCTTGATTATAGTCATCTGTTGTTTTAAATCTATTTATATAATTTTCATCAAACTTACTTACACCGTTTCCATTTTGATTTATTGCTACAACATATTTTTCATTTCCTATAACATTTCCTCTTTGAATTCTTTCATCAATTTTATTATATTCTCTTACAGTATAATTTTCATAATCTTGATATTTAATTTTTTCAGGTTTTTCTTTATTTTCTTTTGTTGCAATAAATGTTTCAGGCATTCTTTCTTGTAACAATATACTTACTGCTTCAATTTCCGGATTTTCCATAAATCTTTTTTGAAATATATTATCATTAAACAAATTATTTATTGAAAGCAATATTAGTGCTTGATGATGTGCCATATATGTCCTTACAGGTTCTGATTGCTTTCCTTTTGATATTCTTTCAGGTGTATAGTCTATAGATTCATAAAATCCATATTTATTATACATTCCCTTTTTTTCTAAAAGTTTTAAATTTTCTACCACTTCACTTGGTTTATCTGTTACTGCTAAAACACTTCCATATGTTGATGCTACCATATCATCTGCTAACCCTCTTTTTAGCCCAAGCCATGGAACCCCAAAAGCTTTATATTGATAATTTGACTGTAAGTCTTTTAAATTAAATGCTGCTTCAGATATTCCCCAAGGCATACCTAGTTTTTTACTATATTCCATTTGATTCATTATCAAAAATTTACATGATTCATCTAATAAGCTTCCTTCATATCTTGGAATATTTATATTTGGCATTAAATATTCAAAGGCAGTCCCTGACCAAGATATCAATCCTTTATATTTTTTTAAAACTGTCATTGTTCTACTTAAATTATTCCAATGTTTTGGTTGTACATCTTTTTTAGCTATTGCCACTAAACTTGCTTGTCTTGCCTCCGATGCCAATAAATCATAATATGAATCAGTCAGTTTGTTTTCTTCTATATTAAATCCTATTGAAAATAATCTTTGCTCTTCATTATATAAAACTCTAAAATTTGTTTCTTCTATCATTTGTGTTAGTTTATTTATCGTATCTTCTGGTGCACTTACATTCTTCAAAAATGTTCTTGTTGTATACATATATCCCACTAAATTTCCACTATCAACTGTTGAAACATATCTTGGAATTAATGGTTGTTTAGTTTTTATATTATACCAATTGTATAAATGTCCATTCCATTTTGGAAGTTCATAAATTGTGTCTATAATTTTAGTTAATAATTCTATTGTTTGTGGTAATTCTTCAAAGCCCATATCATAAGCAGAAATTACAGCAAGCATTGAAAGTCCTATATTTGTTGAAGATGTTCGTGGCACAACAAGTTCTTTTCTATCTTCTTGATAATTATCTGTTATTAAATAATTATTTTCTAGAGTTATATAATCTTTGAAAAATTGCCATGTTTTTTGTGCGATTTCTTTTAAATATATTTTTTCATTTTCTGGTAATGTTTTTTCAGTTTTTTTAGGAATAACGCTTATTTTGTACATTATATAAGGTGTAATTATCCACAAAATACCAATAATTGTTAATAACCAGTTGTGTTTTAGCAATGAAACTGCTATTAATGCTGCTCCTAATGCCACATTTGCTATCATCATTTTATAATAATTTATTATACTTGTTTTTGATTGTTTTTCCGCTTCTTCTGATGTCATCCATTCTAATAAATGTTTATGTGAAATCAGCAATCTATAAATTGTTTTATATATTGCAGTTAATTCTATATAAGCTTTATATGGCACACATCCTAGAGTTAATACAGCTCTATATATTGAACCTTTAAAACCTGCTATATGTGGCACAAATGTTTTTTGCTTTTTCTCTCCCTCTTTTCTTGAAAAGGCAAGACTAAACATTTCTAATATAAATGGAAATATAACAATTCCAAGAGTTACAGCTGTTAGCCAATTAGCATTTAGATAAATTGACCATCCTAACAAAACAATTATCAAAATTTCAAATAAACTTCTTCTCAAATTATCAAAAATTTTAAATTTTGAAAGTAAATTTAATTTTCCTTTCAACCATCCTGTTATTTGCCAATCCCCTCTTGTCCATCTTGCTAGTCTATTCATAAAACTTGCATATTTAGTAGGATATCCATCCATTAACATTATGTCTGTAACAAGCCCACATCTTAAATAACTACCTTCTAATAAGTCATGACTTAATACCTTATTTTCTGGAATTTCATTTTTTAAAACTTTTGAAAATACTTCTACATCATAAATTCCTTTACCTGTAAAAATTCCTTCTCCAAAATTATCTTGATATACATCTGAGATTGCATTTGTGTAATTATCAATTCCGCCGCTACCTGCAAATATTTTGGTAAAAAGATTTTTATGACTTATATCTAAATTTACACCTACTCTTGGTTGCATTAAAGCATGACCTTTTTGTACTATTCCATTTTTTATTTCTGGTTTATTTAATATATGTGCCATTGCTCCAACAAGTTCAAATGCAGTATTTAAAACCAAATCCGTATCTGAGTCTAATGTTATTACATATTTAATTTGTGGTAAATTTTCTTGACTTATTGTATTAATTTTAAATTTATTTTTTTCGTGTTTCAAAATATATTCATTAAATTGTGTAAGTAATCCTCTTTTTCTTTCCCACCCTAAATATTTATCTTCACTTTTATTGTATTTTCTCTCTCTATAAATAAAATGGAATATTGGAAATTCTTCATTTTTATACTTTTCATTTAAGTTTTTTACTTGCTTTAAACCTTCATCAATTACCTCTTGATCAAATTTTTCATCTTGAGAATGGCTCTCAGAACAATCTCCTAAAACAGCAAAATACAAATTTTCACTTTTATTTGCCAAATAGAATACTTCCATTTTTTTGAATAGTTCTTGAACTTTTTCTTTTGTTTTTATAATTGTTGGTATAACTACGAATGTCGAATTTTCTTCATTTATTCCATTTACAAAATCCATTTTGGGTATAAGTTTTGGTTTGACTGCTTTTCCTAATATATATTGAATTATTTGAGTTACAAATTCTGATATTGGTATAATTAAAATTATTGTTGTTAAAATATATTTGATTAAATCATCTGTTACCACTTTTGTTAAAATTAAGGAGAAAACTATTGTTAGTAGACAAATTGTAGCAATATAGATTTTTGTTTTTGTCTGATTTTTCATTTTATTTTCTTTAAATCCTAATTTTTTAAATAATTCTTTTCTTCCTTCATCAATTAAATAATATCCTATGTGGCTTTGTTTTGTTCCCAACTCTGCTCTATTGCAAAGTTCTATTGTTTTTTTAGCTATATATATTTCAGACATATTTGTTTTTCTAGCAATTTCTTTTATTGTATTTCTATAATATTCTTTTGTTTTATGGTCCATATTTTCATATATTCCAGCTGGTTCTCTATTTAATATTCCTTCTACTCCATTTATTTTTTCAAATATATCTAAAAAGTTTATTCTTTGAATTTTTTTGATACTTGTTATACAATTTGCCATTGTCATTTTTCTTATAGCTGTATCAAAGTGTTCTCTTTGTATTGCTTCAGGCACAGTTGTTCCTATTTTTTCTACTTCTTCTTCTAAAATATTAAGATATCCATATGCCTTTTTACCATATTTTTTTAATGAATATGACATATATTCTATGAAAGGATATCTCATACTTTTAAATTGATTATTTCTTAGTTTTGCTCCTGTTATTTGATTATATTTTAATTCGTTTTTTTCCTTTTTTTCTACTAATCTTTCTATAATGCTTTTTACTCTGTATTTTTGAATTTGAGTACTATAAATTTTGTCGCAAATTTCTGCAATATTGTTTATTATAGCTATTTGAAGAAATATTCCTATGTTCCAAATTTCTTCCATATTTAGCGTTTTTTTAGTTTGATATGCTTGTAAATATTTTTTTAAATTTTCTCCGTTTATTTTATTGTCTGTGTATGCTACTATTTCACTTGCTAATACATATATTCTAGCAAATCCTGTATATTTCCCATTTTGAATCCCTACAAAATTCTTATATTTTTTTAATGTTATTTCTTTCTCTATTTGTCTCACTGACTCTTCTATTATATAAAAATTATCTAATATCCATTCTCCTGCTGGATGTATGCCTATTCCAAGTTTTATATGTTCATTTAATAAATTATATACATTTTTTATTTTGATATAGTTTTCTAATAATAAAGGCACTGGATATGTGCTTTTACTTGATTGCACTCTTAGTGTATGTTGCATTGCCATTTTTTCCAAATGCTTTTTTAATTGTTGTTCATCTAATATTGCTCCTTCTATATCTAATTTTTGATATTTTTTCAAGAAAATCCACTCCTTGCTTTTTTCTGATATTATTTGCATTTTGTGGATTTTTTATACAAATAAAAAGGCTCTAAGTCTCTTTTTACACTCTGCTGTTATTAATAACTGCTTTTAGTTCATCTTCACTCGGTAAATATAGCATATATTTTGACGCAAATAGATTTTTATTGTCATCTAATACTGAATATTTTACAATGGCATCACTCTTTTCCGAACATAATATAATTCCTATTGTTGGATTATCTCCTTGTTGCTTTATTTGGTCTTCATAATATCTTACATAAAAGTCCATTTGTCCAATATCCTGGTGGTTTAATTTTCCTATTTTTAAATCTATTAATACAAAACATTTTAATATATAATTGTAGAATACTAAATCAATATAATAATGTTCTTCATTAATATCTATCCTTTTTTGTCTTCCAACAAATGAAAAACCATTACCAAGTTCAAGTAAAAACTCTTGTAAATTATCTATAACTTTTTGCTCTATTTCTTTTTCTAAATATTTTCTATTTTCCTTTAAATCTAAAAACTCTAAAACAAATGGATCTTTTATTATGTCTTTTGGTGTTGGATTAGGCTCAAGCGTTTTTATTTCTTCTCTAACAGCTTCTTTATCTTGACTACTTAATAATCTTTCATAATAAAATGAATTTATTTGCCTTTCTAATTGTCTTGTACTCCAATGATTTTCAATACATTCCTTCATATAGAACTCTCGAATTTCTTCTTTATGTATTTTCATTAGAAACCTATAATGAGTCCAACTTAATTGGTCACTCAGTGCGTGACAATTTTGAAATGTTAGATAAAATTGTCTTATATATTTTAAGTTTGTTAATGTAAATCCTTTACCATATTCCTCTGTCAACATTCTAGAAACTTGTTTTAATGTTTCATCTCCATATTTAGCTTTTTCACTCCCTCCTTGGTAGTCAACTATAATTTTTCCTATAGCCCAATATGTTCTAACCATCGTAGAATTAACATAAGAGTATACCTTATTTCTTGAATCTTCAATTAATGTTTTTATTTCATTATACATTTTCATATCTACTAATTCATTATTTTCAATTACTGCACTTTTATTCATTTATACCTCTTTTCTAAACACACTATTTTCGTGTGTTTTTATGTTTAATTATTGATTCTTTTTTACTGTGATTTTTATTTTACATTACTAAAAATTTGATTTAAAATTAATTTAGATAAAAAATTTTTTCAAAATAAATTGTGCCTTTATTATACTCTCGCATTATGGAGTATGTCAAGAAAAATTGCTCGACAAATTTCGACACATATGTGCATCACCCCCAAAAAACAAAAAAAGAAACCCGGTCTCAAATTTCAAAATTTAAGACCCTGTCCCTTTCTTCAATTTAAACTCTAACCCTGTATTTCTTTTCTTGCTATCAACGTTTTTAATCATATAATCTACAACTCTATCGTTTCCTATAACAATCAGTAATTTCTTAGCACGAGTTATACCTGTATATAATAAATTTCTAGTTAATAACATAGGTGCTGCTTGTGGTACTATCATAATAACAACATCAAATTCACTTCCTTGTGCTTTGTGAATTGTAATGCAATAACTATGTTCTATTTGTTCTAATTCATTAAACTGATACCAACAAACTTTTTCATCATCAAATTTGACTCTAACATTTTTTTCTTTTTCGTTTATATTTGTGATTGTTCCTGTTTCTCCGTTAAATACTCCATTTCCATTTTCAATACTGTCATCAATTCTTCTTTCCCAATACATATCATAATTATTTTTGATTTGCATTACTCTATCGCCAATTCTAAAAGTTGCTCCCATACTTGCTTTTTCTTCTTCTCCTTCTCTAGATGGATTTAGCTCTTGTTGTAATGCTTTGTTCATTTCTTTAGTTCCTAATAATCCTTTTTTAGTTGGAGTTAGAACTTGTATACTTTCAAAAAAGTCATAATTACCAAACTTTTTTAGACGCCCATTACATAATGATAAAACTTGTTCTAATACTTTTTCTTGATTGTTTTCTTTTATAAAGAAAAAGTCTTGTTTTGAATCTTCTTCTAAATCACTATCTTCCTTTGCTATAAAGTTCTTTCCATTATTAACTCTATGTGCATTTACGACAATTTTGCTTTTTGCAGCTTGTCTGAAAATTTTATCAAGATGAACTGTTTTTATTCTTTCTGATGCAATTAAATCATGTAATACACTTCCTGGGCCAACTGATGGTAGCTGATCACTATCTCCTACTAGTATCAATTTTGTTCCTAAATATATGCAATCTAATAAATAACTCATTATAAACATATCAACCATTGAAACTTCATCAACTATGATAATATCTCCATCTATAGGTGCACCTTGATATTCATTATCTTTTTTGAATAGTGATTCTTCATCTACTTTTCCTATTTCTAATAATCTATGTAATGTACTTGCTTCTTCTCCTGTTGTCTCAGTCATTCTTTTAGCTGCTCGACCTGTTGGTGCACAAAGTACAATTTTGTATTTTTTTTGCTTATATATTTCTATTATACTTTTTATTATTGTTGTCTTTCCTGTACCTGGTCCACCAGTTATTATTGTTACATTATTATCATTAATTGCTTTTATTGCTTCTTTTTGTTTTTCTGTTAATAATATATCTGTTTTTTCTTCAACTAATTTTAATTCTTTTTCTATATTTGATACTTTTTTTATGTTTTTAGCTTTATCTAATTTTGTTATTCTTTCTGCAATTTGAGTTTCCGCTTTATAAAAACTATATAGATATACCCATTGTTCTTCATTTCTATCTTCAATGACAATTTCATCATTTACTTTTAGATTAATTAATCCATCTTCTATTATTGCTTCACTAACATTTAATAATTGTTTTACGTATTCAATTAGATTATCTTTTAATGTACAACAATGACCATTATATGTTATTTTGATTAATGCATATTTGATTCCACTTTTGACTCTTTTTTGATTTTCTCTTTCAACACCAAGTTCTAATGCCATTTTGTCAATTTGCCCAAAATCTACTCCTCTTGATATATCTATTAATATATATGGATTTGCTTCTATTTCAGCAATTGCATTTATTCCTAATAAATCATATACTTTTTTTGCACTTTCTGCACCAATTCCAAATCTTTCGAGAAAGCCAACTATTTGCCATACTTCCCAGTTTTCAACAAAACTCTCTGACATTTCAATAGCTTTATTTTTACTTATTCCTTTGATTCTCGCCAATTTGTGTGGTTCATATTTTAATACATGTATTGTATCTTCTCCAAATGTGTCTATTATTTTTGTTGCAGTTGCTGGTCCTATTCCTTTTACATTCCCACTTGCCAAATATGTTTCTAATGCCGCTAGTGTTTGTGGCATTAGCTTTTCAAATGTTTCTATTTTGAATTGTTCCCCATAGTCTTTATGTTCTACAAATTTACCAGTTAATTTTAGAGAATCACCTTTGCTTATAAAAGGCAAGTATCCAACTACTGTTATTTGTTCTTCTTCTGTTTCAAAGATTCCAACTACATAACTATTCACTTCATTTTGATATATTATTTCTGTTAATACACCTTCTATTTGTTCCACTTTTGCCCTCTTTTCTCTCTTTTTTATATTTCAAATTATAGCAATTTAAGTAGTGTTTTTCAAGTTGATTAGTAAATTTTATTCATTCTTGATTTTTATAATATTTTTTATTATAATATATTCACCTTTTATTGTAGCTTTATTTTGTGCATTAAATTGCAAATGTAGTACAAGTCCGTACTTTCATCAAAAAAAGTTACTTTTGAAGTACATTTTAGCAAAACCGCTATAATGGGAGAGAAAATTTCAATTGAAATTTTCTCTTTTTATATTTAGCAAAAAATAGAGAGCTATAGCTCTCTAAAATCTTCTATACCTATTATTTCTTCCACAACCACAATTAGAAGAATTATTACTTGTAGTTAATATGTTCCCTTCTGTAAGTGCTATGTTTCCATTACCAGATACTAAGTTCATACCCGAATTATTGCATCCACATCCACATCCGCATCCATTATTGTCATCATTATCAAGACATGTAATATTATTACCACTAATTCTTGCAACAACACGCCCATTACTGTTTAAAATTGTAAGTGTTTCATTAGAATCGTTTTCACAATTACAGTTGCAATCACAAGTTAAACATCTATTATTTCTAAAAAATCTAGAACGCCTGAAAATGCAATCTAAGAATGCTACTATAAATGCCAATATTCCTAACGCAATTGCAACTATTACTAATGCTACACTATCAAAAATTGCTGCTACTATTAAAAATGCTGCAAAAAATGCAAATCCTACTAATATTGGACAATGTATTATTCTTTCTAAAACTATGGAAAATATTATTGTTGCAAAAATTACTGCAAAAATTATAAGTAAATTCATAATTATATCTCCTTTTTCTATGTTTTGATATATATTATGAATTTGTTTATATTTTGTTACTCATACATTACTTCCAGCAAATACAACCCATTAGGAGGAAGTGTCTTCCCTGCATTTTCTCTTTTTTGACTTTCTATAATTTCTGGGATTTTCTCCGGTTCAATTTTACCTATTCCCACTTCTACAAGTGTTCCAGCTATAATTCTTACCATATTATATAAAAATCCATTTCCAGTAAGTTCTATAAATATTTTTTCTCCTTGTTGATATATTTCTGCTTTATAAATTGTTCTTACACTGCTTTTACTGCTTGTTCCACTTGCTTTAAATGCTTTGAAATCATGTTCACCTTCAAAGTATTTTACTGCTTGTTTCATTTTCTCTACATCTAATTTTTGCGGAATATGTGTTTCAAGATTTCTATAAATTGCTGTTCCTTCTTCAGAATTGTTTATTACATATCTATATGTTTTCTTTTTGCAGTTTAATCTACTATGAAATCTTTCATCTACTTCTTCTGCTTTTTTTATAACAATTGATTTTTTTAATCTTGAATTTATAGCAATTGCAAATTTTTCTATTGGTATTTGTGAATTTGTTTTAAAATTTGCAACTTGCCCAAGTGCATGAACTCCTGCATCTGTTCTTCCAGATGCATTTAATTCTACATCTTCCCCTGTTATGCTTTTTATTGCTTGTTCTATTGTCCCTTGGATATTCAGTTTATCTGGTTGTTTTTGCCATCCATTAAAATCTTTTCCATCATATTCTATTGTTAGTTTGATATTTCTCATAACTACTCCTTCTATTTAATAAGAGTTGCAAACTGCAACTCTCTAGTCTTTCTTAAATATCTTTTTCATGGTTTGTTTGAAAGATTTTCTTTCCTTTTTTTCTTTTGCTTCATTTAGTCTTTTGGTAACTATATTGTTTATTAATATTTTTTTCAAAACATCTTCTCTAACATCTGCTATTAATGTACCATCTTTTGCAACTGAAACTTTTCCGGTTTCCTCTGAGACAATTATTGCTATACTGTCTGATTCTTTTGAAACACCAATTCCTGCTCTGTGGCGAGTTCCTAGTTCTTTAGCTATATCATTATCACTTGCTAATGGTAACATACATGCTGCAGCAGCTATTTTATTATTACTTATTACAACTGCACCATCATGTAGTGGTGTATTTGGCACAAATATATTTACTAATAATTGTGGAGATACTTCTGAATCCATAGGAATTCCTGTCGCTATTATATCTTTAATTTGTATATCTCTTTCTATTACTATTAATGCTCCTGTTTTGTTTTTTGCTAATTCATATACTGCTATAACTACTTTGTATATATCTTCTTTAGTTCTTGTTATTATGTCTTTATCAAGCCCAAAGAATCTCGTAAATTTATTAGTTCCACCTAATTGTTCTAGTGCTCGTCTTATTTCTGGTTGGAATATTATTATTATAAGAATTACTCCCCAGTCCATTACTGTTGATAAAATGTAATTTAGTATGTTTAAGTTAAAAAATGAACTTACTGATGTAGCTATTATTAAAAAGGCTATCCCTTTTACTAATTGCCACGCACGAGAATCTTTTACTATTTGTAATAACTTATATGCTAAAAATATTACTATTATAATGTCTAATATTAACGTGATTAATTTAATTGGATATTCTTGCCATAATCTTATATATGATAATATATTTTGATCATAAAAAGCCTTTAATATATCTCCTATATTATTCATTTAAATTCTCCTTTTATTATTTTACTGATGCTATAACATAATATATACATGTTGAACAAGATGCTAATATCATTGCTGATAATAAAATTATTGCCATTAATTTTCCAAATATTTTTCTTTTATCTGATTTATTTTTTACTTTTTGTTGTTTGTTTTTCATTTTTCATCATCCTCTCTCTATTTATGACTACAAAATATATTATAACATAATTTTTGCGTTTTTCAATATATTTTATAAATTTCCAATATTCTTCTCTCTGCTTCTTTTAATTTGATTTCATCATTAGCACATACATATGCTAAAAAATCATTTTCTACAACTTCATCTCCAACTTTTTTATTTAAGATTATTCCAACATTTGATTCAATTTTATCTTCTTTATTAATCCTTCCTGCTCCTAAAAAACACGCTAATTTGCCAATTTCTTCTGCATTTATTTCTTTAACTTTTCCCTCTTTTTCTGTTACAACTGCCGAAATGTATTTAGCTTTTTCAAATTTAGTTGTATCTTCTAAATAACTTATGTCTCCTCCTTGATTTTGAACCATTTCTTTAAATTTGCTATATGCTGCCCCACTTTCTATATTCTCTAACATTTTTAATTTATTTTCTTCTATATTGTCCCCTTTTCCTGCAAGTTGAAGCATATTAGCTCCAAGTTCTAGTACAACTTCTTTTAAATCCTTGGGCATATCTCCTTTTAAGAAATTTATTGCTTCTATTACTTCTAATGAATTTCCTACAGCATATCCTAATGGTTGGTCCATCGGGGTTAACACACATCTAACTTCTTTTCCTGCAAGACTTCCTATTCTTACCATTTGTTCAGCAAGTTTTTGTGCATCTTCTTTTGTTTTCATAAAAGCCCCTTTTCCTACCGTTACATCTAAAACAATTTTATTTGCTCCACTTGCTATTTTTTTACTCATTATACTTGATGCTATAAGTGGAATATTATCTACACATGATATCGTATCTCTCAGTGCATATATCTTTTTATCAGCAGGTGCTAAATTCATTGTTTGAGTTATCATACTTATTCCAACTTTTTCAACATTTGAAATAAATTCTTCTATTTCTGCATTTGTTCTATATCCTGGTATTGATTCCATTTTATCAGCTGTACCACCAGTAAATCCAAGTCCTCTTCCTGACATTTTCGCAACAGGTACTCCCATTGATGCTATTGTTGGAAGTAATATAATTGAAACTTTATCTCCAACTCCACCTGTACTATGTTTATCAACAACGTCTTTCCCGAATCGTGATAAATCTAGCACATCCCCAGAATGTGCCATTGCTAATGTTAAATCTGTTATTTCTCTATCATTCATCCCATTTATATATATTGCCATTACTAGCGCTGCGGCTTGATAGTCTTTTATTTCATCTTGTGTATATCCTTTTACAAAATATTCTATCTCTTCTTTGCTTAATTCTTTTGCATCTCTTTTTTTAGCAATAATCTCTAAAATGTTCATTTGTAACCTCCTATTTTAAACAAAGTTTTTTGTAAAACTCCTTCTATGTATTGGACAAAGTCCATGTTCTTTAATTGCTGCAATATGAGCTGCGGTACCATATCCTTTATGTTTTTCGAAACCATATTCAGGATAAACCTTATCCCATTCGCGCATAATTCTATCTCTTGTAACTTTTGCAATTATAGAAGCTGCTGCGATTGAATAACATTTGGCATCACCTTTAATTATAGAATCATATGGAATTCCTAATGTATCTATTCCATTTAACGCATCAACCAAAATTAAATCCGGTCTTTGAGAAAGTTCTTGTAATGAAACTGTTAGTCCTTTTTTTGTTGCATTTAATATGTTTATTTCATCAATTTCATCTTGACCTATTATTGCAACTCCATAACTTATAGCTTCTTCTAAAATTTGATCATATATTTTTTCTCTCTTTTTTTCTGAAATCTTTTTAGAATCATTTACTCCTTCTATCATTGAATCTTCTGGCATAATTACACTTGCAATAACAACAGGACCTGCTAGAGGTCCTCTTCCTGCTTCATCTATTCCACATATATATCGAAATCCTTTTTTTCTTAATTCATTTTCACGTTCTTTTAATAATAGTAGTCTTGCTTCTTCTTTTTCTTTCATTTTGCTACCTTCTCCCTTATGATTGTGCATCTTCACTTGTGCTAATAATTTGTGTTAATGTATATTTTCCGTTATGACCTTTTGTGTTTATAACTTCTACATCTGCATTAGTAAAGTTATATTTTACAATAATATATCCGTTTTTCTCCTCATCAATGTTTTTTATTCCCATTTCTGTTAGTGTTGCTTCATCTAAATAATAGCAACTTTCATCAAAAACAACATCTGATATATTTTGAACTGCATTTCGAACATCTTCTGGTGCATTAGCTAATTCAATTCCAGTTAAATTTTGTTGTTTCACCTCATTTATTTTTGTTAAATCTTCCTCTTTACTTTCATTTAAATTTACAGTTTGAAAACAAACTTGTTCAAGCCCTTTTTTTGCTTCTGCTTCTATTAAAAGCATATCTGTTCTTAAATCTTGCGCATTTGTTTCTATAACCATTTCTTTTGCATAATTTATTATAAATATTGCTCCCATTATTATTAAAATTGTCAAAATTAATAATATAACTATTGACTTTCCACTTTCATTTCCCATATAATATCCTCCATAGATATATTATATATATTGTGAGCTTGATTTTCAAGCAATTATATGAAAATTTTAAAATTCAATTTTGGATTCCCGAGTAGGGGCACAGGCCTATATAGTAATAAAATGCATTTCGCATTTTGGATAAGCCAAATTTGTCATTGCAATTCTAATCCAATCCAATGAGCCTCTTTCACTCAGGCCCACCTAATTATTTGTATATTTTGAATAAATAACGAATGCGACCGAAATAGTGTTA
>JAZSAX010000029.1:0-7277 GCA_045602065.1 Clostridia bacterium
TATATTAATAGTGACATTAATAATGTCAAATTTCACAGAAATAATACGAATTGTAAAAGAAACAGCAAGTGATTTAGTAGGATTTATAAATGTTTTAATACCTTTACTTTTGACACTAATGATATATACAGGAAATATTGCTACAAGTACATTAATACAACCAATAATATTGTTTATTAGTAATTTTATAGGAAACATAATTGCAGATGTTTTAATCCCAGTAGTTCTTATAATAGTAGTATTTTCTATAATATCTAAAATATCAGAAAGGGTACAAGTAGATAAAATATCAAAATTTTTAAAATCAAGTGTAGTCTGGTTTTTAGGGATAGTATTAACAATATTTGTAGGGGTAGTATCATTAGAAGGAACATTAAGCAGTAGTGTAGATGGAGTAACAGCAAAAACGGCAAAAGCTGCAGTATCAACAGTTATTCCAGTTGTAGGAAAAGTCTTAGGTGATGTAGTCGATAGTGTACTAGGGTGTGGCGTTATTTTAAAAAATGCAGTAGGTATTATTGGTGTAATAGTTATAATAGGAATTTGTATAATGCCTATTATCAAAATAGGAACACTAAGCATTATATATAGCCTTGCATCAGCTGTGATTCAGCCTATTGCAGATGAAAAAGTAGTTAAACTTTTAGACGAAATGGGTGGAATATTTAAATTACTACTAGCAATTTTATGCTCTTTATCAGTGTTGCTTATCATTGGAGTAACAATGGTAGTTAAAATATCAAATAGTGGGATGATGTATAGATGATTGAATTTATGAGTTCATGGGCAGAACAAATAGTGCTTGCTGTTATTGTAGCAACAATTATAGAAATGATTTTGCCTAAAAATAAGAATAAAAAATATATACAAATGGTAATTGGTGTATATGTATTATTTAATATAATTTCGCCAATAATAAAAAACAAAGATGATTTTTCAATTGAAAAATATAATATTGAAAATTATCAAACTAAATCACAATATGAAGTTGATCAATCATCTATGGATGAAAAGCTTGAAAAAATATATTTAGAAGAATTAGAGCAAATTGTAATATCAAAGTTTGAAGAAAATGATTATGAAGTTGTTAAATGTAAGATTGATGCAGAGCTAGATTCAACAAAGAAAAATGCGGGAATTCATTCTATTACAGTTAAAATTCAGGGAGAGAATAATAAAAAAGATACTGATGAGATCAAGGCAGAAATTGCTGAAGAACTTGAAATAAACGAAGATAAAATAAATATAAAGTAAATGGTGAGCCTGTCCCCGTTTGCTAGCATTTTGGGCCATGTTCACCGTGCTAGCATCGCGAACATGTCCCCAGTTGCAGGAATGGAGGAAATATGTTAAAAGAATTATTTAAGAAAAGCGAAGATGGTAATGGAAAAGACAAAAAGAAACAAATCGAGAATATTGTTGTATTTATAATAATACTAATAGTAACAGTATTAATTATAAATAATATTTGGTCTAGTGGAGAAAAAGAAAATACAGAAGAAATTAATGATACATCCAAAGTGCTTGCTCAAATTTCTACAACAAGTGAAAAAGATGATTTAGAATCAAGACTTGAAAACATTTTAGAAACTATTAATGGTGTTGGGAAGGTTAATGTGTTAATAAAATATTCTGAAAGTAGTACTGTTGTTGCTATGTATAATGAAACAACTTCTGAGAGTACGACTAAAGAAAGTGATGGAGACGGTGGAAGTAAAGATGTAAAAGAAACAGAAAACAAGAAGGAAATTGTTTACACAGATGAAGATGGAAGTAACAAACCTATTACTGAAAAAGTTGTTATGCCTGTTATTGAAGGCGCAATAGTAACTGCTAAAGGTGCAGGAAATGCTAATGTTAAAGCTTCTATAGTAAGTGCTGTAGAAGCAGTTACAGGATTAGCAGTACATAAAATTCAAGTTTTTGAAATGAGTTCAAAATAAGGGGGTGAATTAATTGAAAATAAAAAAAGGTTCTATTGCAATTTATGTATTAGCATTAATGCTGGTAACAGCAGGGTATTGGAATTACATATCAAATGAATCAAAAACAATAGAAACAGTAAGTATGAGTCAAAGCCAACAAGAGGAAGATGCACGAGATGAGCATCTAGGAGATGCAACACTTGTAAGTAATAATGAGTTGATAAACGAAGAAAATCAAAATGTTCAAAATGAGAGTCAAGGCAATGAGAAAGAAGAAACCACAGAAACTTCTTCTACACCTGAAGATGAGTATTTTCAAGAATCGAAAATGTCAAGAGAAACAATGTATTCTCAAACTTTAGAAACATATCAAAATATATTAAATAACTCAAATGTTTCTGAAGAACAGAAAGCAATTGTTACACAAGAAATAACTGAATTAAATAGAGAGAAAAACGCAATAATGATATGTGAGAATTTAATTTCAACAAAAGGATTTAGTAACTGTGTTATATTTGTAAATTTAGAAAGCATTAGTGTTATTGTAGAATCTCAAGAATTGAAAGCAGATGAAATTGCTCAAATACAAAATATTATTTCTAGAGAAATGGAAGCAGAGGTAGAAAATATTCATATCATGACAAAATAAATATTGCTTTTTTTTGAAAAATATGGTATTCTACTTTCGAAAGAAATTTTAGGAGGTAATATTATGGAATTAAAAGGATCAAAAACAGAACAAAATTTATGGGCAGCTTTTGCTGGAGAATCTCAAGCAAGAAATAAATATACATATTTTGCAAGTAAAGCAAAAAAAGAAGGGTATGAGCAAATAGCAGCAATATTCCAAGAAACAGCTGATAATGAAAAAGAACATGCAAAAATGTGGTTTAAATTATTAAATGGTGGAGATATTGGAGATACAGCAGCAAACTTAAAAGCAGCTGCTGATGGAGAAAATTATGAATGGACAGATATGTATGCAGAATTTGCAAAAACAGCAAAAGAAGAAGGATTTACTCACATTGCATATTTATTTGAAGAAGTTGCTAAAATAGAAAAAGAGCATGAAGAAAGATATTTAAAATTATTAGAAAATGTAAAAGATGGAAAAGTATTTGAAGCTGGAGAAGTAAAAATATGGAAATGTAGAAACTGTGGACATATTGTAGTTGGAACAAAAGCACCAGAAGTTTGCCCAGTATGTAATCATCCAAAAGCATATTTCGAAATTAAGGCTGAAAACTATTAAAATATAGCTAGAAAGGAGACAAAAGATATGAAATACAAATGCATTGCATGTGGATATATTTATGATGATGAATTAGAAGAAATAAAATTCGAAGACTTACCAGAAGATTGGGTTTGCCCACTTTGCGGAGTTGGAAAAGATATGTTTGAAAAAGTAGAAGAATAAAAACGTAAAAAGGGACCTGGTCCCTTTTTATGTTTTCCATTTCATACTAATATCATCTTGAGATTGTTTCTTTTTTGGAGAAAGAAAACTAGCACGATATTCTTGTTTCCATACAGGAGGAATAAAATACCCATTTCCTTTAGTATCATATGATGGAGCTATAGGAGTAGTATAAGGAACTCCAAAAGATTTTAGACTACAAAGCATACTTACATACAGAAATAATCCGACGCCTATTCCTAAAAATCCTGCAGTAAAACCTAAAGCTATAAACCAGAATCTAAAAACACGTATATGAAATCCAAATGAGAAATCTGGAATAGCAAAAGATGCAATACCTGTAATGGCAACAATTATAATAAGTGTTGGACTAACAATACCAGCATTAACAGCAGCATCACCTAAAATTAATGCACCAACAATTCCTATAGAAGAACCAATTAATGAAGGGACTCTTAAACTAGCTTCTCTTATTAATTCGAAAGAAATTTCCATAAGCAATAATTCTAAAATTATAGGGAAAGGTACATTTTCTCTTGCAGACAATATGGAAAATAATAACTCAGTAGGCAGTAATTCCTGGTGAAAACTGGTAATTGCCATATAAATACCAGGAAGCAATAAAGTAATTAATGTTGCTAAAATACGAATGCCACGTAAGAAATTTGCAAATAAAGGTCTTAAATTTCTATCTTCTGGTGAAAACAAAAAATCTTCAATTGTTGCTGGCATTATTATTGCATAAGGATTACCATTTACAAGCACAACAACTCTTCCCTGTAATAAGTATTGAGCACATTTATCAGGACGTTCAGTTGAAAGAACATGAGGAATACCAAAGCCTTCATCATCTTCTATTAGCTGCTCTAATTGGCCAGTAGACAATAAAGAATCAACATCTAAACTTCCAAGCCTATATTTAACTTCTGCAACCAGATCTCCATTTGCAATGTTTTGCATATAACAAACACCACATCTTGTTTGAGTAATTTTACCGACAGATATATTTTCAATAACAAGATTTTCGTTATTAATTATACGTCTAAGAAGAGATGTGTTAGTTCTAAGATTTTCTACATATCCCTCCTGAGGACCTTTAATCACAGATTCATTTTCAGGAACATTAATACTACGTTGCTGAAATTTTTTTACATCTATTCCAAAAGCAACATTAAGAGTATCAATGAAAAGTAAACAATCGCCCATATTAATTGCAGAAATAACCTCTTTATATTCTTGAAGTTTTTTTACACTATTTTGAGGCAATAGGCAATTATCAACATATTCCGATAAAGTACCACCAAAAGTTTTGCTATGTCTATGTTTTTCCGACATTAAAGGCTCTAAAACGAAGTTGTTTATAGAAATTGGATCAACCAAGCCATCAATATAAATGATAAAACAGTTATATTTTTTATTTAAAGCTAACATATTGAATTCTCTTATTTTTATATCTGGACTAATTAAACTATTAAATTTGCTCTTCAAAAAATCTAAATTTTCATTGAGATTTGTGAATACATTAGGCTCTTTTTGACTCGGAGTAGGAGGGGTATCGAACTTATCATTTATAATTGTAAAATTATAGCTTTTATTATATTTAGTTAAATTATTAAAAAAATTCTTTAAATTCATATTACTAATATTTACAAAAAATTAGAAATTATACTTTCGAAACAATATTGCAATTAAAGCAATAATAATATATAATTAAAATAGTTGAAAACTAAGGAGGAAACATGAAGGATAAAATAATAAGTTTTATATTAACTGTGATAATAATAGGAATATTAGCAACTATAGGAATTTTAGGATATGCGATATATAAAGAAATCACAAAAGATGGAACAATACAAATAAGTTTTGAAAGTGAAACAGGGTTTCCTACAATAGAATATATACCTTCTAGTAATGATGCAATAATTATAGATGAAGAAATGTTTGATGGAATAGAAAACTCCACATTAACTTCGGAAAACAATCAAAATGCAACTCAATCAAGATATTTATATAATCAATTAGATGAAACTGCAAAAAAAATATATATAGGATTATATCAAAACAAAGAAAATCTAAAAACAGGAACATATAAAGTAGATTTTGGTAATGCTTTTCAATCATTATTATCTGAAAAAGATGGAGATGTTGAACTAAAAATTCAATATCAATCAGCAATTGAAGCCTTAGTATATGAAAATCCAGACATTTTTTATTTAGATGTAACAAAAATGTATATAAATATTGAAAAAGTTACAAAAATAACAGGTACAAGGTATAATGTATTTATAGATAACGGAAATGAAATTACATATTTAGCAGATGGATTTTATTCTAAAGAAGATGTAGAACAGTATGAAACACAAATCAAACAATTGAAAAATCAAATAATTACACAAATAGATGGAAAAACTGATTATGAAAAAATCAAATTAATTCATAATTATTTAATAGATACAATAGAATATGAGGAAACATTAACACAAGACCATATATATGATATTTATGGCGCACTAATAAACAAAATGTGTGTATGTGAAGGATATGCAAAAGCATTTCAATATTTAATGAATGAGATAGGTGTAGAAAATACAATAGTTATCGGAACGGGAACAAACAGTAGAAATGAGACTGAAAATCATGCATGGAATTATGTGAAATTAAATGAAAAATGGTATGCAGTTGATGTTACATGGGATGACCCTGTAATAACAGGTGGAGGAAAATTAACTAACAAGGCTAGATATGAATACTTTTTAAAAGGCTCAAATACAATGAATAAAAACCATATACCTTCAGGAAAATTCACACAAGAAGGACAGATATTTACATATCCAGAGTTAAATATAGAAGATTACGAATAAGGAGTGATAAAATGTTAGAACTAGAAGAAAACTCTAGAAAATTAGATTTATTAAAACAAAAAGTGCAAAGTTTAGGTGAGTCTCTTTGACATCTCAACATTAGAGAAAAAATTAAAAGAGCTAGAAAATGAAACAATTAAAGAAGAATTTTGGCAGAAATCGCCAAACGAAACTACAAAAATTTTAGCACAAATCAAACAATTAAAAGGAAAAGTAGAACAATATACCAAAATAAAGCAAGAAATTTCGAATTTAGAAGATTTGACAGAACTTGCAAATATGGAAAATGATGAAGATGTAGCAAAAGATATATTAAAATCTACTTTAAGCCTAGAAAGCGAAGTCGAAAAATTACAATTAGAAACATTATTGTCAGGTAAATATGATAAAAATAATGCAATACTAACTTTACACCCAGGTGCAGGAGGAACAGAATCTCAGGATTGGGCAGAGATGTTATATAGAATGTATACAAGATGGGCTACAAAAAATGGATACGAAGTAAAAGAACTAGACTATTTAGAAGGCGATGAAGCAGGAATAAAAAGTGTAACTTTTGAAATTGTAGGCGAAAATGCTTATGGATACATGAAAAGTGAAATGGGAGTACATAGATTAGTAAGGATTTCTCCATTTGACGCAGGCGGAAGAAGACATACATCATTTGCTTCATTAGAGGTTTTGCCAGAAATAACTGATGATATTCAAATAGAAATAAATCAAGATGATTTAAGAGTTGACACATATAGAGCATCAGGAGCTGGTGGGCAACATATAAATAAAACATCATCAGCAGTAAGAATTACTCATATACCAACAGGAATAGTTGTTACTTGCCAAGATGAAAGAAGTCAGTTGAAGAATAAGATTAAGGCTTTAGGAATATTAAAAGCAAGAATATATGATGAAATGCAAAGAAAACAAGAAGAATACGATACTATAGATGAATTAAAAGGAGAGCAAAAAGACATTGCATGGGGAAGTCAAATTCGTTCTTATGTATTTTGTCCATATACTCTTGTTAAAGATCACAGAACAAATTATGAAGTTGGAAATGTAGAATCTGTAATGGAT
>JAZSAX010000030.1:0-5464 GCA_045602065.1 Clostridia bacterium
TTATTATCTAAAGCATGAGTTGCTTCTGTTAATTCTTCAATACATCTTATTTGCAACATATCTTTAAATTTCATCTGGTCATGAGAACAATCTATAGAAAAATCATATTCTTTCCAATTATCTATTCCCTCTAATTTTTCATAAGCTAAAAATTGTTTGGTAGCATATTTATATAAATCATCAAAAGATTTTATTATATTTTTAGTTTTAATCTCCGTTGTATTCATTTACTTGCTCCAATTCAATATTACTATAATTAGCAATATGTTCTGTAAAATCATAATCTTTATATTTATGAATAAAGTATACTTTTTTTACACCAAATTGTATTAATTGTAATATACATTTATTACAAGGACTATGGGTTAAAAATATTTCCGAATCTTTAATATTACAACCATTATAACAAGCATTAGCTATAGCGTTCATTTCAGCATGAATTACATAATCGTATTTTTCTTCTGTTCCCCAATTAAAATCATATTGGAATCCTCTAGGTTCTCCGTTATAACCAGTTCCAATTATACATTTATTTTTAGTTAATACAGCTCCTACTTTAGTTTTTGGGTCTTTTGACCGTTTAGAAAGAATTTTAGCTATATCTATAAATGTTTCATTCCAAGTTGGTCTTTCTGTCATATTTTTCTCCTTATAATTTGTTTATACATATATTCAAAATATCTATAATCTTGATATTCCCATTTATTAAGATGTTTATTATCTTTTGATTTAAAATAAGATGAACTTTCAAATAATTTCTTTATCATTTCTTTGTTTTGTGTAATATTTTCATATAAATAAACTAAAATGTGAAAATCTCGTTCCGACTCATCTTTACCACTCCCTGGAGCTTTGCTAAACCATAACTCTTGAAATTCGCAATCTGTTAAATATTTATATTTAACTTTTTTTAAAAGTTGTTCATAAGACGAAGTTGTGTCAATATTATTAACTACTGATTTAATAATTTCTTGTTTTTTCATATATTTATTTAAAAATTCATATAAAATATTAATATTATAATTATCAATATTGTTATCATATATTACATTACCTGTTACTGTAACATATCTATATGAATTAGATGGTTGATAATATTCAATACCTTTATTTGAATTTTTAATATAATATTTATCACTATAGTTTTCAATTAATGGCATTCTAAATAATATTCTCAAACCTGTTCCAGAAAAACTAAACTCACAATATGCAATGTCTTTAAACATCTCTAATATATCTTTACCAATCTCTGATATTGAATTAATATCATTAGGAATTAAAAAACATTTATCAACATCTATTGCACATATTTTACTTGCTTGAATTGATATTCCAACTCCTGCATAAGTAGTTAAATCATTATCTAATAATATATCTAAATCAACAAAATCATCTATCTTATTTGGTTTAGCTAATACTCCATCATATCTTACTGGTAATTTGTTACTTGTTACAAAACAATATTTTAAATTACTGTATATAAGATTTGTATTTGAGATTTTAGTAATACATTCTAGTGCAGTCATATTATTGAGGCAACTCTAAATCTCTTACACGTTTCCAAGAAATAACATTATTCCATGTTGATTTTGTTCCATCATCTCTTTCAGTTGTATCAACTTGAACATATATTCTCATGCCTGTTAATATATCTAAAGCATCTTCAAGGGTCTCACTTGTCATAAATGCTTCTTTAGGTAATAACGGCTCATCTTGATTTTCACCTTCAAATTTTAACATATCACTTGCAAATCTTTTAACACTTGTAGTATCTTTTAACACATAATGCTTAAATATTTTTCTACCTTTAGTTTTATTTAATGGCTTAAATTTAATTTCATTATCATCATACTCTACAGTTGTTCCATCTTCAACTATTGTAAATCTAAATGATACCATTGGTTGACTTGATGATTTAGATGTTGTTAATTTAGCTTCATCTACTTCACATAAATAATATCCATCTGGCAATTCTGTAAATCCTTGAGACTCTGATGATACATCATCTAAACTTACTTCTCCTAATAAACTATTTAATAAATCTAATGATTCTTTTGTAATTTCTGCCATAACCTTTTCTCCTTATTTTTTATTTAATGCAGCAAGTTTAGCTTTAATAGCTGCTAATTTTTCATCGTTACTTACAGTTTTAGGTTGTTCCTTAACTGGTTCTTTTACCTTCTCTTTTAACTCTTCAATCTTTTCTGATGTAAAAGCTTTTATTGGTTCTTCATTGATAACTTCTTCAAAAGTTGGTTGTTCAACTTTTTCTTCAACTTTTGATTCCTCTTTAACTTCTTTTACTTTTTTAACTTTCTTTGGTTGTTCAATCTTTTCTTCAACATCATAACCAATTACTTTAGCAAATTCACTCCATTCAAGAGGGATATCTTGTGGTATCTTATTTTCATCTACTCCACGAATTATACCAAACTCATTTGGTTTTGGAACAACTGATAACCATCTTCTCTTTGTTACTGAACCATCTTCATGAACTTCATCTTTAACATATGCTCTTAAGAAATATCTTACTCTACCTTCAATCATATCAATAACTTTATCTGGTATTCTTGATGATGGAATATATTTAGTGTGTTCTACACCTCTTCTATCTTTTTCAACAACAGATAATCCATGCATTAACATTATTACATTCTTATCATAACTTATTAATTTTGACATTGTGATAAAGAATTCATTTCTTGTTGCATCATATGCTTTACCATAACCTAAATCACTTAAATGCTCAATTTTGTTTCTAATACAATATTCTTGCTCACACCATTTAAAAGCATCTTCTGTTAAATCTAATACAACTGTTTCATAATCTTCAAAAGCTGTACCTTTTTCAATAATACTCTTAATCTCAGTCCAACTTGATACATTTACATGAGCTTCTGGTTTAGCTCCAAAATCTTCTAACCATTCATAATTTCCGTCAGTGCAAATGAAAAATGGATTGGGTGCTTTACTTGCAAATACTGACTTACCTACACCTGGTTCTGCATAAAGAACCATTTTAATTCTTTTCATAATTCTGTCCTCCTAAAATTTTTGTTTAAGTCTAATTGATTTTTTAACTAATTCTTTAACATTTTCTTCATTTACTTCTTGATATGTTATCAACAATTGAGCACACAATTGATGTACTTTAAATAGTGTTATATCAATTCCTTGCTCATTTAAACTAACCCATATATTTATCATTTCTTTACTAAATGTTATTCTTCTTAATGGTTTAACATTCAATGAAAAAGTCTCTGATAAATTATGAACAGTAGTCTTATTTGTTGCTTTAACTAATACTAAATCTTTATCTTTAATATAAGTTATAACATATCTGTCCTGTAAAAAATTAAGCTCTGAATCAGTCAATACTTTAATGTTATTGGCTAACATTTCATTCCTCCTTTCTGTTTTCTTAATTATATTATATCACTATCACTTGATAATGTAAATAGTTATTTTTTATTTTCTTTTAAAAAGTTTTTAGCATACTGGTCAAGCAAACCAACGTCACAAAAATAGTGCTCAGACAAAAATTTTGCATAGTCTGTTAAACTTTTATAATTACCATTATTAAATATATTAATATATTTATCATAATGATTAAGCACATTTTTGTGCTCTGTAACTAACATGTCAATTGGCACACATGGTCTACTATCTAACCAAGTATCGGTTTCTTCATCATATATTCTATCATTAATCTTATATAACATATGTGCATCTGGTGTTTTATAAAATATGTCCCAATATTGTGATTTACCATATGGACCATTCGCAGCTGAGAAATTAATATACCATAATTGATTTTTATCTATCATTTCAGCAACATCACACATATTAGATAAATTATTCAAATATGCTTCTATCAATTGTTTATTTAACTCTTCTGATTGATATTCGTGATATACAACATAATTCTCATCATTCAATTCATACTCATACTTCATTCTATTTAAAAATTGAGCATAATTTTCATTCTTCTTTTGTCGTATTCCAGTCTTTTTAAGATTTATAATTCCAATTTTAATTACTGGAATATCTGGAAATTCACACTTCAATAAGAATATATATCTATATATCTGGTCTAAATATGTATTCCAATCTGGTTCATATGTTGATGTTTTATAATCTATTATAATAAAACCTTTATCAGTTAATAATAATAAATCTATTATACCAATAAAATCGTGATTCGTGTTTTCTTTTAAATTTGATTTTAACTTGCCTGTTATAAATACTTCATGAGACTCTTCTATTAATGTTAATCTATTACCATCTTTATCTCTTAATATCTTATCAAATATTTCATCTTTGTGTTTGAAATACCCATGAACCATTGCTTCACTCAACAATTGTTCTCTTGTATAATCTGATTCTTGTGAATTATAATACTCACTTAAATCTTCTGTGTTATGCTCTATACCCCAATGGACAGCTGAACCAATTGCTAATGCTGGCTTTTCTAAAAGAGGTTGTATTCCTTCGATGTAATTTAAGTAATAACTCATTGGACAAGTTAAAATCGTTGATAATTTAGAATGCGATAATTTCATTCTTCCACCTCACATTTCTCTAACAAATTTGCATCCTTTAAATGCTTGTTTTATTGCTTGCTCCCATCTATAATCACCTAATGAATTATAATATGGTAAAACTGACTTTGTATATATTTTTCTTGCTCTTTTAATTTGACTTTTATTAAACATAATCTTTTTCTCCTTACTCCTTATTCTATGACCAGAGCTTTAAAAGCTCCAGTCATAATATTCATTAGCTACACCAATTGATATGTTTCTTTTAACATATTTTTTAATTGTTCCTTTTTCTTTTAACTTCTCCATATCAACTCCGTGATTTCCTAACCAAATTAATTTATCAATTTCACTATCATTATAAACTGTTCCATTTACATGTTCATAATAGAATTTATAATCTTCATATTTGATTATATATTCTTCATACCAATAATTTCCTCTTTTAACAAGATTTTCAATTGGATTATTTTCGTTGCTTGTTAATGTCCACTCATTTGCATATGCACATTTATTCTTTGCATCATATCTTCTAATACCAATATGTTTTTGGTCTTTAACATCTACAACTTCATATGCATGTGAATCTGAATAATAATATTCTGTTGCACCATCACCAACTTTAATTTCTTTAACAAATTGTTGATTCTCCATTAATCTGTTTTCTAAGCTTCCATACCATTTCATAATCTTTTCTCCTTTAAAAAGTGAATTTGTAAAATATTTTTATTTACAATTATATTGTACCATAGAATAAACTAAATGTAAATAGTTATTTTTAAAATTTTTACAAAAATAACTAAAGTGTAAAAATATTTACACTCTAGTCTAATAACGCATATGAAAACTCACTACGTTCAAAAATTAAAGGACCTATTTTAACTATATCTTTTATTAATAATTCATGATAAAAATCATCTAAT